>CAMOSH010000092.1 GCA_946624575.1 uncultured Verrucomicrobiota bacterium
GGGAGCGCCTTCGCGCGGTAGCCGCCGCGCAAAAACTGGCCTAGGCCGGTTCCGCCCAGGGTCACGGGCGGGCAATGCGGCCGGAGAGGCCGTCCAGTAGCGCGCGCTTGCGGCAGAAGTCACGATGTTCGACCGACTGTGTCGAAACTAATCGAAAGCGCTTCCCCGTTGAAAAGAGCGGGACATGTAAACTGCACCGCCGTCGAGGAGAAGCGCTCTTCCCAGAACGCATGGGTGTGGCCGGTCAGAACGGCCTTGAGGAGCGGTTGCGCACGGAGGTATTCGATGAACTTGTTGGTCGCCTTGTCGGAACGCTGTTGAACGCGGCGATCGCGCCACCGCTCGTTTTCCGGCCATTCGCGCTCTTTCCGCCAAGAATCGACAAGCCCGTCGGGAACGCCGCACTCGTAGGCGCAAATACCGCCGGTCCTGCGCATCTGGTTTGCATAGTGACCCGGCGCATGGAGCGGCACATGGCAAAGCATGACTATCGGCAACCCTTTCTCCACTTCCGCCTTCATGCGCACGAGATGGAACTCCGAAAACCGATAGTAGGAATTGTCCAATGCAACGAAGTTGACGCCGTTCACGACCTTGCTCGCAAAGTCGATGTCGTTCGGCCAGACGGCCTGCACGGCGGCGGCGCTTTGCGCACGGTATGTGGCATTCTCCTCCGCCTCGCCGACAAACTGGCTGAATTCGTGGTTGCCGACGCACGCGAGAATCCATTTTCCGCGGGAGAAACAGCGCTTCGCCGCATCGAAATTGGCTGCGCTCGTGAAGTCGATCAGGTCGCCGGCGTGGAGCAACAACGCACTGCGGCTTTCCGCGAATCCAAGCGCCTCTTCGAGATAACGCGGAGCGTTGTTCATTTCCGCGTTGCGTCCTGCCGCGAGGGCCGCCTTGCGATCTCCGTCGCGACAGTCGCAGAGCGGCAAATGCGAGTCGGAGAGAAACAACGCCTCAAAGGGCGCTTCAACGTTGACGGCAACGCCGACGTGTCTGGTTTTCATTGTTTCGCTTTGCCCGTTAGCGGTGATTCCGTCGCGAAAACAAGCGTGCCCGGCGCCGAATGGACGTCTTGCGGATCGGCTTCGCGCCCGATTTCCGCGAGCACGTCGCCAGGAATGACGGTTCCGCCGGCGTCTTGCGACAAGAGCGACGTGATTTCGTGCGCTTCGCCGCCAGCGAGGTCTTTGGCGAACACTCGTGCTCCGCAAGTGGCCAATTTTCCGGGAATCCTCAATTCGGCCATTTCGCCAAACACGGCGAGGGGCCGCCCATGCGCTGGCGGGCATGCGATTTTCACCGTCGCCTTCGGCGTCCAATAGCGACCTGCGCAAACACGCGGGAATGCGCCGACGGAAACGGCACCGTTGGGATGGCTCATTGCCGCGACAAAGGGTGGTTCGGCTTCAAGCGCGTGGACTTCAGGCAGTTCCATCCCGCGCGAAAGAACCGCAGGTGCGCATTGGAAAACCTCGCGTCCCCATGCGGCGGCCAACCAGCCTTCGCCGGCCTTGAACCTCCAGACGTCCGTCAACGTTCTTTTGGAAAAACGGCTACGACAATCGCTCCTTCCGCCGAACGCTGGCGCAATGCGTTGCCAAGCCACTGCGCGATCAACCTCGGCAATTCGTTTGCAAAGGCGTGAAACGTCGTCTGCGGGGCCGTAGAGGCCGCCATCGACTCCTGGCGCCCGCATGATCCCGAAGGCATGGCCAAGCACCGCCCCTGCAACAACGCTCCCTTCCACGTTGAGGACAGTCCTTGCGCAGGTCATGTCAACGACCATGCCGTAAAAGGCGATGCGGTCGAATGCCGTAGCGCCGTCAAGAGGCTGAAGCATGTCGTAGATGCGCACGACATCCGAAAAAGCGCAAAGCCTCCCGATGTCGGTTCCAGTCCAATCATCCCGCGAACAATCCTCTTCGCCGAAAATCCGTCCGGTCCCTTTGCATTCGCCTCCATTCCGGAATTCGATGCCGTTGAACGGCGCCCAGTGCGAAAGCGGCTTGTTCTCCAGAACAAGTTCCGGATACACTTCATCGCGGACGTCGCCAATCATTTTGCGGTATTCGACGCTGCCGTCACGTGCGCCCCAATCGATTTTCCAGTACCGGATTCCGGCCTTTTGCGAGACTTCCATTCGGCGTCGCCAACAATCTCGGCCTTCCCTGTCGCCAAAGCTGACTCCGTCCCCTTCGCCAAACCCCTGGCACGCGACCCAAAGTGCCGCGCCCATCCAGCCGGCGGCTGCGATTCGCTCGTTGAGGTTTTTCAGCCGTTCCGCTCCGGTTGCGCCCAGTCCGGGGAATCTTCCGGCATCGGGGACTAGAGCCGAAAACGGTCGAATCGAAACGCACGGATCCGCATCGAGCGGAACATCCCAGCCGTCATCCAGCAGAAGGAGAAGATCCTTCCGCGACTTCGGAAACATCGTCTCCGCCCAGCCGTCGGAGCCAAACAGAAGCTCTTCGCTCATGTTGCGGCGTGCCGATCTGGCTCCCTGGTCTCCGGCAAAACGCCCGCAATCCTGGTTCCCGGTGCCAGTCCTTGACAATGCGTTTTGGATGCCCCACGTGCACCAATAGTTCATGGATCGAGTCTGTCCGCTCCCGCCGTAATCGGCTGCAAGTCGATGTTGCCGCGGAACCCGGCTGGAATAGTTCGCGCCCAGACGCCGCTCCCGCGTGTCAGTACGAAAAGCCGCTTGCGGTCAAGAACGAGAGCGCATGTGTTTCCGGTTGGAACGTCCATTCCACCTGGCAGGACGCCCCAGTGCCGTCCTCCGTCCCAGGAAATGCAGATGTCCTCGCCATCGGCTGTCGTCGCGGCGACGAGTCCGGGCGTCTTGGCGTCGAATGCAAGCGAAGGGCCGAGCCCTTCCGAACCGGGCAGGAAACGGACTGTTCTCCCGCCTTCCGAAAACTCGAGAATGCGCCCGTTCCCGCAGAGGAGGAAGCGCCCCGGTGCGAACGGGTCCGCCGCGATGGTGTATTGCCCGTCCTTGAACATACCATCGACTTTCCTCCATTCGCCGACGCTTTTGTCGAGCCAGTAGGTTTCGCCCGACGCCGGTCCGCACGTCATGGCGCTGCCATCTGGCGAGAAAACGAGCTGGGGCGGCCATCCGGCACGGCCACCGTGGGAGAACTCGTGGTTCTTGTAAAGCCGCTGCGACGCATCAAGCCCGGCCCCGGACCATTCCCAGACATCGCCATCGGGCGAGCGGTAGATGCCGCCCTTGCCGGGGCCGACTTCGCCGCCAACGCAGAGATAGACGAAATCCGTCGTCGGGTCTGCCGCGACGGTGTAGGCGAGGTGCTTGCCCGACGGATCGTCCGTCCGCTCCGGCAGACCTTCGCGCCGCGACACGCGCCACGTGCGCCCGCTGTCATCCGAAACGGCCACTTCCAAACCGGATTTTCCTCCGCAGACCCAAATGCGCCCGGTGATGCGGGACGACCATGCAAACGAAGACGGGGAGCTGATGGCACGGACTGTCGAGAATGTCGCTCCTCCGTTGTCGGAGAAGAACAGTCCGGCGTCGGCGACGCCATACACTACATTCGACTCCGAATGCGGATCGAGGGAAACAGTGAACGGCACTAGGGGCGAGATGCCGTCGGTGGCTGTGCGCCAGTTGCGTCCGCCGTCGAACGATTCCCATATCTGATACCAGTCAGTAGTGAGAATGTGTTCAGGATCGCGCGGGTCAACGGTGATGGAGCATGTGCAGCGCCGCCGCTTCAGGGCGACATCCTCTTCCAGAAACGTCTGCTTTTCCGGGCATCCAAGCGTCATGCCCTCAACGGGAATTTCAACCCATGCCGCCATGTCCGGAGTCCGGCGGAACAATCGTCCGCTCCAGTTTGCCGCAAGGAAGCAATCAGGTCCGGCCGCCAAGGCCTGGAATGTCGCAGGGCGATCGTTTCCGTCGTTGGTTGTGGCCGCCGTCGGCCTGGGCAACCCTTCCGACCAATCCGTCCACGTCTCGCCGCCGTCTCTGGAAATACGGACGCTGCTGCCTTTCATCTCGCCTTCCAAGTTGACGTCGAAAATGCCGAGGAGTTCGCCGCGTCCTTCGATTTGGGCCATTTCCGCAGGCGCATCTCCTTCGAACAAGACGGTCCAAGAGCGGCCGTCATCGTCCGAGCGCAGCAATCCGTGCCGGATGTCGGCACGTGTTTTCGGCGATGCGGACGGCGACGCCGAGGCGAACGCTCGGCCCGGGACGGTCTTGTCGTATAGCACATCGCAGAACTCGAAGCCGTCGCCGCCGCAAGGCGTCCATGTTTCGCCGCCGTCGGTCGAAAGGAAGATTCCGTCGCCCTCCGCCGCAACCAAGAGTTCCTGCGGCGCGAGGGGATTGCGGGCGAGGACCCGTCCCAGCCGCTTCGAGCGCGATCCCTCGCCCTTGAATTTCGCTTTCAGCGACCGCCGGAAAGTCCGTCCGCCGTCGTTCGAAACGTAGGCGCCGGCCGGCGTCGTTTCGCAAAGCCATCCGGACACGAAGACGAAGCGGTTCGGATCGCCCGGATCGACGGAGAGGTTGCGGACATGGTCGGCGTTTGCGAGACGCATGCCCGCAGTCATGTTGCCGTGAAGGGGGCGCCAAGTGAGGCCCGCGTCGTCGCTGCGCCACGGACCGCCGACGTCAGCGTGGGCATACCAAACGCTCGGATCGGAAGGCGCGATTTCGACGCCGGTGATGTTGCCGCCGCCCGCCAGGGGCAGGACTTTCCATCCGCAGTCTGCGGCGAACGCCACCGCCCCGGCGCAGCATGCAGCCAGGATTGCAACACGGCGTGTGGTGGCGGACAAAATCGAAAATGGCTCTTTTCGCGTCATCGGATGGTCATCACCGTTGCGTCAGGCGCTCCGAAAAACTCGAGATCCTCCAACCCCAGTTGCGTCTGCGAGACACGGACTTCGTCCAAGGCGCCGCTGAACCCCGATCCGAAGACCAGCGAAGCTCCTCCGCCGAAATCCATTGCGCCGCCCACCGCCAGTTCGGCGGCGCGCTGGCGGTCAACGAACGCGACGACGCGCGTTGTCGCATTCGAGGGCGCATAAGATATGGCGACATGGTGCCAGTTGCCGTCGAAAGGCGACGGCGAGAGCGCCGTTGAACCGGAAACGCCGCCGGCGGAGACGGCGAGCCGCCCATCCGCCGTCAGCGTCCACGGCGTTCCGCTCCCGGCAACAAGGGCTGCGGCTCTGGCCGCAGAACTACCAGACTGGCCTTTTACGAAGAACTCCACGGTCGCGACGGGGAGGTCCAGCAGCCCGTTTGCGGCGTATGAGATCGTTCCGCCGTCAAGAACCGCGCCACCGTTGTTGTCCAGTTCTTCCGCGCCGTCAAAGGCGTAGTACTTGCGTGAGGGCCTGGCATCGCTGCCGCGCGCGATTGATGCGGAACCGGCAATGGCAGCCGCAGTCGCCAAACAGTTGGATGGGACTGAAGACATTGCAGAACCGTTCTCGAAGCGTCCCCACAGGACGGTCTTTCCGAGCGGGTCCGCAGTCATGAACTCGGCGGGGCGCAACGCGCGCTTCGTGATTCTCAATTCGTCCAGCCAACCTTGGCTGAAAGAACTGGTCAAGGTGTTCTGGTTGGTGTTGTGCGAACTTCCTCCGACGAAGAACTTCGTCCCCGGCGTTTCGCCGCTCTTGACGATCGATGCGACGCCGGCGAGAGTTTTCACGGCCGTGCCGTCCAGATATATCGCAAACGTCTCCGCGTCCGCGTCGAACACGGCCGCGACGTGGTGCCATCTGCCGTCCACGACCGTGATGTTATCGTCCGAAGACAAGACCGATGTCCCGGACAGGCTGTCGTTGATCGCGATGTTCGCACGAAGGCGGTCGTTCGTGTCCACGTAAATGGACAAGACGTGCGGGTAGCAAAGAATGTAACCAGCCGTGCCAGTGAGTCTCGACTCCACCTTGAAGAACGTCTCGAACGTGAAACTTGATGCCGCTATGGGCGAAGTCGTGTCGTTGAGGATGAAGCCGCCTCCGTAATTCGGGGCGCTTCCCTCGGAAACGGCGAGACGGTCCATGTAGAGCGCCCCTCCGTTCTCGCGGACTGCACCGCCGACGGAAGCGGCGCTGACGTTTGCGGCGGCTGTGTCGTTGGTCGCCGCGAAGCGTCCTGCCGCCGAAGTGTAATTCTCCACCCTGTATGCCCTGACAGGAAGTTCGATGTCGCCAAGATATCCTGCGGACGGCGTCTTGTCCAGGCTGTTGTAGTATGCGGTATCGGCATCGACCGGCAAACTCGTCAGGAATTCGCCTGGGGACAGCGCCCTCTTCTCGAGGCGGACTTCGTCGTATATGACGTTCTTCATGCCACCTGAAGCGAAATCGATATTATAGCAACCAAGACATGCAAGATCGGAAACCTGCGTGGAGACGTCCGTGTATTTCGGGACTGGCGTCTCGCCGACCTTCCAGTAGTCAACGTAAAAATGCATCTTCCCGTCCGAGACGTTCTGCACCACGGCAACGTGGTGCCACTCTTCCACGGCCAAGCTTGACGTGCAGCGCACGTCCCAGGAGCTGCCGTCTCTGAACTGGAGCACGGAGTTTTCCTTGAACTGAAGGCGGAATCCGCCTTTGTGGTTGAACAAGTAGCTGCCTGAGGCCGGCGTTTGAGTCAATTTGAAGATGCACTCGAACGTGAAGTCGCCGAGGCTGTATGGGGACTCGCCAGGCCTTGTCGCCGTGAACGCGACGCCCCATCCTGACGAAGCCCCGACGGAAATGGCGGACGAGTTCGTGGCGGAGGGACCTCGGCCGGAGTGAACGGCAGCGGCGCTTGTGTCGGATGAAACCGCAGCCGTCGTCGCGGCCGAACTTACGGGGAACGCGCAAGCCGCCGTGGACTCGTTCGTCATGTCGGCGCCGCTCATGTAAATCAGCGTGTCGTCGTCAAGAATGGCGCATAGGCCGGTTTGGGGTGTCAGTGCGGACGCTGCGGCGAGGATCGCCAAAAGCGCGGCGGCGGAGAGTTTTCGTTTCATGGATGGAATCCGTGGTTGGTTTTTCGTGTCGGCGGCTGTTCGTTCGGACTTCCCGGACGGGCGTTCCGCAGAACACGCCACGGATTCTACCCTGCCGCCGGGCTCCCCGCCAGACCACGATTTCGGCAATATGTCACGATTCTGGAAATCCGATGCTCAAATCATGTTTTTTTTGTTGCGCACAAGCCCCGTTTCGGGTAGCATGGCCGCCATGCGTCCGAACGACCAGCTGCGGCAGCGCCACGTGGTGGCCCTGCTCTCGATCAGCGTCTTCTCCGGCCAGCGCAAGCTCGGCGGGATGATCGATTTCTTCAACGAGAGGCTCGTTGAAGAGAGCCGCAAATGGGACTTCGACGTGCTCTACGGATACGAGCGCCTGACGGACTCGTTCGTGCGGAACCTCGTCCGAAGCGGCGTGGACGGCTTTGTCCTGCTGGACCACCCGCCGGAGCGCGTCGTGGAGCGTCTTGTCGCCGCCGGGTTTCCGTGCGTGGTCGAGTCGCCGGAGCGCTTCGCCTGCGAACCGGCCCCGAATTTCGCGCGGATTTTCTGCGACACGAGGGCGCTCGCGCGCGCGGCCGCCGTCCATTTCGCGGCGCGACAGGCGTTTCGGGGCTTCGGCTTCGCGGGCACGGAGCGCGAGGAGCCGTGGGCGACGGAGCGCGGGAATCTCTTCCGGGAGGCGCTGGCGGAGCGCGGCATCGACTGTTCCGTTTGCAGACCGCGAAGGCGGAGCCTGCGGCGGTGGCTCGAGCGGCTGCCGAAGCCGGCGGCGGTCTGCGCCGCGCACGACGCGATGTCCAGGCGTGTCGTGGACGAATGCCTTTCCATGGGGCTGCGCGTCCCGGACGACGTGGCCGTGCTAGGCTTCGACGACGATCCCGTCTTCTGCCTCGCCCCCGCCCCGCGCCTTTCGTCCGTGGCACAGGATTTCAGGCGTTGCGGGTGGCTTGCGGCGGAAACGCTGGAGCGGCTCATGGACGGCGAAACCGGCATTCCGGAGACACTTTCATACGGTGTGCGCGGAGTGGCGATCCGCGAATCGACGATGCCGGACTCGCCGCACGCGGCCCTTGTGCAGCGCGCGGTCGAGTGGATCGACGCCAACGCCTGCCGGAACGTAGGCGCGGAGGAGCTGGCCGCGCACCTCGGCGTCTCGCGGCGCCTCGTCGATCTGCGCTTCCGGGAAATCCTGGGCCGCTCGATCTACGAGGTGATCCGCGACCGGCGGCTGGAGGAGGCCAAACGGCTGCTGCGGCACACGGGAGAATCCATTGCCGAGATCACGGCGCGCTGCGGTTTCGAGAACAAAACTCACCTGAAGAACCTCTTCCGGCGGCGCGTCGGCTGCTCCATGCGCCAGTGGCGGACGGGCGGCGGGCGGCATGTTGCGGCGGCGATGGCGATTTGCTAGGATCCCGTTCGCAAGCGAATGGAACGCAACATGGAAAAGACTTCACTGGACTGCAAGCCCGCGCGATTCATCGGCGAAGAGGCCGTCCGCCTCATGTTTCTGCGCCTCGGGAGCGACACGCTCTCCCCGCGCCAGGTTCTCTTCTCCTCGGAGCTCGTCCCGCGCCGCTCGACGATTTGCGAAAAACATGCGCGCGGGACGGTGGCGGCGGTCTTCGCGACGGGTGCTGAGCTCGGGATCTGATGGCATGGGCGTGGAAACTGCAGTCGGGCTCGCAGTCGGATTCCTGGCCGCGTTTTTGCAGTCTTGCTCGTATGTGGTCTCCGCCTCGTACGTGCGCGGCTCGGGGAAACCGGCGTGGACTCTGCTTGCGCCGTCGTTCGGGGTGATGGGCGTGTTCGCGGCCGTTCTTCTTCCTCTGGCGTGGCCGAGAGCCGGCTCGCCGTCACCGGACTGGCCGAAGCTTCTGCCGTTCGCCGTCGCCTGCATTGTCATGTGCATGGCCGGGAACGGGGCGATGTTCTTTCTTCTCAAGCGCGTCGAGTCGTCGCGCGCGTCGCCGCTTCTGGCGCTGAAGGTCCCGATTCTGGCGGTGGCGGGCGTGGCGGCCACAGGCGAGAACTGCACGGCGGCGCAGTGGGCGGCCGTCGTGCTGGTGGTGTTTTCCGCTTTTGTGCTTGCCGGCGCCGGGCGGCGCGTGACGGCCGGCGCGTGGGCGTGGCTGGTGGCGGCCTGCGTGGCGTTCTGCGCGTCGGACGGCTTCATTGCGGCGTCGTGCGGCGCGTGCGACGCGTCGTTTGGCGGATCGGTCGGGCGTTGTTCCTTCTTCGCGGCATGCGCGATCTACGTCGCGGGCGGGCTTCTTTCGCTCGCGGCGCTCGCGGTGCAGGGCGTGCCCGCAAGGCATGTCTGGGTCCGCTGGGCCGTCCCGTACGCGCTCTGCTGGTTTTCGGCGATGATCGCCCTGTTCGCGTGCTTTTCGATGTGCGGGCTGGTGCTGGGCAACATCGTGCAGAGCGTGCGCGGCCTGGTCTCCGTCGCGCTGGGGTGGGCCATAGCGCGGGCTGGGCGGACCTCGCTTGAGGAGCGCGTCCCGCCGGGCGTCGTCGCGAGGCGCGCTTTCTCCGCGCTTCTCGTGGTGGCGGCGATGGCCCTCTACGCCGCGGGCGCGCAACGGTGAGTCGTGGGGTATTGTCTTTTTTGGCCCATGTGCGTACAATCGGAGTCGCAACGCATTTCGGAAGTCCGCAAAAGCGGGCGCCGCAAAACACAAAACCACGGTTTTCCATGCTCCGAACGCCATTTTCCCAAAGATTGCGCCTGGCCGCGCCGCTCGTTCTGGCCGCGGTCGCCGTCGCGGCGGCGCGCCCCGCCCGCGCGGCCGAGGGCGACCTGCGCCGCGATCCGGCGCTTCTGCGCGAGCTTTCGTACATAGACGCCCTGAACCGCAACGGGCTGGCCGAGTACGCCGACATGGTTCTGCGCGACGTTCAGGCCAGATGGCCCGACGCGCGGGCGATTCTCAAGACGAAGGCCCTTGAGCAGGTACTTTCTCTCGGTCGCTTCGACGAGGCGGAGAAGATGATTCGCGCCGAAAAGGACCAGGAGGCCCCCGAAACCTGGGCGATGAAGCTTCTGGCGGCCGATTTTCGCTTCTCGCGCGGCCAGTATCCGGAGGCGCTCGGGGCGTATCAGGCGTTTTTCAAGAAGTACGCCGGCAACCCGCCCGCCGCGCTCGTATCCTCCTACGCGAACAATTCCTACAAGTTCGTGCAGATGCTCCTCTTCCTGCATCGCGACGCCGAGGCGCTCAAGGCGTACGACGCTCTTCTCAAGCTCAAGGACCTGCCGCCGCAGATGCGCCGCCAGGCCCAGTTCGAGTACGCGCAGCTGCTCGTGAAGGCCGCCGAGGACGCCAAGCCCGGCAAGGACGGCAAGCCGACCAAGGAGCGTCTTGACTATCTGGCCAGCGCCGACAAGCAGATCGAGGGGCTGCTCTGGGAGCAGGACCTCTGGTTCGGCCGCTCCGTCGCGCTTCTGGCGCACGTGCGCGCCCTGCGGGGCAAGCCCGAGGAGGCGCGCGACCTCGTCCAGAGCTACATGGAGCAGCTCGTCTCCATAGACCGCCAGCTTCAGGAGCAGAGCGACGAAACCGGCGACGACCTCATGGGCATGAGCCCCATCGCCGAGTGCCGATACCTCGTGGGCACGATTCTGGCCGACGAGGCCGACGCGGTGTTCGCTTCCGCCAAGGGCGGCGCGCTTTCGCCCAAGGACGAGGAGCGGGCCGTCGGTCTCTGCGCCGAGGCGATGGGCGAACTCGTCAATGTCTACGTGCAGTATCCGGGCTTCGCCTGGGCCGTCGAGGCGATGGAGCGCGTCGAGAAGATCGAGGCCAAGCTCGACGAGCTGGGCTACGAGGTGCAGAGTTCCATCACCCCGGAGCAGCGCGCCACCGTCGCGCGCAAGCAATTCGAAAACGCGAACAGCCTCTATCACCAGAACCAGTTCGAGAAGGCGGTGCAGGCGTTCGAGTCGGTTCTCAAGAACTATCCGCAGGTGATTCCGGATTCGATTCAGGCGCTGGGATTGATGGTTCAGTCGTGCGTGGAGCTGGCCGAAGCGACGGACGGGGCCGACGAGAAGGCGTATCTCATGATGGAGGCGGAGTCCGTGGCCGGCGGTCTGGCGGAGCGCTTCGCGCGCAGCACCCGCGAAGGCATCGTCCGCGCCGGCGACACGCTGCGGTTCCTGGCCGGCTTTTTCTCCGACCACGGGCTTCCGGAGCTGTCCCGCCGCACGATGGACGACTTCTTCCGCCTCTATCCCACCCATCCCGTGGCGGCCGACGCGCTGCTTTCGGAGGCGGCGCGGCACTATCGCGGCGATCCGCCTGATTACGCCGAGGCCGCGCGCCTCTACCGCGTTCTGGTGGAGAACTACGGGACCTCGCCGCGTTCGATCGAGGCGATGCGCTATCTCGGTGACTGCTACGCCAAGATGGAAAAGACCGAACTTGAGATCGCCGTCCGGTCCAATCTCGTCGATCGCCTGACGGAGGGCGCCTCCACGTCCGCCGCCGTGATTTCCGCGCGGTATTCGCTGGCGCGCGCCCGCAAGAACAAGGCGATTGCCGAACTGCGCGCCGCCACGACGGTCTGGGACGACCTGCGCCGCGGCGTCGCCCCGTCGGCGCCGGTGCCCGGCGCCGCGGCGTCCGATGGCGCCGCAGCCGGTCAGGACGCCGCGCCTGCGGAGCCGGCCGATCCCCGCGCCGCCGCGCTCGAAGCGCTCGTGGCCGCCAACAGGGCAGTCGGCGCCGCCACGGCGGACTACAACGCTCTGATAAAGATCCTTGGAGGCAAGGACCGCGCACTTTACGAGAGCAACGCCAAGGAGAAGGATTCCAATAACAAGATCCTGCTGGCATCGCTCTTCGACTCGGCCGCCTGCTACGCCTCGCTCAATCAGCCCGAAGCCCAGCTTTCCGCCTACAAGCGCCGCGCCATCGCCATGTACGAAATGGTGGTCAAGGCGTTCCCGAAGAACGACAACATGCCACAGGTGCTGCTCCAGCTCGGTACGCTGTGGTCCACGCTGCCCGCGAAGGACGACGCCGAGGCCGAGGTCAACGCGAAGAAGGCCACGGAGTACTTCGACCGGCTCGCGTCCGACTACCCCGAATCCGACCAGGCCCGCAACGCGCTCTATCGCCAGGGCAAGGCGCTGCTTGACCTGGGCTACCGCACGCAGGGGCTGGCCAAGTTCAAGGAAATGATCAACACCCCGGGCGGCAAGTACACCGCGCAGCAGCTGGCCGCCGCGGCCGACGAAATCTTCGGCGCCGGCGACTACGCGCTGGCGGAGCAGGGCTACGTCGCCGCGCTCGAACGCTCCACGCCGGAAGAGACCGCTCTGCGCGGTCGCATCGGCATCGGCCGCGCCCGCATCCTCATGGCGCAGGAGCGCTACCAGGACGCGCGCGTCTCCCTGGAGTCCTTCATAAAGGAAAATCCCCGGTCGGCGTCCGTCGTGGAGGCCAACGAGATGCTCTGCGACGCCTGCATCCGCGCCGCCGGCGGCGAAGCCGACCGCCAGAAGCGCTCCGAATTCTTCTCGACCGCGATCGCCGCGATCCAGGCCATGCGTCCGTACAAGACGAGCCCCGACGAAGCCCTCGATCTCCAGCTTCGCATTGGAGGCGTCCTTCAGGCCCAGGCCGCCGTCGAGGCCGAAAAGGGCGACAAGTCCGCCGCGAACGACCTCCTGCGCAACGCGGCGCGCCACTACCAGACGCTCGTCTTCTCCGCCGATCTTTCGGACATGTCCCTGCGCAAGGGGCATGAGCAGGTATTCGCCCGCGCCGCCCGCACTCTCGCCGAAACCGGGACGTACAACGACGGCACCCCGGTCTGGGAGGACGTCAAGGACCTCTGCGACCGCTACCTCGAGACGTTCCCGCAGGGCGAGTCCGCCGGCGCAGTCCGCAAGGTCCTCGCCGAGGCGAACGCCAACCTGGCCGTCGGCAACTGACGCGCTCCTCCGCTTTTCAAACAAACTCTCTTCCCAAACGACATGAAACTCAAAATCTCGATTGCCGCCGCAGCTCTTTGCGCGGTCGCCCTTTCCGCCAAGGCGGACTTCCCGGCGCGCATGCGCCTGACGGACGGTTCCGAAAAGCAGGGCATGATTCGCTGGCTTCCCGTGCAGAAGGCCTACAACCTGGCCGTCAAGAACGCCCAGGGCCAGGTGCTTGAAGTCGAAGTCAAGCCCGACGAGATTGTCACGCTCCAGGTCGCGAAGCCGAAGAACTGGGATGCGGTGCAGAACAACCCCGCCGCCCTCATGGCCATCGCCTCCGAGTACAAGATGCTGCAGTGGGACGCGGAGGCCGGCGCCGTGCTGGCCCGCGGCCTGATGCGCCAGAACAAGGCCAAGGCCGCGGTTGACGCCTGCAAGAAGATCGAGCAGGCCAACCCGGCCGCCGCCTGGGATTCCGCCATGGCCCCGGAATACTGGCGTGCCCTCCTGGAAACCGGCGCTACCGGACAGCTGCCAAAGCTCCTCGAAAAGGGCGCCCAGTCGCAGGACCTCTCCGTCGCCGCCGCCGCCTGTCTCGTCCGCGGCGATTTGCTCGAACGCGAGGATCGCGTCAACGACGCGCTCAAGGACGGCTATCTGCGCTGCGTGTTCATGTTCGCCAACCAGCCCGCAGTCCAGGCCGAGGCTCTCTACAAGGCCGCCCTTGCGTTCGACAAGGTGCGCAAGCCCACGCAGGCCGAAAAGATGCGCAACATGCTGCTCTCGAAGCACGCTTCCTCGCCCTGGGCCAAGAAACTGCGCTGACCGTTTCCGTCCGGGATTCCGGACGGCCGCTTCCATTTCCGTTTTTCCGAATCACAACCACACAAACGACATCACATGAAACGCACGTTTCTCGCTTCGCTCGCCCTGGTCGGGCTTTTCGCGTTCTCCCCCATGATGGCTCCCGCCCAGGATGCCGCCGAAGCGCCTGCGGCCGAGGCCGCCGCCGAGGCCCCCGCCGCGACCGGCCAGATCGAAGCCTCGGCTGACGCCCCCAAGGAGTCCGCTGCGGCCGGCCACAGCGAGTTCTACACGGTCCTCTTCGGTTCCGGATGGCTGGGAACCCTCCTTTGGGCGGCGCTGTTCGGCGCGCTCGGCTACTTCATCTACCTGGCGATCGACTGCGGCATCCTCGTGCGCGCGTCCAAGATCATGCCCCAGAGCCTGATCACCAATGTCCAGAACGCGATGAAGGAGGGCGATGTCGTCAAGGCGCTCCAGTTCTGCGAGAACGAGCCCACCCCCATGGCCAACATCCTCTCCGCCGCGTTTATCCACGTCGAGGAGGGCTACGACATCATCCAGGAGGCGGTTTCGGCCGCCGCCGACCTCGAAACCGAGCGCATCATGCAGCGCCTTGCCTGGATCTCCGTCTGCGCCAACATCGCACCGCAGCTCGGCCTTCTCGGTACGGTCCAAGGCATGATCATGGCGTTCGCAAACCTCGGTTCCGGCGGCACTCCGGACGTCGGAATGCTCGCCACGAACATCTCCCAGGCGCTTTACACGACTGCCGGCGGTCTCACGACCTCCATCCCCGCCGTCTGCGCGTTCTACTACTACCGCAACAAGGCCAACCAGATCATCCTCCGCATGGAAGCCACCACGATGGAGCTGATCAAGGACCTGCGCAACGTCCAGGTCGAGGCGTAGGCCCCCGCGCCTCCAGGGAGAATCCCCGCAATGGCCCGGAAAAAGAACCAGGAAGGATGCGACCTGAACATGACGCCGATGATCGACGTCGTGTTCCAGCTCATCATCTTCTTCATCGTCAC
>CAMOSH010000093.1 GCA_946624575.1 uncultured Verrucomicrobiota bacterium
GCCGCTTTCACTTTTCCCCTCAACAACAGCCTACGTCAAACTCGGACCCCGCGAAGCCATGGCCGCGCCATTCAATCCGGAACATTGCGTAAAATCGGTCGATCCCCTGCTTTCGCCGGCAGACCTGAAGCGCTTCGATCCGCTGCTTCCGGCGCAGGAGCACCTGGTGGCCGGCTTCAGGCAGACGATCCGCGGGATACTTGACGGGTCCGACGTCCGGCTGCTCGCGGTCGTCGGGCCGTGCTCGATACACGACGTCGAGGGTGCCGACGAATATGCGCGCCGTCTCTCCGCGCTGGCGCACGAGCTCTCCGAATCACTTTTCGTGATCATGCGCGTGTACTTCGAGAAGCCGCGCGGCGCGTCGGACTGGAGCGGGTTCCTCACTGACCCGCGCATGGACGGGGCGTTCCACGTGGAGGACGGGCTCAAGGCGTCGAGAAAGTTCCTCCATCATCTCGTGCGCATGGAGCTTCCGGCCGGCACCGAGGTGCTCGATCCGATACTCCCTGCGTATCTTGGCGACATGTTTTCCTGGATGGCGATCGGGCAGCGGGCCAGCGAATCCAACGCGATCCGAATGATTGCCAGCGGGCTACCGGTTCCCGTCGGATTCAAAAACGGCCCGCGCGAGGACGGTCTCTCGCGCGCCGCGGCGGCCATTCGCGCCGCAACGCGGCCGCACGACTACATGGGGCTTGGCGAAGACGGCAGGCTTTCCGTGTTCCACACGCTCGGCAACGAATACGCGCACCTGGTGCTGCGCGGCTCCGGCAACAGCCCGAACTACGGCTCGGCGTCGATCTCCCGCGCTGAAGACGCGCTTGAAAAGGCCGGGCAGCCGCAGCACATCGTCGTGGACTGCTCCCACGGCAACTCAAACTACGACCCCGCCCGCCAGGGCGACGTGCTCCACGACGTCCTCGCGCAAATCGAAGGCGGCAACACCTCGATCGTCGGCTTCATGCTCGAAAGCTATCTCGAATGGGGCTCGCAGCCCGTTCGCGTGGGCCGCGGACAGCTCGACTACGGCGTGTCCGTCACCGATCCCTGCATCGACTGGAAAACCACCGAATCGCTGCTCCGCGAGGCGGCCGAACGATTCGAAAAGGTGCGGCAGGACGCCGGCCTGGCCTAAGCCCGAGCGTCCGCACGGACCGTCGGGCCCGCACGAAGAGAGCGCACAGCGCGCACGGATTTCAAGGTTGCAGCGCAAAGAGGAACGGCTGGGATTTCCATCAACTTAAAACGTCGGATCGAGACGATCCGACACAAGACAAACGACAACAACAACGACTCTCAAGACATGAAAACAGGACTTTTCAGGACAATTTCCGCCGCCGCATCCGCGGCGCTACTGGCCGGCTGCGCGACAGCGCCAATCACGACCGCCCCGGCACCGGCCGCACAGGAACCGCCCGTTTCAGACACGGCGGTGGGCCGCGCCATCAAACCGTTCGTCATGTCGGGAGAGCTTCCCGGCGCAATCAGCATCCTCGTCGACGGCGACGAACAGGAGGTCACGTGCGCCGGATATGCCGACGTCGCGGCAAAGCGCCCGATCACGCCGGACGACCCGTTCATGCAGTGTTCGCAGACCAAGGGCTTCTGCGGAGTGACGGTCGCCATTCTCGTCGAGCGGGGACTGCTTTCGCTCGACGACCCCGTGTCGAAGTATCTGCCTGAATTCAAGAATCTCTGGGTCGAAGAAAGCAACACCAACGGAATCCGGACGCTCGTGGCGGCGACGAACGCCCTGACCGTCCGCATGGTCATGAACCACACCGGCGGCTTCCCGTTCGAAATCCCCGCGAAGCAGCATTCGATTCCTGGCGGCGGCTGGTCCGGCGGAATGCCCCTGCGCTCCGTTGCGGCAACGGCCGCCGCGCAGCCGCTGCGCTTCCAGCCCGGCACCAAGACGCAGTACTCCAACACCGGAATCGACATCGGCGCGGCGGTCGTGCAGACAATAACCGGCATGCCATGGGACCGCTTCCTCAAGGAAAACGTCCTCGACCCGCTCGGCATGACCGAAACCCGCTTCAAGCCGACCGATGACCAAATCGCCCGCCACATCGAAATGTACAACTGCAACAAAGACGCCCCGGCCACGTACAGAGTCCAGAACGACTGGGAGCAGAGGCCATACAACGGGGATCACGTGTTCCCGTCGGCGGGCGCGGGTCTCTGGACGACGGCGCGCGACCAGCTCAAGTTCTACAAAATGCTCATGAACGGGGGCATCGGCGACAACGGCGCGCGGATACTCAAAGAGGAGACGGTCCGCTCGCTGCTGGCAACCTCGACTCGCCCCGAAGGCATGGGCGGATATTCCCTGGGGCTTTCGGTCGGAAACAACGGATGGTTCGGCCATGGCGGCGCTTTCGGAACCAACTGCATGGTGGACATGGACAACAAGCGCCTCAAGCTCTGGGTCGTGCAGCTCGGCGGCAATCCTCGCCCGTGGGACAAGGTGCGCGACGAAGCCGTGGACGCATTCTTCGCGGAGCGGATCGACAACGCGGCCGCCGACGCCTACACGGGGCGCGTCGAATAGCCCGCTCCCAACGCCTCAAGCGCCAGTGCTCGACCGCGCGACGGCGCGTCCGGCACGTGAAAGCGCAAAAAAAGCCCTAGGAAGCGCAGAAGGGAGCCGGTTCCGGCCGGCTCCTCGCGCATGAGGCTGGATTCGGCGCCGACTGACGGCGAAGCGCGATACGCCTCGTAAAGCGCCGGCAGCGACGCCGGGATTCGCACGACAGGAGCGTGCCGCCACGCGGCGCGCCGCTCAGGGGCGCCGTCGGCGGGGTCCGCGGGAGTGATGGCGGCCGACGGCTCCGGATCCGCGAGACGGCCTTCCGCGAGATCGAAACGCAACCGCCCCGCGACCGCGACGCCTCCCCTCCCCCGCCTCGCGCCGTCGTCCGGCGCCGAAAAATTGGGCGCCAGCCCGGCCTCGGCAAGCAGCTTCGCCTCGTAGCGGGCGAACAGCGCCGGCGGCGGAGCGCCCGCGCAGGAGTCCAGCGCGTCCAGAGTCTCGTCAAGCAGCCTGTAAAGCCCGGGCACCGGAAAATCCGCGCCCGCGACCAGGTCGGCAAGAGCGGCGAACCAGGAAGCGCACCGCGCGGCGCGCCAGTTGGAGCGCAGATTGTCGCGGCGGCGCAGCGCGGCGCATTCGCGCGCGTGGTGGATTCCGTCGCGACTGCGGGCGTAGTAAAGCAGCTCGCAGGAGTAGAACAAGTCGTACTGGCCGAGAAACGTGGAGTCCGGTCGCTGCGCGCCCTTCACCGAAACGACCAGCCGGCGGCCGTCGCGCGTCAGCCACGTCACGACATGCGACGTCCGGGAAAATGGGCGCACCCGCAGCACGAGCGCCTCGGCGCGAACTATGTCGGGCGCGGCCGCGAGCCGCAGGTTCAGGGAAGAAGCGGGAATCCTCACGGAGTCTCGGCCGCGGCGCCGGACGCGATGCGGGAAAGCTCGGCCTCCAGGCGTATGTCCTCGCTGCGGGACGCAAGCGCCTCCAGAAGCTCGCCCATCTGGCCCTCCATCACGCGATCCAGCGAATAGAGCGTCAAGTTGATACGGTGGTCCGTCAGGCGGTTCTGCGGGAAATTGTACGTGCGGATCCGCTCGGAACGATCGCCGGAACCAATCATGCCCTTGCGCTCGGCGCCCATGCGCGCGGCCTCGGCGTCGCGCTGCGCGGCCAGGATCTTGGAGCGAAGCACCGACATGCACTTCTCGCGGTTCTGGTGCTGGGAGCGCTCCTCGTCGCTTTGCACGACGATGCCGGTGGGCAGGTGGGTGATGCGGACGGCGGAATCGGTCTTGTTGACGTGCTGTCCGCCGGCGCCGCCGGACCGATACGTGTCGATGCGCAAGTCCTCGGGCTTGATAACCAGGTCGTCCTCGGGCTCGGCCTCGGGGAAGACGGCGACCGTCGCCGCCGAAGTGTGTATGCGGCCCTGGGCCTCGGTTTCCGGGACGCGCTGGACGCGGTGGCCTCCGCCCTCGTGCCGGAGCGTCCGGTACGCGCCATCGCCTTCCACGGTGAAGGAAATCTCCTTGTAGCCGCCTAGCTCGGACTCCGTGGCGTCCATGACGGAAATCCTCCATCCCCGGGTTTCGGCGTAGCGGGAGTACATTCTGAAAAGGTCGCCAGCGAAAAGCGCGGCCTCGTCGCCGCCCGTCCCGGCGCGGATTTCGAGGATGGCGTTGCGATGCTCGTCCGGATCCGGGGGCAGGAGCGCGAGGGAGAGCGCCTTTTCGGCGGCTGGCAGCGCGGCCTCGCTCTCGGCGAGTTCGGCGGCCGCCATTTCGCGCAGTTCCGGATCGCCGGACTCGTCGGCGGCAAGAGGGCGATCGGCCTCGATCGCGTCCAGCAGCCGGTAGTAGTGAGTGGCGCGCTCCTGTAGCCGGCGCAGCGAGGCGTGTTCTCGCATGAGGTCGCGGTAGGCGCGCTGGTCGGCCGCGGCGCCCGGAGACGATATCAAGGCCTCCACTTCGGAGAGGCGCTTCAGGACGTGTTCGACTTTTGACTTTTCGATCATGGTTCGAGTGTCTGCGCGATGCCGGGCGGAAAGACGCCAGCGCCGCCAGGGGCGGCCGACGCCATGTCAAATGCGGAGGAAAGTTCTAAGACTTGCTTTTTACGGGCCGATGGGAGACAATCGGTCGAGCCGTTC
The DNA here is from genome assembly GCA_946624575.1 of uncultured Verrucomicrobiota bacterium. Taxonomy (GTDB): domain Bacteria; phylum Verrucomicrobiota; class Kiritimatiellia; order RFP12; family UBA3636; genus UBA3636. The sequence goes on from CAMOSH010000093.1 coordinate 4,689, forward strand.
CCGCTCTTCCGCCAAAAACGCACTGGTGGGACGTGCGGGAGTCGGACCCGCGACCCACGGATTAAAAGTCCGTTGCTCTACCAACTGAGCTAACGTCCCGTGCGACGGGCGCGAACGATACCACAAGACAATTTCCAAGTCAACGGAAACCGGATTACCGCAAAACGCGCATTCGGAACAACTCGAACTAAGACACTCACACGACATCGCGAACAGCGAACACAAAAAAGAAAATGACGACGAAAAGAGCATCCTGGTCCGGCCAACTGGCCTTCATTCTCGCGGCTGCCGCTTCGGCGATCGGCCTGGGCAACCTTTGGCGCTTCCCATACCTGGCGGCGCAATACGGCGGTGGTACTTTCATCGTCGTGTACCTCGCACTTGTCGTCACGCTCGGCTTCACTCTCATGGTGACCGAAATCGCCATCGGGCGCATGACGCAACAGAGCCAGCTCACCGCGTACTCGAAATTGCACAAGGGATTCGGGCCTCTCGGATTCCTCGCAACGGTGATACCGGTGATCATCGTCCCGTACTACTGCGTGATCGGCGGCTGGGTCCTCAAGTACTTCTGGACTTATCTGGGGATCGCGATTTCCGGCACTGACTCGATCGCTGAGCACGTCTCCCTGGACGCCTCGGGGCAGGCCGCAGTGACCGGTGCCGGCGGGTTCTTCGCCGACTTCATCGGCGCCCCGTTCGCTCCGTTCGGGTTCGGGCTGCTCTTCGTGCTCGTCTGCGCCCTGGTCATCGCCCTTGGCGTGAAGCACGGCATCGAAAAATCAAACCTGGTTCTCATGCCGATGCTGTTCCTGATGGCCATCGGCATCGCGGCGTACGTCACCACCCTCCCCGGGACCGGCGCCGGAATCAAGTACTACCTCGTGCCCAACATGGACGCGCTCCGCAATTCGCAGGGGTCTTTTTCGCTCGCGCAGCTGGCCAAGACGGTGCTCGGCGCGATGGGACAGATGTTCTACTCCCTGTCGCTCGCTATGGGCATCATGATCACGTACGGCTCCTACATGCGCAAAACCGATTCAATCGAGCGCTCGGTGCGCCACATCGAGATCTTCGACACGATCATCGCGGTCATAGCCGGCATGATGATCATCCCGGTGGTCTACTCGTTCGCCGTGAAGAACGGCCAGCCGATCCACGACGCGATGAACGCCGGCCCCGGCCTCATGTTCGTGACGCTGCCCAAGGTGTTCGCCGATTTCGGCCGCACCGGCGCGCTCGTCGGCGCGGTGTTCTTCCTGCTGGTCGCGTTCGCGGCGCTGACGTCGGCCATCTCGCTCTACGAGGCGTGCGTTGCCTCCGTCTGCGACTTGCTCGGCATGAAGCGCCGGAACGCGACGTTCTTCATGTTCTTCGTGATTGCGTTCCTGGCGGTGTTCAGCGCGCTCGGATTCGGCGTCTGGGGCAAGATAACGCCGTTCGGCATGGACTTCCTGACATTCTTCGACTTCGTCACCAACGCGGTCCTGATGCCGATCGTGGCGATCGTCACGTGCATCTTCGTCGGATGGGTGCTGGGCCCCGACAAGATCGAGGCCGAAATCCTCAACGGCGAAAAGCGCTTCGCGGCGCGCGGGATGTACCGCGTGATGGTCAAGTACGTGGCCCCGGTGCTCATCGCGGCGGTGCTCGTCTCCGAAATCTGCCGCAACCTCGGCCTCGGCAACTGGAAGATCTGAGGTCCGGGCGGAATCAACCCGCTGCGCGCGTGGCCGGAACGCTCCGACCACGCGCGCAGCAGTTTTTTACCGCGAAGGCGGAGATCGTGGAGCCCCGCGCCGGGATTTTGGTTTTCGCGATTGCCGGACGCGCTATTCGGGGCGCGAGTCGCAGATGCGCATCACGAGGGTCTGGCGAGCGTCGGCCCCGAGAGCCACGAACTCCAGCTCGATGTACGGGAGCTTGGAATGCTGCGAATCCGGCCCGGTCGTGTACATGATGGCGCGGGACGGGATGGCGAAGCTTCCGAGATGGCGCGGTGCGGCCGTCTGCTCGATCAGAAGCCAGCGGCCGGAGCCGTCGGCAAGCGGTGCCGCGAGCGCGTCGCCGTCCATGACGATGTGCCCGTTCTTGCCGCAATCGGAGATGTCAATGTCGGCCCAGCGTGTGCCATCGCCGCGCGGCGCTGGATCAGGGCAGTTGCGGTTGATTTTCCAGCGGCCTTCGCCGGTCTGACGCACGGCGACGCACGACACGAAAGGAATCTGCGTCACGCTCCAGACCCTTCTGTCGTCGTTCGTGACGGCGGCGGGTCCGGCAGATCCGTCGGCCTCCGGGAAAAGACGCTCCTCCACGACGAGCCTGTCGGAATGCAGGGTGAACTCGCGCTCAAGCGCCACGCGCCAGCCATGCGATTCGTGGAATCCCGATCGGAGCAGCACGTTCGTCGCGTCGGAGTGCACGACCGAGAGAGGCGCGGAATCGAACCAGGACGGCGGCGGCCAGACTTTGCCATCCGGGTTGAACCCGCGCCACCCCGGCCCCTGCGAGCCGACCCAGGTCTTTTCGCCGCCGACGTTCTTCCATATCTGCCGGCCTGCGGAGTCAAGTCCGTTGGTGACGGCTGCGGGATCGGTCCAGAGCGCGTTCGCCCCGCCGTCGCGGCTCAATTCCATTAGCCGCCCGCCCCAGGCCGGGACCACGGTGGCCGACATCGGGCCGCAGCGCATGCGCAGCGGCGCGGGAAAGACTTCGGCGGAGGCGACAGCTACGACGGACGCAGCAATGATCGATGTTGTTGCTTTCATGGTTTCTGCCATAGGGTGACGCCTTCGGCGGCGAGCCGTTTGGAATGAGCGGAAAGGCGGCGGGAGAAGTCGGCGAACGTCGGCTTTCGCGAGCCGCACCAGAGGACTTCGGCCAGAGCGCACGCGCGCGGATAGGCCATGTAGTCCAGATGGTCGCGAGTGGCGATGTATTCTGTCCAGAGCTGCCCCTGGCCGCCCAGCACCGCGTCACTGGCCTCGGGCGCAATGCCTTCAAGCGGATCAAACGAAAATACGTGCGGCAGGGTGTTGAGTCCGCCGATACCGGCAGGCTCTTCCGAAACAGGCTCGGCCTGATAGTAGTCAAAGTACGTGTACGACGTCGGGGCGCAGACAATCTTGTGACCAATCTTCGCGGCGGCGGCGATGTCGATCTGCTTCGCCCACGGACGCCAGTACATCACGGCCGCCGACGGATCCAGCGCATCGCCCTCGAGGATTTCGTCCCATCCGATGAGACGCCTGCCGTGATCGCGGAAGAATTCCGACATTCTGGCCGTGAACCACGACTGCATCTTGCGCGGCTGGTCGAGACCGCGCTCGGCCATGAGGCGCTGCGAATCCGCGCACTCCTCCCACGCCTTCGTCGGTGCCTCGTCGCCACCGAGATGGCAGAACTTCCCCGGGAACAGTTCGAACAACTCCTCCCAGACGCCCTTGCAGAATTCCACGCAGGCGTCGTCAAGGCACAGCACGTTCTGCGAAATGCCCCAGATGTCGCGCACCCCGACATCGGAGAAGACGCCGGTGCCGAGTTCCGGATAGGCGGCGATGGCCGCTTCCATGTGGCCAGGCATGTCGATTTCCGGCACGACGGTCACGTGGCGCCGGGCCGCGAATTCCACGACGCGCCGCACGTCGTCCTGAGTGTAGAAGCCGCCGTGCGGCGTGTCATCCCACTTGTGGGGCCACTTGGAATGGTGGCCGACGATGGTGCGCGCGCGGACAGACCCGACCTCGGCCAGCTTCGGGTAGCGTTTGATCTCGATGCGCCAGCCCTGGTCGTCGGTGAGGTGCCAGTGGAACACGTTCATGCGGTGCTGCGCGAGAAGCTCGATGAAGCGGCACACATCCTCCACCGGGAAGAAGTGACGCGAGACGTCAAGATGCAGCCCGCGCCAGCGGAACGCCGGAGCGTCCGAAACGCAGCAGGCCGGCACGACGAAACGCCGCGCGCCCGCGTTCGCCGCGCGCGATCCGGGACCGCCCGCCGTAGCAAGCTGGCGGAGCGTCTGCACCGCACGCGCAAGCCCCGCGGCCGACGGCGCCTTCGCGACGATTCCGCCTTCGCGGGAGACCTCGATTTCGTAGTTTTCGGGAAGGAAGCCGTCATCGTCAGGCGCGGGGTCGGCGGTCTGAACGAGCGAAATGCCGGCCGCGGACGACGGCGCCTCGGCGACGACCGCGGAAATTCCCGCGTAGCATTTCAGGTATTCGGCGAAAAGGCCGGCGACGTCGCGGGCGCTCTCCGGCCCGGACCAGGCCACGGTCGCCGAGTCCTCGATCGAGAATTCGCCATCGCGCGCCTCGATGGACGCCGGCGCCGGCACCACATTGAAAACACTGTTTTCCGATTTCATTATCCGCCTTTCTCTGCCTTTCAGATTCCGCACGCGGGGCGCGACTTGGAGGCGATGTCGAGGACGCGCATCGTTTCCAGCGCCTCCTCGGTGGTGACGCGGAACGGAACACCGTTCGCGAGATGGTCGTAAAACGCGTCCCAGATGCATTCGGGCTTCATGTCGGTTCTCACCTGACGCTCCTCCTCAATCCAGGGAAGGGTCTCGCTGCGGCCGAAGGAATCCATGAGCCCGGTCGTCACGCGACGGCGCGGGAGCCTGGCCTTGGGGTCGAGATAGCGGAGGCGTAGGGTCTTTTCATCATCCGACACCAACGCCCCGCGCGATCCGATCACGAAATAGACTGGCGCCTTGAGCGCCGCCCCGCCGCTGATTTCGATCTCGACGAGCGGCCCCTCGCCGCGCCGCAGCAGCAGATGCACATGGTCTTCCGCGTCGCCGACGGCCGCGATGCGCCGAAGTTCGGCATGGATGAAGGTCGGGCGGCCTCCGATGAACTGAAGCGCGTGATCGACCAGATGCGGCCCCCAGTTGAGAAGCTGGCCGCCGCCCTCGGAAACGAGCGTCTGCCAGTCGTCGCGGCGGGCATAGTGGTGACGGCAAAGGCGGATCTCCTCGATGTCGCCAAGGATGCCGGACGCAATGACGTCCTGCACATCGTTGAAAGCGGCCTCCCAGCGGCGGTTGTGCCTGAAGAACAGCTTTCCGGGATGCTTGCGCCCCTCTGCGGCCAGGCGCCTGGCGTCGGCGTACGTCGTGGCGATCGGCTTTTCGTCCATCACGATCTTCCCGGCGCGGAGCGCGGCGATCGAGAACTCGACGTGCGACGGCGTGCGCGTCGCGACGGAAACGACGTCGACGTCCGGATCTGCCAGCAGCTTCGCGGCGTCGGCATACGTTTTGGCGCCGGAAACGGCCTCGGCGAAGCGCCTGCGGCGGGCCGCGTTGATGTCGCATCCAGCGACCACGGAGAATTCGTCCTTCCGCCTCAGAAGCTCATTCGTCTGCATGCCGAAACCGGCCCTGCCAAGTCCTATGATGCCCACGCGGATCGGGGGGGTGGATTTTTTCATCGTTTTGTCCAGTCTGGAAAACTTCACTTTTTTTCGAGAAGGCCGCCACCCCGCGAAAGGCGGGGCGCTCGACGGCGAAAATGCTATCGCATGCCGCGGTTCAGGTCAATCGCCGCGCGCTCCCTCCTTCCTGTTCCGGTCAGGCCGGCAAGCCATTGACATTTTGAGTAGTTTGGGTAGCATTGTCTGCGGAACGGGGAATCCCGACTCTCAAAAACAACATGACACAGACCATGACAACAACCAAAGAATGGAAATGGGCCGCAGCCGCCGTTCTGGCCGCGTCGCTTTGCGCAAACGCCGTCGCCGACAGGATCGTTTCGGCGGACTGCGCGCTTTCGGCGGACGAGGACTGGACCGCCGACGGCCTCGTCACGCTCTCCGGCGCGACGCTCGACCTCTCGGGCCACTCGCTCAAGGTCGCCGCCATAGGCGCCTACTTCGCGACGCTGCGCGGCGCCGGCGCCGCCGCCGCGTGAGCGCCATCGATTTTGCCGGAGAAACGACATTTTCCTCGCTGCTCGGCACCTTCGGCAACCGCCCCTGGCCGACGATCTTTCTCGTCGAATGACAATGTTGCCAATGTGAAAGTGCTACCAGCCGCAATCCCAGTTTCCAATTCCGCCACCTTCAGATTCCATTCATTGCATTCGCATAACACGGAGATTTTTCAGCCACAAAGAACACATAAGGACACAAAGCCTTCTCTGCGAACTCTGAGACTAAAAACCTTACAACTTTTCAACATTTCAACTTTTCAACCTTTCAACCTTTCAACTGTTTAACATGACAATGCACAACATACCCGTCTCCGACGCGGCCCACGCCAAGGCCCGCAACTTCATCGAAAACGAAACGCAGTTCCATCTCGGGTTCCTGCCGACCGAGCAGTCCAACCCCATCACCGCGACGCTTGAGGAGGACTTCAAGCGCTCCACGCTCGCAGGCGTCCAGTGCCTGCAACGCGGCGACAGGCAGATACCGATCGTCATGCGCCACGTCTTCGCGGGCGCCAAATTCGGGGCGCTGGTGGAATCCATCGTCGAAACGCTCCGTGCGCCGAAGGGGCGCATCGTCTTTTCCGGCTGCGGAGCCACGGGGCGCCTCTCCATCCTGCTCGAATCGCTGTGGCGCGACTTCTTCCACCGCCGCGCGGCTGAACTCACGAAGGAGGAGCGGGCGCTCGCGGACCGTTCGGCCTCGATCATGACCGGCGGCGACTTCGCCCTCATCCGCAGCGTCGAATTCTTCGAGGACTTCGCGGAAGGCGGGCGCCGCCAGGCCGCAGCGCTCGGCATCGGCGAGGGCGACACCTTCGTCGCCATCACCGAAGGCGGCGAGACGTCGTCCGTCCTCGGCACGCTCGAATACGCCGCCGAGCACGGCGCCAAGTGCTTCCTCGTCTTCAACAACCCGGCCGACATCCTGCGCGCGCATCTCGACCGCTCGCGCAAGGCCATCGACGACCCGCGCGTCACGGTGCTCGACATCTACTGCGGCTCCATGTCGCTCGCCGGCTCCACGCGAATGCAGGCCACGACGAGCGAGCAGCTGCTCTGCTCGTGCGCGCTGGAGGCGGCGCTCTGCCGCCTCATGCCGCGCTTCGCGCCGGAGACGGCGCCGGACTACACCTCCGCCTTCGAGGAGCTGCTTTCGGGATTGGAGTCTCCGGGCGGCCGCGCCGGCATCGCCAAGGCGATTGAGCTGGAGAAGGGAATCTACGACGCGCACGGACGCGTCACCTACCTGGCCGACAAGTGCATGCTCGACCTCTTCACCGACAACACCGAGCGCAGCCCGACCTTCATGCTCCCGCCCCTGCGCTCCAGCCGCGAAAGGGCGCTGGCGCAGTCGTGGGCGTTCGTCAAGAATCCGCTGCACCCCACGGAGGAATGCTGGAGCGAAATGATGCGGCGCGCTCCGCGCTGCCTCGAATTCACGTCCGAAGACGCGCGTTCGCTCGGCATGCCGCAGCGCTTCATCGACTCCCCTCCCCTCATCAAATACTCCGACCTTGTCACCTACATGATCGGCAACGAGCCGGCGCCGGAGCGCATCGACGGCTTCGCGCGCGCCGCCGCCGTGACGCTCTCCGTGGGCGAAACCGACACTGGCTACATCGCCGCCGCCGACCGCCTCGCCGTCGCATGGCCGGAGCGCGTCCGGTTCCAGATCGGGCGCGCCGGGACCGACGCGCCCGCGCCGGACATCCACATCGACATGGACATCCCGGATTCGCCGCTGGAAATCTGGAAGCACCTCGCCGTGAAACTCGCCTTCAACTGCCTGTCCACGGGAACCATGGCCGCCATGGGGCGCGTTGCCGGAAACTGGATGAGCTGGGTCAGCATCTCCAACAAGAAACTGATCGACCGCGGCATACGGCTGCTCTCAGAACTCGGCGGCGTAGACTACGAAGAGTCCGCGCAGCGGATCTTCGCCGCCGAAGAGTGGGTGCAGGCGCGGGACTGGACCGGCAGGGAGGAGCCATGCGCCGTGCAGGTGGCGCTTGCCGCCCTGAAAGGCGCGGCGGTCTAGCCGCGCACCGTCCGGAATGGAACGGGGGAAGCGACCATGCCGACACGCAAGGCAAGAACCGACCTCAAAATGCCGCCCTTCGCGCTTCAGCCCGGAGACGGCCGACCGCTCGCGCGCCAGGTAGTGGACGGACTGCGCGAAGCCGTCGCCGGCGGCTACTACAGCTGCGGCGACCGCATCCCGGACTACCGCGCCCTCGCCGCCGCGCTCGGCGTGAGCGCCTTCGTGACGAAGGCCGCAGTGCACCGCCTGGCGCTCGAAGGAGTGCTGGAGGCGCGCCCGAGCCGCGGCACCTTCGTGCGCGGCGTTCCGGGCAGGACGTGGCGCGGCCACGTGGTGTTCGCGCGCATGGAATCGGCGGTCAACCCGTTTCTGGCGGCACTGGCCAGCGAGCTTCGCGTCGTCCTCAACCGCGCCGACTACCTCTTTTCGCAGGCGACCGTCGGGACGGGAACCGACGGCTCATTCGACTTCTCGCTGCTCGACGCCGTTCTTTCGCGCTCGGTCGATCTCGTGATTGCGCGATGCTCCCCGCCGCAGGTGTTCCGGCATCTGGCCGAGCGCGGCGTACCGTTCGCGGCCGTGGCGGATCTCGCCGCGCCGCCGGCGGGCGCGGCGGGCATGACGCGGCTCGACTACGGCGCGGTCGTGCCGGACTTTCTGGCGGCCTGCCACGCGGCGGGGATATCCAAGGTCAGCGTTTGCCGCGCGGCGGGCTTTCACCGATACGCGCCGCTCCCGCGACTTAGGAGCGCCTGCGGAATCGCCGTCAGGACGCTGCCGCTGAAGCCGGACACCAAGGGCGACTTCGCCATGGAGCGCGCCGGATACGACGGCTTCAGGAAACATCTCGCCTCACGCCGCCCCGACCGCGGCACCATCTATCTCTTCAGCGACGACCATCTTGCGCGCGGCGCATTCCTCGCAATCGCCGAAGCCGGACTCACCATCCCGCGCGACATCCGCATTGCCACCTGGGCCAACGCCGGCATCGGCCCCTTCCATCCGCGCGAACTCTCGCGCATCGAGATCGACCCCGTCGCGGCGGGCGAAACGCTCGCCCGCGCCGCGCTCGAATTCCTCCGCACCGGCGCCTACCCCGCCGGCACTTCCATCGGCCCGGTCTGGCACGATGGGGAGACAATCGGGATTCCAACTACGAGCGACGCATGAAAAACGGCTTCGCATTTTTTCACTTGACTCATGATGGGCATTGACCTATCATTCTTTCCCGCAACGCCACACCGGAGTTCGTTTCCGGGTTTCGGCGAAGCCCCGGCGAGGTAGCTCAGTTGGTAGAGCGGAGGACTGAAAATCCTTGTGTCGTGGGTCCGATTCCCACCCTTGCCACCACTTCAAAACCCCGAAAATACGCGGAAACGCCAATATTTTCGGGTTTTTTCGTATTTTCCGCCGTTCCGTCCGGTTTCGCCAATACCCCCCATTTTCCCGCAAGACACATCCCCATAAACACCCCACGCCGTTCCGGCCTCGCCACCGACGGGGTGCGGGCGGCCCACCTGCGAATTGTCGGCAAGCAACCTCACGCCCGCGGGCGGAATGAAACTGAAACTACGGGCGGAATGAAACTGAAACCGCGGGCGGAATGAAACTGAAACCGCGGGCGGAATGAAACTGAAACCGCAGGCGGAATGAAACTGAAACCACGGGCGGAATGAAACTGAAACCACGGGCGGAATGAAACTGAAACCACGGGCGGAATGAAACTGAAACCGCGGGCGGAATGGTCAAAAACAAAGCGCAGCCTGCGCGGCGCGCTGGACCTAACTGATACGACTGCGGCATCGGGGCGGCGGTCTCCAGACCGCCGCAGATGTGAATTCCACGGCGGACTGGAGTCCGCCGCCCCTTTTTGTGAATTCCACGGCG
>CAMOSH010000094.1 GCA_946624575.1 uncultured Verrucomicrobiota bacterium
CAAGGGCCAGTTCTACACCCCGGCCGAGGTGAGTCGCGTGATGGCCCGCCTTGTCGGCATCGCGCACGACGCCCGCCCCGGCGTCCTCTCCATCTACGACCCCACCTGCGGCTCCGGCTCGCTCCTCCTGCGCGCCCGCGCCGAGGCTCCGCGCGAAGCGAGCCTCGACGGCCAGGAGCGCGACCTCGCCACGATCGGCATGGCGCGGATGAGCATGATCATCCACGGCGTCGACGACGCCGAGCTGCGCCACGGCAACACCCTCACCGATCCGCTCCACCGGATCGACGACACCACGCTCCGCACCTTCGACTACGTCGTCGCCAATCCGCCCTTCTCCACCAAGAACTGGCTCAAGGGCGGCCAATCGGAGGACCCCTTCCACCGCTGGGGCTCCGGCGAAGGCGTCCCGCCCGTTCCGCCCCCCGGCTGCGGCGACTACGCCTTCCTCCTCCACGTCGTCGCCTCGATGAAGCCCGGCACCGGCCGCGCCGCCGTCATTCTTCCGCACGGCGTCCTCTTCCGCGGCGGCGCCGAGCTTGAGATCCGCCGCTGGCTCCTGCGCCGCGGCCTCGTCGCCGGCGTCGTCGGCCTGCCGCCCAACCTCTTCTTCGGCACCGGCATTCCCGCCTGCATCCTCGTGCTCGACAAAGCCCGCGCCGCCGCCCCCGAGCCGCCCGGCGTATTCCTGATCGACGCCAAGGACGGCTTCGCGAAGGACGGCGCCAAGAACCGCCTCCGCGAGCGCGACGTGCGCCGCATCGTCGACGTCTGGGAAGCCGGACTCCCCGTCCCCCACTACGCCCGCTCCGTTCCCTTCGCCGAAATCGAGCGCAACGGCTTCAACCTCAACCTTCCGCGCTACGTCGCCCCGCGCTCCGCCGAAGTCCGCCAGGACCTCGAGGCGCACCTGCGCGGCGGCATTCCCGAAGCGGACGCCCTCGCGCTCCTCGCCACGGTCCTGCAGACCTGCCCCGGCCTTCGCGACGCCCTTTTCGCGCCCGCCCGCCCCGGCTTCCTCTCCCTCCGCCCCGCCCCCGCCGACCTCCCGCGCGCCGTCCGAGAAGAGCCCACCTGTGCCGCCTGGCGCGCCGCCCTCCGCGATTCCTTCCGCCGCTGGCTCGCCCCCTTCGCCGCCGAGGCCCGCGCCCTCGCCCCCGGCTTCGACCCCAAGGCGGAAATCGCCCGCTGGGGCGACTCCCTCCTCGCCGCCTTCTCCCCCGCGGCTCACCACCCCGAGCGCACGCGCTCGGGCGCGGAACCCGCCACCCCGCGCACCGCCGCCGCCCCGCGCACCGCCGCGTGCGAGGTTCAGCGCTCCGCCGCGTGCGGCGGAGTCCTCGACCCCTACGCCCTCTACGAGATCCTCCTCTCTTACTGGGCCGAGACCATGCAGGACGACGCCTACCTTGTCTCCCGCGAGGGCTGGGCCGCCGCCCCCGAAGCGCCCCGCAAGAAAAACTTCGCCCTCGACGATCTCTCCTGCGACCTTGTCCCGCCCGCGCTCCTCGCCGGCGCCTTCTTCCCCGACCGCGTGCGCGAAACCGCCGAACTTGCCGCCCGCGCCGAAGCCCTGGAGGCCGAGCGCGACGCGCTCGTCGAGGACCGCCCCGAAGTCTTCGACGAAGAGTGGTTCTCCAACGCCGCCTCCGTGAAGGCCTTCCTCAAGGAGCTTCCGCCCGGCGACCCCGCCGAAGAGCCCCTCCACCGCTACCTCGACCTCTCCGACCGCCTCGCCGCCGCCAGGCGGCAGCACAAGGCCGCCGCCGTCGGCCTCGCCCGCGACGTCCTCGCCCGCTACGCGCGGCTCTCTCCCGCCGAAATCCGCGACCTCGTTGTCGACCGCAAGTGGACCGCCACCCTCGCCGAGCGCTTCGACGCCGAGTTGGACCGCGTCCTGCGCGCCGTCGCCGCCGGCGTTTCCGACCTCGCCTCGCGCTACGCCGAGCCCCTGCCCGACCTCGAAGCCGCCGTCGCCGCCGCCCGCGCCAAAGTCGCGGCCCACCTTCGCGAAATGGGGGTCCAAGCGTGAAGACAACCGCCTTCAAGAACACCGATATCGGCCCGATCCCCGAGGATTGGGAGGTGAAAAGAATTGAAGACTTCTATGAGGTCGGTTCTAGCAAGAGAGTTTTCCAATCACAATGGCGGACCTCTGGAATTCCCTTTTATCGAGCGCGTGACATAGTGGGATTTCGCAATGGGGAAAAAGCTGTTGGTGGACTATTCATTGACGCATCTTTGTATGAGCACTACAAGCGTAATTTTGGCATTCCTGCTCCAGGAGACTTGCTTGTTACAGCCGTTGGTACACTTGGCAAAGTCTTTCGTGTAGTTGATGAAGCCCCATTCTACTTTAAGGATGGAAACATAATTTGGTTTAGAGCCAATGGTCAGTATGATTCGTGCTTGCTTGAACAACTGTTTGAGTCGGGATGGCTTGATTCACAAATCAACGATACGGCTGGCGGATCAACTGTAGGCACTTATACGATTACAAATGCAAAGAAAACATTGCTTCCACTTCCCCCTCTCCCCGAGCAGCGCCGCATTGCGGCGGCGCTTTCGGACGCGGACGAACTGGTCGCCTCGCTGAATAAGCTGATCGAAAAGAAGAAGCGCGTCAAGGAAGGCGCGATGCAGCGCCTTCTCTCCGGCGAAACCCGCCTCCCCGGCTTCGGCGGGAAGAAATTCAAGCAAACCGACCTCGGCTCCATCCCAGACGACTGGGAGTTGAAGAAATTGGGGGAAATTCTGAAAATTGGCAATGGGAAAGATTACAAGCACCTACCTGAAGGAGACGTTCCTGTTTATGGAACGGGCGGATTGATGACATATGTGAATGAATTCCTGCATGAGGGTGAGACAGTTTGCATAGGTCGAAAGGGAACAATAGACGAACCACAATACCACGAAGGCAGGATATGGACGGTAGACACTCTGTTCTACACGTATGATTTCAATGGTATTGTTCCAAAATTCCTTTTTTACCTCTCAAAGCGTATCGATTGGCAGTCATACAATACGGCAACTGGTGTACCGAGCCTAACAGCAGTGGCGATTCAAGGAATCCCCGTAAAGGTTCCTCCTCTATCCGAGCAGCGCGCCATCGCTGCCGTGCTCTCGGACATGGACGCGGAGATTGCGGCGCTCTCGCGCGAACGCGCCGAAGCCGCGCGCATCAAGCAGGGAATGATGCAGGAACTGCTCACCGGAAAGACCCGCCTCGCGGAAGGAGAATGAAGATGAATTGGTACTTTTGGAAGAAACGAGAAAACAAAGTTTTGGCACCTGTTTTCCGGCCATTAACCCCGACGGACGAAGCTCGGGATGTGGAAGCATATTCTTCTGCCCTTGATTTTGCCTTGAAGCACAAGGATGTCCGCAACATCGCGGTCACTGGCATCTACGGGGCCGGCAAGAGTTCTTTTCTTCGAACCTACTTCAAGGGGCGCAAGGATGTGTTGTGGGTCTCGCTCGCTTCGTTCCTTGGCGAAGAGACCCCACCCGCTGGGTCGGCACCTTGCGCGAAAACCGAAGAAGAGGAAGAAGGCAGTCCACAGACCGTAAAGACGGGAATCAAGGACGAGCATCTTCTTGAAGTGAGCATCCTACAGCAGATCTTCTATGCAGAAGAACAATCCAAGCTCCCCTTTTCTAGGCTGCGTCGGACAACGGGCATTTCGTGGGGGCGCTATCTGTCGATTCTGGGCATGCTGGGAATGCTTTGCATCGGATTGTTCGGAGTATTCCAACCCGCTTGGTTCAACGGCTATCTTGGAGAACCGCTTCATCGGTGGTTGCTAGATCGCCGCACGTTTGGGTTTTGGATTTCGCTTGGAATTCTCATCGTCTTGATCTGCCGTGGCGTCTGGGAGTCATACCGGATCGTGAAGCGAATTCGGTTGCGCCGAATCGCCGTCAAAGGGGTCGAAATGGAATTGGGACAAAAAGGCGACGAGTCCATTTTGAACCGTAACCTCGACGACATTCTGTATTTTTTCGAAAGCACGGCTTATCGCACGGTCGTGTTCGAAGACATCGACCGCTTCAACGAAGTGGACATCTTCACAAAGATTCGCGAGATCAATCTCATTCTCAACGGAGCGAAGCAGATTCCCGCGAAGAGGGAACCAATCCGGTTCATCTACGCACTGCGGGAAGACCTGTTCGGCGACCGAAAGGAAAAAGTGAAGTTCTTTGACTTCATACTGCCGATCGTTCCCGTCATCAACGCCTCGAACTCGCGCGACGTGTTGATGGAATTTCTGATTGACCTCTATACTGAAAATGGGGACAAAACTATTGGTTGCGAAAAAGCCAAGCTGTTCTCCGACATTGTCCAAGACATCTCTCCGTTTCTCTCGGACATGCGACTTGTCAAGAACATCTGCAACGAGTTTGCAATTTACAAAGGCCAAATTCCCGATTGCACCGATGCGCCCCGTTTGCTTGGGATGATTGTGTTTAAGAACTTCTTTCCGAAAGAGTTCGCCCTGCTACATTCTGACGAAGGAGTCCTCGTGGATTTGATTAACTCAACAGCGGGGTTGCTTGAACAACGGCAAATGGAATTGGTCTCCGCCATTGAAACACGGAAAAAACGTATTGCTGCAATTCGTGATGAGGCGTTTGACGATTTGAGAAAACTTGATTTGCTTTATTTCGGGGCATTCTTGAAGGTTCTATACCCCAAAGAAACAAATGTTCGCAATGGCTATGAAAGTTATGCGATTCCAGAGATAGCACACAATGACAACCTGTTCAAATTGCTAATGGCAAATAAAGTTATATCGAGCTACCATCATCTTCCTCTTCAGTGGAGCGAAGTTGAAAAGGTAGTGGACCCTCACCATACGTATAATGAGCGAGTTGATCTTGTCAAAGACAAAATATCGGCAAAGGTGTCGACATTGGAGGAGGAGAATGAGAACGATGGCAAGGCGCTCACAGAGATTCAAAGATGGAGTTTATCTAAGCTTGCAATGGAGGGATTGTTGACTGAGGAGGCAATTAAGGATAACCTGTCCGATTCTTCAACAGTATCTGATTCCAGTGTTCGGCTCTTGTTCCGACTCATAGCTAGCGGGTACATTGATGAACAATACAAGTATTATATTTCTATCTTTCACGGCAACAAGACAACCCGAACCCGGCGAGACTACTTCTTTGAGATTGATGCCATGCAGGGCAAGGAAGCCAAAGTGGACCTTGAACTGGACAATCCCAGGGATGTAATCAACAATTTGCCGCTTCGAGTATTCGAAACTAAAGCCGTTCTGAATCTTTTCCTATTCAGGGAACTCGTTCGACAAAAGGGAGAAAAGTATCAAGCCGTCATCAAATTATTGGCTACCGAGGATTGGGATTGCTGCGGCTTCCTAAGTACATTTCTGGGAGAGGAAGGATCCCCCTTGATCTCAAGAAGACAAGTATACAACGACATTGAAGAGATAAGTCCAAAATACGTCGAGCACATGCTTGACCTGTATTGGCCAGATCAATCACCACGAGGGACTCTATATTCTCTAGTTGGTTTTTACCTTTTACGGTATCTTGAGAATGGTCAAGGATCATTGAACCCTTCGGTAAAACGCTTTTTGGAAGAGGACGCTAAAGTTCGTCAGGTTCTAGGGCCTGCTGGATTGGAGAATCCAGAAGCATTTACAGAATTGATTAACAAGGCTCAGCTTCGCTTTTCCTCTGTCGACACGATCAAAATCAACAATGAGTCATTATGCGTGATCGCAGACAACCTTTGTGCCTACCGCTTGGATTCATATAACATTGACCGGGTGGTGGGGACAGAACACCGACAAGCACTCCAACGTGCCCATCTTTCGACGATTATTGATTGTGGGAACAAACCGCTTTGCAAATACGTGCAAGACAATTTTGAAATCTATGTCGACGATGTGTATGACAAACTCGAATACCCCCAACAGGAGAAACAAGAGTATGTCCTCGAAGTCCTCAACAGGACAGACTTGCCGACTAACACGAAAAAGCTGTTTTTGGACAAGCAGGACAAGAGTTTCGAGATAAAGAATATCCAAGATCTTCACACTCAAGACGCCGTTCAACTTGTTCTCGAGGAAAACAACTTGTCGGTTTCGTGGGAGAACATCGTCGGTGCAGGAGTCGTTTTAGGTTCAACAGCGAAGGTGATGCCCTTTGTTGTTGCTCCCGGCATCTGTGAACGTCTGGCCAGCATGAGGTGCACTCTTCCGTGGGATAAAGTGCATGAAGTGGCGAAGAGTTTTGCCGAAAGCGATGAACTCTCTGATGGCGCTTTGGAACAATTGCTCCGGCAATTGCCTCAAGGCAGAATAGATGACTATGACGGAACATCAGCTACGCCAAATAGGATTCGACTTCTTTGCAAAGCTCATAGACTCAAGTTCTCGCCGACACTCTACGACCAACTGAAAACAAACGGGAATGGTTCGGAAATAGTGTTGGCCGCTTTAGGATTTAAGGAGTTGGATCAGGCGCTAGAGTCTGGCGCAATGTCCATTACGGAAGAAGAGGTTGATGCAATCATTCGATCCTCGGATCTTTCCGCAAGTTCAAAATCGAAAGTCCTGAATCGATTCGAGAGCAATATCGTTTCGGATGTCAACATGGCCGAGATCGCAGCAAAACTACTTTCCGGAAACAACTACAGAAACGCACCGAAATCCGTTTTGGAGGCCTGCTTACAGTATGTCTCGGACATATCATTGCAATGCTTCATTACGGAATGGCTGGGCGGAGACATCTCGCAAGTTCGAGATCGATTGTCCAAGTTTCCCGAACCCGTTTCGAGGTTGGCAAGTTTAGGAACTAGTATTTTGGTTCCAAGTGGCGTGCCGAGGCAGTTCATTGATTTTCTCAAGGACCGGGAAATCATCTCTTCTGAATCTTCCACAGAAGAAGGTGTGAGAGTTTTCGCTAAGCGATCATGACACGACATCCAACTGGTCAGGGCAATAGACAGCTGCAGCTCATCATGACTGGCAAGCCAAACAACACAGTGCGTTGCGAGACGATCCACCACATGGGCCGGCGGTGCCTGGACTGGGACTACTCGTCCCGTTGCATCTACATGGTCACGATCACGCAGGAGGACCGCTCGCGGCCGCTGCTGGGCCGGCTCGTGAAGACCGGGCCGGAAGAGTGGACCGTCGAGCGGAGCGAGTCCGGTCGGACCGTGGAGGACTGCTGGCGGGAGATTCCCCTGCAGTGGCCCGGCGTGGAAGTGATCGCCTGCCAGGTGATGCCCGACCATTTCCACGGAATCCTCTTCGTGAAGGAACCGCTCCCGAAGGGAAAGACGCTCGGCAATGTCGTGGGTAGCTTCAAGTCGAAAAGCGCATCGCGGGTGAAGGAGCTCGGCCGCACGCGGCCGGAAGACTCCGCCGCACGCGGCGGAGGGCAGTGCCCGCGCGGCGGCGCGGAGTCAGGCGCTTCGCCTCGTGCGGCGAAGCTGTGGGCCGCGGGCTACGTGGATACCATCCTCTTCCGCCGGGGGCAGCTGGAGCGGATGATCGAATATGTCCGGGACAACCCGCGCCGCCTGGGCGTGAAGCGGGATCGCCCCGATTTGTTCCGAGTGGTGCGGGACCTGATGGTGAGGCTCGGCCGCACGCGGCCGAGCGCAGAACCCATGCGGCCGAGCGCGGAACCGGGCGGTGGCCAGCCCGCGGCCGGGTGCCAGGTCCAGCGCCCCGCCGCGTGCGGCGGGGAGTTCTTCGGCCATTTCTCGGCGATCGGCAACCACTTTCTGCTGGATGCGCCGGTGATACACCAGGTGCAATGCTCGCGCTCGGATTTCGAGTATGCGCGGGAGGAGCTGACGGCTCCGCCGCACGCGGCGGAGCGCAGGCGCCCCTGGCGGGTCCTGCGCGATGCGCAGGGGGTGCCGGTTGTGGCGAAGAGCACGCCCCCCTTCGAAGCGAAGGCCGAGGCGGCCCTGGCCGCCGCCACGCACGGCGCGGTGCTGATCAGTCCGGCGATTTCGCACGGCGAGCGGGAGATCGCCCGGCGCGCCTACGCGGCGGGCCGTCCGGTGATCGTGCTTTGCAACAAAGGTTTTTCGCCGCTCTACAAGCCGGGCGGCAAGCTCTTCGAACCCTGCGCGGCCGGGAACCTCCTGCTTCTGGCTCCCGCCGGCTGGCCCTACGTGCCGGGTGAAAAGCCGCCGACCCGCGAGAGCTCGCTCGTCCTCAACCGAATCGCCCAGCTGATCGCCGGCGAGGACGCGGCGGAAATCGACTACAAGGGCGCCAGACTCCGCGATGTCGATGCATTGGTTGCCGAGGTGATTGGCTCCGCCTCACACGACGGAGCGCAGAACCCACGCGGCGGAGAGCCGAGCCCGCACGGCGAGGCGCGGAACCAACAAGGAAACGAACCATGAAATCCGTTGTCAAAGACGAGCGCGCGGTGCAGCGGCGCGTCATCGGGGAATTGCGGCGCCGGCATCCGGAATACGGCTACTGGGGGAACCTCCAGGGCCGCGAGAACGGCAACATCGACGAAACCGTCCTCCTGAACTACCTCCTTTCGAAGGCGGGGCTCACCGAGCGGCAGGCGCAAGTCGCGGTGGCGAAACTGCGCGACGCCGCCCGCTGCACGGGGCGGGACGGACTCTACAACGCGAACAAGGCGGTCTACGAGGCGCTGCGCTGGCCGGTCTCCGTGCCGACCGAACCCGGCCGCCCCGCCAAGCAGGTCTGGCTGGTCGACTGGAAGAACCCGAAGAACAACTTCTTCGCCCTTGCGGAGGAGGTGACGGTCCCGAAACTCGCGAACCGAGCGGAAACGCGCCGGCCCGACATCGTGGTGTGGGTGAACGGCATCGCGATCGCCGTGCTGGAGCTCAAGAAGGCGACCGTGAGCGTCGCGGAAGGCATCCGCCAGAACCTTCGCAACCAGGCGGACGGCGAGATTCCCCACTTCTTCGCGACGACGCAGCTTCTTCTCGCAGGAAGCGAGTCGGAAGGCGTTCGCTACGGGACGACGCTCACGCCGGAAAACCGCTGGCTCGCGTGGAAGGAGCCGTGCGGAGATCCCTGCCCGCCTTCGCGCTGGACGCCGACGGCGGTCCGGAACCTGCTCGACCGGCAGCTCGTCCAGATTCTCGAGCCGGCACGGCTTCTCGAACTCGTCCACGACGGCATCGTCTTCGACGGGGGCGTGAAAAAGCTGATGCGGCCGAGCCAGTATTTCGCTCTTCTTGCGGCCAAGCCGCGGATCGAGCAAAAGGAAAGCGGAATCATCTGGCACTCCCAGGGATCCGGAAAATCGCTGCTGATGGTCTGGCTCGCGCAGTGGATCAAGGAAAACCGCCGCGATGCGCGGGTGGTCGTCATCACGGACCGGGACGAACTGGACAAGCAGATCGCGGCCGGGTTCGCGGAGAGCGGCGAAAGCCCGCATCGCGCCACGAGCGGCGAAGACCTGATCGCCACGCTCGGCGAAAACCGCGAATGGCTCGTCACGACGCTGCTGCACAAGTTCGGCGCAGGGGGAGGACCCGCCCGCACGCGGGCGGGCGCTGAACCCACGCGGGCGGACGCTGAACCTGCGCGGGCGGGCGCAGAACCGGGCCGTGGAGCGCAGGCCGGCGATCCGGATTCCGCGACCGGGCGCGTGCGCACGGGTCCCCGCGTCGCCAAGCGCTCGCCTGAGCGCTACTTGCTCGACCTTGCGGAGAAGCTTCCTCCGGGCTTCCGCGCCAAGGGCGACATCTTCGTCTTCGTCGACGAGTGCCACCGCACGCAGGGCGGCGTCCTCAACCGGGCGATGAAGAAGATCGTCGGCGAGAACGCGATGTTCATTGGCTTCACCGGCACGCCCCTCCTGCGGGCGGAAAAGGCGTCGCTCACGTCGAACGCGAATTTCGGTACGTTCATCCATACCTACAAGTTCGACGAGGCCATCGAGGACGGCGCTGTCCTCGACCTGCGCTACGAGGCGCGCGACGTCGCGCAGAACCTGGAGGACGGCGCGACGTTCGACCGCCTGTTCGAGGCGAAGACGCGCGGGCTTTCGCCGCGAGCGAAGGAATCCCTCAAGAAGCGCTGGGCGCGGATGCAGAACATCTTCTCCTCCCGCGACCGCGTTTCGCGGATCGTGACGGACATCGTCCAGGACATGACGCTCCGCCCGGCCTTGCGCGAGGGCTGGGGCAACGCGATGCTCGTCTGCGAATCGATCTACCAGGCCTACCGCTACTGGGAGCTGTTCCAGGGGACGGAACTCCGGGGCCATTGCGCGGTCGTGACGAGCTACGACGGCGAGGAACCCGACCTGTCGGAGGGCGCCGGCGCCGAGAACTCGCAGGCGGAATACAAGTTCCGCGTTTCGCGCGAAATGCGAGGGGAGCGGACGGCGGAGCAGTTCGAGGAATGGGCAAAACGGGAGTTCGTCGAACACCCCGCCACGATGAAGCTCCTGATCGTCGTGGACAAGCTGCTGACCGGCTTCGACGCCCCGCCCGCGGCCTATCTCTACATCGACAAGCAGATGGAGGACCACAACCTCTTCCAGGCCATCTGCCGCGTGAACCGCCGCAGCGGCGACTGGAAGGACTACGGTCGCATCGTCGACTACAAGCAGCTTTTCGAAAAGATCCGCGGCGCGATCGCGGACTACACCGGCGGCGCCTTCTCCGGCTACGCGCCCGAAGACGTCGAAGGGCTTCTTTCGGACCAGTTCGAAGAAGGGCGGAAAACGCTCGACGCCGCGCTCGAGCGGTGCGAGGCGCTCTCCGAACCCGTGCGCCCGCCGAAGGACCTGGAGGCCTTCTTCGACT
Organism: uncultured Verrucomicrobiota bacterium; assembly: GCA_946624575.1. Taxonomy (GTDB): domain Bacteria; phylum Verrucomicrobiota; class Kiritimatiellia; order RFP12; family UBA3636; genus UBA3636. The sequence continues at coordinate 10,802 of CAMOSH010000094.1, forward strand.
GGTTCTGCTACGACCAGGAATCGACGCCCGCCGAAAACCAGGCCGCGGAGCTGGAGCGGACGGCACGGCGGCGGGAGGACTTCTACCAGGCGTGCCTGTCCCTCTCCCGCGCGTGGTCGGCCCTTTCGCTCGACATGGACCGCGCCGGCTACTCGCCGGAGGAATCGCGCCGCATCGAATCGAAGGCGAAGGACTTCGCTGCTCTCCGCGAGGCGATCATGCGGCGTTGCGGCGATTTTCTGGAACTCCGCCGCTACGACGCGGAAATGCGCGCGCTCCTCGACGATTACGTTTCCGCGCGCCACGCGACCGTCGTGAGCCGCCTGGACGATCTCTCCTTCCTGGATCTCGTCCGCCACGACAAGGATGGCCGCCCCTCCGGAACCGATCCGGAAACGGAGAAGGAGCTGGGCGGACAACGGGGCGTCGCCGAAGCGATGGTCGCGAGCGTCCGCCGGTATCTCGTCCGCAAGAGCGAGACGAACCCGGCGGAATACCGCCTTTTCTCCGAACGGATCAACCGCCTGCTCGACGACTACCTCGCGGAAAAGGAGAAATACCGCGAGTTCCTGTCCGGACTCGAAGTTCTTTGCGCCGAGCTCCGCGCCGGAGAACGCGCGGAAGACGAACGCATCGACACCGAGGCGAAAAAGGCGCTCTTCGACAACCTCGGCGGCGACGCGGATCTCGCCCTCCGCGTCTACGAAGCGGTCCAGGACAGCGCAAAACCCGGCTTCCGGACCAATTCCATGCGCCGGAAGAAGGTCGAGAACGCGATCGCGTCCGCGCTCGGGGAAAGCGGCTTCGACCGGGCGGACGTATACCGCATCGTCGAGCACCAGCGCGAATTCGATCCGGGCTCGTATTTGTCGGACGAAACGTGGGACATCTGAAATGGTCGTCAAAGGCATCCGAGTCGAGGTCGTCCGGAAACCGATCAAGAACCTGCACCTCGCGGTCTATCCTCCGCGGGGCGCGATCCGGGCATCCGTCCCGCTCCGGCTCGACGACGCGGACGTGAGGAGCTTCCTCCTGATGCATCTGGACTGGATCCGCCGCCAGACGGGAGAGGTCCGCGCCACGGCGCGACAGACGCGGCGCCGTTACGAGAGCGGAGAAAGCCACTATCTGTTCGGCCGGCGATTCCGCCTTCGCGTCGAACCGCTCCGGCCGGGAAGGACAAAGCCCTCGGTCGCCGGGGGAGTCCTGCGGCTACCCGTCCGGAACGGGGCCGATGCCGCCGCGCGGCGGCGGGCGCTCGAAACGTGGGAACGGGAACTTCTGCGGGAGCGCATTGCCGGTCTTTTGGAAACCTGGACGGCGCGGACGGGGGAGGAACCGGCCCGCTGGCGCATCCAACGCCTTCGGACCAAATGGGGAAGCTGCACCGCCGAAACGCGCAACCTGCGCTTCAACCTGGACCTGGTGCGCGTTCCCGCCTCCTGCATCGAATACGTCGTCGTCCACGAACTGGTCCATCTCTCCGTCCCGGACCACTCGCCCGCGTTTCGGAGCCGGATGGACCGGCTTCTTCCGCGCTGGCGGGAAACGCGGGAAGACCTGAACCGGTTCGTTGCGCCGCCGTGGGAACACTCCGCCGTACGCGGCGGAGCGCTGGACCCAGCACGCGGCGGAGCGCTGGACCCCGCACGCGGCGGAGCCGCAAAGAAGAAAGGAACCGACAAGTGATCCCTCCGAACGATTTCAAGAACCGGCCCGACGAACTCAAGCCACGCGAGCAGATGCGCGCCGCCTCGGATCTGCGGACGATGACGAGCGAATCCCTCCTGGCGATTCTGCTGAAGACGGGCGCTCCGGGCTGCGACGTGGTCGAGCTGGCCCGTCGGCTCATCTCCGCCTACGGATCGCTCCACAACCTCGTCCGGGCCGACTGGCGCAGTCTTGGCGAGAAAATCCGGCGGCACAACCGGGACTGGCCCGATCGGAAGATTCTCGGCATCGGCGACGTCAAGCAAATGGAGCTGGCCGCCGCCTTCGAGCTCGTCCGCCGCGGATACGAAGCGCAACCGGACGACATCCGGGAATGCCGGATTGCCGATCCGGACGAAGCCTACAGAATCCTGAAGCCCCTGGTCGCATACGGCGACGAGCAGGAAAACTTCTACGTCCTTCCGCTCAACCTCCAGCGGCATCCGCTCTCCGAACCCATCCGCGTCACGCGGGGAACGGCATCCAGCTCGCTCGTCCACGCGCGGGAAATGTTCCGGGAAGCGATCCGATGGGGCGCCTATTGCGTCATGGTCGCGCACAACCATCCGAGCGGCGATCCGACCCCGAGCGATGGCGACTTCGAAACGACCCGCCAGCTGCTCCGGATGTCGAAAGACCTCGGGATTCCCCTTCTCGACCACCTCGTTCTCGGCGCTCCCGGCTCCAACGGCGGCAAGGGATACGTCTCGATCCGTAGCCTGGGCGGCGTAACGTTCTGAATTGCTCGCGATGGAGGTCCCCACGATGAAATCCATGGAGGTCCGTGAATACGTAGTCTGCTACTTCGATCTGTTAGGACAGCGCGAGGGATTGATCGAAAAGGTTAGGAAGGCAGATGACGTTACGGCGTTGCAAGGCGAAATCGACTTTCTATCGGCTTTGATCCGTGGATTCAACGAGGACTTGCTCCGGACATTTGGATTCATCAAAGAACATGGCGATGTCGTGCTCAAGTTCATGGGAATGTCTGAAGAGTCAATGCCCGAATTTCTCGACCGAATCAAACAAGTCCATTTGGGAATTCAACAATTCTCCGACTCCACGTTGTTTTATGCAGGCGCTAAAGACGGAGACGGGATGGGATTCGGGTTGTTTTTGTCCTTTTGTCGGTATTTTGCAGCTCATTATTTGCGCCTTGTCGAGTGCGGAATCCCGATTCGCGGTGCGATCGCAATGGGAAGGGGATGGGAAATGGCCCCAAATTGCTTGTATGGTCCCGTGATGGAGGATGTCTATCGACTTGAGTCGAAAGTTGCCGACAGCCCCCGAATCGTTGTCGCCCCAAACGCATTTCATCGGATCCTGGAGGTTGACAAGGATGCCGCTTCCATAAACGCGGGACCCAAGCCTTCCGAACACTTTACAGTAGACTTCGATGGATTGTACATCCTCGACTATTTGTCTCTGGCGACTATCCAGAGCTTAGAGACATTCGGCATTGATCGACGAAACGTTCTCGGCTCTCTCGTGCGGGGCATTCGGTCAATACGCACCACACTTGATTTCTATCGTGAAAAGGCGAAAATGGATGACCATGCTGGAACAATCGCGCGGAAATATGCCTTGCTCCAAATGTATTGGATGCAACGGACGGGTGCCCTCGAGAAGTATTTCGATTCGACCCAACCGCCTCTCTCCCAACCGATCTCGCCGTCTCAAGACGCGCAAATCAAGTCAAATCCCGTTTCTCAATAGAATCGTCCGGCAAAGCTCATTCACGAACGATCAAGACTTGTCGGGCATGCCGGCGTCCGGGAGCCGTTCGCCGAAACGGCGCGCCGGCTCTTGTGAACCGTCGCGAGCATGTAGAGCCCTTTCTCGGTGAAGGCCTTGGGAAGGGCCCGGCTTTTGGAGGAGAGGTTTGTGGACGAAATTTTCGTCCGCAAATCGTCCAGTTCGGCCGCATCGAGTTCGAACAGGTAGTCCGGAGGGAACTTGTTATGCGCATTTGCGCGGGATTCTTGGAATCCACGATCCAACCTCGTTCGTCATGACAGCGGTTCAGCGGGAGGC
>CAMOSH010000095.1 GCA_946624575.1 uncultured Verrucomicrobiota bacterium
CGAAGCGGCAGAGGAAACCGGCGTCGTTCTTCTCCACGATCGTGAACTCGACGAGAGGCAGCCGATGGACGCGCGAGGTGAAGGTGCGGATGGCCACGCCGTCGCACCGCTCCGCGACGAACGGGAACGCCTTGCCGTGGAAGACGAAGGACGCGCCTCCGCCGTCGATCGTTATGTCCTTCAGGCCGTCGAGGCGGAACACCGCCTTCTTCCACCCGGTAGAGCTGCCCGCCGAGGCGAGGAAGACATCCTCCGCGCCACCCTCGAAGAAGTGGTATTCGCCCTTGGCGAAACGAAGCGTGCCGCCGTTTCCGAGCCGTTCCATGGCCGCCCGCACGGCGGGCGTCGCGTTGCCCTCCACCGGCGACACCTCGACGACAGCGCCGGACGAGACGCCGTCGGGCAATGAGCCTGTCAACACAAGATTCGTCTTTTTCATTTGCATAATCCCATCTTTCCGATATCGACCGAGAATCGCAGCTCCGCCGCCGTGAAGAGGCCAGTATCGACTTCGACGCCGCGCTCCATCCATGCGGCGCCGCTGTCGCGGCGGCCGGCGTGTTCGTAGTCAAGCGCCGGGTCGAGGACGGGACGCACCGTCACACCTTTCTGCCGGGAACGGGCCGTGGCGACGACGACGCGCACGTCGCGCAGCGCGGCGTCGCTGTATTGGAGCGCGACGACTTCCGGCGTGTCGCAGAGAACGCGCCCGACGGCCCCGCGCCAGAACGACTCGTCGCGTCTGCGCTCCGACACCATGCGGCGGAAAAAGTCCCTGTGCGCGTCGGAAAGCGTCGTGAGGTCGCATGAAAAGCCCACGGGGCCGCCGGCCGCGAAGGCTGCGACGTAGTCCGGCGCGAGTGAGCGCATGTCGCGCCACCAGCCATCTTCCGTGGTCAGGAGGCGGGAGTCGTGGCCGAAATAGTCGGGCTGGAGGCCGTCGGCGCTGCGCACGGTGATCCAGCGCTCGATCTTGCCGGGCGGCATACGCAGTATCGTCTCCTTCGCGATGCGAAGGCCGTGGATTGGGCTCTGGTTGTCGCTGAGCCAGAAACTGTCGAAGTCGCGCGCCCAGCCGAGATCCATCATGAGGCCGCCGCTGGCGCAGCCTTCGAGGTAGAGTCCGGGATGCCGCCGGCGCACCTCGCGCAGGAAGCGACGGTAGCCCGCGTTGTAGTCCGCGAAGTCGCGGCCCGAGGGATCGACGCATGGGTCGTTGTTGAAGTCGAACTTGAGGAAGGAGACCCCATAGGTCTCCACGAGCGAGCGGACGATCCGCAGCAGATGCTCGCGGGCATCGTCGCGCGTGAAATCGAGGTAGTGGCCGCCGCGAATCTCGCGGAAGAATTCGGGATGCGCCCGGACGATCTCCGCCCCGGCGTCGGCGGTTTCCGCCTCCAGCCAGAGGCCGAACTTCATCCCGACCGCCCGCACGGCTTGGGCGACCTCGGAGAGCCGTCCGCCGAGATGGCCGTCCGGGCGCTCCGACCAGTCGCCGCGCACGCTCGCCCAGTCCTTCGCCGGGCCGAACCATCCGGCGTCGATCACGAAGAATTCCAGGCCTAAGTCCTTCGCGAGTTCCAACTGCTTTAGGACGAAATCGAAGTCCAGCTTGTCGAAGCGGCAGAACCACGTGTTGTAGATCGACGGGATGCCGCGAGAGGGGTAGTTGGCATTCCACCACTCGTGGAGCCTGTGGCCGTCGAGGTCGGCCTTGTTCGCGAACTCGTAGGTGACAATCTCCGGCAACGCGACCTCCTCGCCGGGCTGGAGCGTGTAGTGGAGATGGCGGGAGTCCATGCCCGTCTCGACGCGGACGAACGTCTTCTCGCCCTCGCCGGGGACGACGGTCGCTCGCATCTCCCACGCGGCGTCGGACAGCAGATGGAAGACGCGGCCGCGCCGCTCCTGGACGTTCCAGAGCGCCAGCACCGGGGCGGCGCCGAACGACGTGCGCATCCCGCCACCGCGCGCCGCGACCTCGGTGTGGAGCGTCTGCCAGGCGCCCCGGCTCTCGTTCATCCACGTGTTGGCCTGGGTGAACACCTCGAAGTCGCCGCCGCCGAAGTCGAAGGCGTCGAGGAGGCATGTTGCCGTGACCGGCTTGCCCGAGGCATTGCGCACCACGGTGCGGCGGAGCGCCACGTCCGCCGCGCCGGTTGTTTCCGCCGTCTCGATGTGAAGGCCAGTGGTCTCACGGGAAACGCCGTCGCCCACGGCTGCCGTCATTACAGAATGATTCATCGCGAAACTCCAATGTTCATCAACAATTCTTCCGCATCTTCATGGGGATTGCAAGAGGGATGAAACTTCTCAAAACCTTTCCTGTCATTCATCCGCCCGGTTCCGCCACGCACGAGAGCAGCACGATGCCGACGATGTTCAGAGCGACGGCGGCCCAGCCGCCGGGCGAGAGCCGCTCGCCGCGGAAGATGCGGCAGTATAGCGTGAAAAGCAGGATGCAGGCGCCAAGGGACACGGGCATGACGAGGGATGTCAAGAGCAGTTTGTCCGCGGCGTCCGCCGCCAAGTAGAAGCACGCCTCCCCGAGCGCGACGACAATGCCGTAGGGAACGGCGCTCCGCCAGACCGTCCGAATACTCCAGAGGCGCCTTGCGGAGCAGACCACAACCCAATACAGCGCGGCGGACAGGGAATGGAGCGGCAGGCGCCATGTCATCGTTTCCGGCGAAAAGCCGACGTAGCCAGGAACGAGCCGCAGGAACTGTCCCGCCCCTAGCAGGGCGAACGCTGCAAAGGCGAGCAGGAAAAACGCGGCATTCCCGGCGGCGAGGCCGCCCGTCGGCTGCTCGCGTCCGAGGAGGACCAGCCCCGCGAGCACGAAGCCCAGCCCGGCCCATTGCGCGGCGGACGCCGGATTGCGCAGGAACGCGACCAGGCAGAGGAAGGGGATGACCATGGCGCTCTGCGCGACGCACCAGGCAACGCCCTGGCTTCCGCGCTCCATCGCCCGCTTCAGCAGGAGGAACGCGACGACCTCCATCACCGCGCTGGGGACAATGAGCGCGGACAGCCGCAGGATCTCCGGCGCCGGCGCGGCCGACGGCGGGCGCACGGCCAGCGCGAGGGCGGCGAACACCAGATTGCCGACGGCGAAAAACGAAGAGAGTCTGTCACTTTCCGATGGCGCCGCCCCGAAGAAGACTCCGACGGCGGCCCAAACAAGACCCGTCAGCAGCATCAGCAGAATGGCCGTTGTCATGGCGTGGCAGGGGTGAATCGTTTGGGAATCACACTCGGGTGACATCCGTTCCCGATCAGCCCCAGCCAGTTGACAAGCCTCGCGGGCGCGTCTGTCATGATGCCGGGGCAGCCGACTCCGAGCAGAAACTCGAAATCGATTTCGGTGTCGGCGTAAAAGGCGTTGGCACGAAGTCCGAGGGAGCGTGCCAACGCGAGTTTTTCGGCCGTCAACGTTTCGCGCACTGGCTGGAAGAACCGGCATCCAAGTTCGGCGCAACGCCGCAAGTTCGCCTCTTCCGCCCGCTCCAGCCAGCCCGGAGTGAAGCAGATTGCGACGTCGCGGTCAATTGCGCGGACTGCCTCGATCACCTTTTCGTCTTCGATCGTGAAGTATCCCGTGTCATACATGTCATACTTGCGATAAAGGCGGCAGGCCTCCGCGAGAGCGGCGGGAGAGGAAAGGTAGATCTGGATGTTCATGGCCACTTTGCCGGAAAACGCGTCGAGGACTTCCTCAAATGACGGAATCTCGACTTTTTCCGGCAGCGGGGCGTCCATGCGGTGCATGTGCCGGAACCAGGAGGCGTTGAGCGACTTGATTTCGGCAAGAGACTTGTCCTCCGGTCGGCCCTCTGCGCCCGCCGTGCGCTTCAGCGTGGGATCGTGGAGGAGAATGGGGACATTCTCCCTTGTCGCACGAAGGTCGAACTCGATGAAGTCTGCGCCGGCCTCTACGGCCATTTCCATGGAAAGAAGCGTGTTTTCGGGACATTCGAGGGAGTCGCCACGATGGGCGGTGACAAGAATCCGATCCTCCTCGTGGAGTCCGGACAGGGAAATCGCCTTGCCATCTTTCATGGTGCCAGCACGATGGTCTCCAACGGCGCGCGCCGCCTCGCGCCCCGGCTTCGGGAACTCCGCGACAACGGCCCGCCCGAGGACGACCTTCTCCGGTCCCTTGCCGCGCGAGAATTCGACTTTCTCGCCAACGCAGTACGGGAAGTAGCCGTGGTAGGCGTGGTGCTGGATGCCGAGCTCCGCGCGACATCCGACCGCCGATTCCAGCCGCGTGTAGTTGCCGTGGATGTTCATCGCGTCGTCGAGCCCCCAGCTGATTTCGGAATCCGCGATCTCAATGCGTCCCTTCGTGTCGACGAGGAAGATGGAGTCCGCCGACCCCGAGGCGGGCGACTGCCTCGCGGACGACTGGCGTCGCGTTGCCCACGACGGGATGAACCTTGATGACGGAGGCGTTTGCGTATGCGCCGTGCGGCGCCGGTGTTTGGGTTCCGTTCATGGTGTCGTTTATCCCAGCTTGTTCGGGTTGCCCACCGCGCCATCGAATTGTCCGAGGTCGGTGAAAACATCCCTGTTAGCGCAAGATTCACTCATGGCTTTCATTGGATTGAACTCTCAAAGAAACATGGCCCGCGCATGGGCGCGTCAATACGGAATCTGGACTTGTGCCTTGTCGTAGGTGGCCGGTTCGGATTCAATGGCCGGGCCGGCGGCCCCCCAGGCGTTGAGCGGGCGGATGACGAAGGAAACACTGTCGTGGTCGTTCGGTATCTCGAAGCGCCCGAAGAGGCAGACGACGTCGCCGGTATCGTATTGCTCCGGCCAGTAGCACTTCTGCGAATAAACGCGCTTGGTGGAGACGATGCGCGTGACAAGCGCCTTGCGCAGCACGGCTTGCACCTCGTAGTCGTAGGCGCGGGGCGAGTTTGCCGTGGACTGCGCCGGAGGGAACCGCACCTCGACCTGCCGCAGCGCGTTGCCTGCGCGGTCATGGCCGTCAATGAACTTCGCCTCCACCTTTGCGCCGTCCGCGAAGCGCGGCACGGGAGCGCCGCGCCCGCGCACCTCGAAGGAGGCGCTGCCGTCGTTGGGGAGGGGGATGGTCCACGGCGGAGCCACCGGCTCGCCATCGTGGAAGACGTCCACGCGATCAACCACGATGCGGTCGGGCCAAATGCTGAGAAGCAGCGCGTGCGAGCCGTCCGGCATGGTATTGAGTTGCGCCATCTGGGGCGGCGGATCGGTTTTGTCCGAGTCGCATGAGCAGCGTCCATTCTCGCGTCCCGCCGCCGTAAGCAGCGTGAAGAGCGACGGTGACTGGATGGCCGTGAATGCGCCCTGCCAGAGCGAAAGCTCCTCGTTCGCCATGCGGTGCTTGTGGCCGTTGAGCGAAATGGCATTGGGGTAGCGGGAAAGAATGGCCGTGGTGCGGCCGGAGTCCTGCCCCGTCTGCGTTGGGCCGCCGACGGTGCCGCGCGGAATCTTGTGCTGGACGTAGAAGAACGGCCTGTCCCTGTCGAACTCGTTGACCTCGAAAAACTCCTCCAGACCGGGGATGTGGAGCGGGTCGGCGTAGCGCATGCCGTCCTCGTCGAGGTTGACGAGGTGCGCAAGCACGAAGTCGAACCCTTTGACGCGTTTGCGCATGATGGGGGCAAAGTCCTCGTGGAAGGCGGCCTTCCACTGCGCGGCACGGTCGTTGCGCGCGATGTCGCCGCGGCTCTCCAGCCAGTCGGGGCAGCGGTCGCCGTGTTCATGGCGGTACTTGAGGACATCCGGGTAGAAGCTCGGCTCCGTGTCGTGGTCGCCATAGGCAAATAGCTTCTCGATATGTTCTCCATCCGTGCGGCGGTCGCCCGGAAAGACGGAATACCAGATGCGGGCGAATTCCTGAAGTTCCTCGATGGTGCCGTTCTGCGTGAGGTCGCCACAGGCCACCACGCCGTCCGCCTTTCGCGCGTCGAAATACTCGAAAGCCTTGCGAAGCATTTCCGACCGGTGTTGGTCTGAGGGCAGAATGTGTATGTCCGCGATTATGCCGAAGCGGGCCAGCGGCTCATCTGAATAAATTTGTTTGTTTTTCATGGGTAGACAGTCTCCGGCGTCAAATCCTGCCCGCGCCGCACAAGGGTGAAAACACCGTCCCGAAGTTCGGCGATGTCCACGCCGCAGTTTCCGGTGTCGTTTTTCCAGAATCGCGAGAGGTCTCGCTCCCCCAGAATCGTCGCCACGGCGTTCAGGACACCCCGATGCGCTACGACCAGCACTTTGCCGCACTTGCTTTCGAGGGGTTTCAATTCGTTTTCGAGGAAGTCGCCAACGCGCGCCAGAAACTGCGCGTAGGACTCCCCGCCGTGCGGCACGAATGCTGGAGGGTTCTCGAAGGCGGCGCGTATGTTGGCGTCGATGTATCCGGCTTCCTCGTAGCTGGTGCCGTTGTAGTCGCCCAGATCAATTTCGTGCAGGCGGTCGTCGATAACGGGTTTTCCGCCAATGCGGGCACAGATGATTTCGGCCGTGTGGCTGGCGCGCCGGTAGGGGCTGGAGTATATGCGGTCGAACGCGAGGCCGGCGCGCGCAAGCCCTTCGGCCGCAGCCTCGGCTTGGGCCATGCCGGTTGCGTTGAGATCGACTTCTGCCGCACCGCTGCTTTGTATCCAATGCGCTAGGTTCCAGTCGGTCTGTCCGTGACGGACGAGGAATAGTTTCATTTTCAACCTCCCAAGTATCTATGATTCCCCGGGTGCCAGCACGATTGTCTCCAACGGGGCGAGGCGGTGCGTTTCCATGCGGCCGTCGGGATACGCTACCGTCAGCTCCGACGGCTCGCGCCGCCAGTTGGACGCAAAGCCGATGCGTTCGCCGGCCTCGTTCTCCCAGAAAGAGGTCAGCACTTCGCGGACATCGAAGTCAACCTTCCACCAGGCGTTGTAGGAAAGGCGCGCCGGACGCGACTCGCAGCGCGCGAAGGGACGGATCATCCGCCCTTCCAGCAGGAAGGACGTGTATTTCCGGCGCAAGACATTGAGTCGCCTCACGAGCGAAACAAGCTCCTCCTCGTCGCGTTCCGTCATGCGTTCCGTCCAGGGAAGCCCCCACGCGGGCGAAAGGTGCCCGTCCGGCCCGAGCACTAGCGATAGCATGTCGCCGTTGTGGAAGCACGCCAGCCAGCGGTGGAACGGATCGCAGTCGCGGACTCCGTTCATGTTTCCCGAGAAGTTGCACGTCCATTCGTGGAAGACGAATGCGAGCGCTGGAACCGGCCGTCCAAAGACGCGGGCAGTCCACATGCGCCCGTCGTTGAACGCGAGGTTCGGAGCGAATGGCGTCGCCGCAGCACCCTCGCAGCCGATCGACATGTCGGATCCTTCGCGCTTCAGGGCTTTCCGGAGCCGCGCCTGAAGGGCGAGCATGGCGTCGGTGTGCCACGCGCCGGGAATGGGCGGATGGCTGTGCTCGCGCGAGTAGCAGCGCTCCCATCCACCGCCGAGGTTCTGGTCGAAGAACTGGCAGTAGTCGATTCCGAAGCGCCCCATCTTGAGAAGTTCCGCCTCAAGGATGCGCGTCGGCCACTCCTCCGCAACGCACATCTCGTAGCCGAAGCGCTGGGCGAAGGGGCCGTTGCAGATGGCCGCCTCGATCTCGCCCTTCGGGCCGCGCACCATCCAGCGGGCAAGCCCCTCGTCGGCGAACATCCGCTCCCGCGAATAACCGAGCTCGGTGCAGCTGACCTGCGTCCAGGCCGTCCCGGAGCAATAGACGCCAAGAAGGTCGCCGCGCGCGTGGAGCGCGTCGCGCAGCGCGGCCAGCCCTTCCTCGCCGCCCAGCGGCGGCCACACGTAGGGCGGGCACCACGGCGCCGTCCCCTCCCAGTGCATCAGAAGGGCCATGACGCGGGAATCGAGCATGTCGCCGTATTTCCGGATGGTCGGCATCGCCCTTGCAAAGGGAAAGTAGCAGTTCGGTGCGAGCGGGTTCGGACCATGGTCGATGCCTTCGCCACGGACCGGGTAGATCAGGGTTACGGGGGAGTCGCGCATCCATTCCGGCCGCTCCGGCGGACGGTCGAATCCGGGCAGCGTCCGCACCCAGTCGCGGTAGATTTCGCACGCCTCCATCCAGCCGCCACCGTAGGGGCGCAGAAGGTAGTGAAACGCGGGACGCCATGACTTGCCGTCAAGGTCGCCGCAGAAGGTCTGTAGCGAGAGACGGACGCGGTCGCCGCCGACGCGCTCCCATTCGACGCCCTTCGGCGTGTGGCGCGGATCGACGGCCGAGAAATAGACACCGCTTCCCTCGCCGTAGGCAGCCAGGAACTGCATCTGGCAGATGCCCGGATAGACCGAGCCGCTGCCCTTGCCGCGCGGAACGTAGCCGATCGGACGCCACTCGTCGCGCTGCGAGTAGTCCGTCACCTCGCACCCGTCCCAGTAGGGCCAGAGCAGTGTCCTGTCGCGGCGGATGCAGACCTGCGGCCCGTCGAACCACTCCAGCAGCATCCCTTCGGGGATGCCATCGACGGAGGGCCGGAAACGGAATCCGCCGCCGTCGTCTTTCGACACTTCCACGCCCACGCGCAGCCCGTTCGGATGACGCCATTCGAGATGGCCGTCCGCGTGAGCGAAGGAAAACGCCGACGACGCGAGCCGCGTCGGCTCGCCCGCGCCGTCGAGCAGCTGCAGCGTGAACGCTTCGTCCGCCGTGGCGAGACGCTCCGCGCCGTCCGAGCCCGTCATGGAAAGCACGGCGCCGTTCGTGCCGGAAAGACGGAGCGTCGCGCCGTCACCGCCCTTGACGAGGATGATGCCAGAGGAAGTTGACATGATTTCAATCCGTGTTTCTCATTCGACCAGAGCCGTCCGTGACGGGTCGAGGCCATAGACGATGCATGGCGAGCCGTCGAGGAGGACATCCGCCCAGCCGTCATTCGGAGCGACCGGACGGCGGCGGCCGATGCTGTCCACGCGGACGACCTCGCCGCCCGGCGCCGCAGGCAGGCGGACCGCCTTCTTCGTGGGCCAGCGGTCGATCCACGGCTCGCGGTGGCGGACGACGCCGTCCGCGTCCTTGGTTGTAAGCCAGTGGCCGTCCCAGCGCGCCCACATCACCGCAGCGGGGCCGCGTGGCGTGTCGAAGAGAAGGCCGTGGGCCTTCGGGTCGGAGAGCTTCATCCACCCCCTGAAGACCGCGCCCTCCAGCGCCTCCGCCGCCGTCGCGTAGCCCATCGCGGAGGGCTTCAGCGACGTGTCGCGGCCCAGGAGGCCGAAGGTGTATTCGCGGTCGCCGGGCTTCACGCCGTAGGGATCCGAGAAAACGCCGCCGTTCATGACCCAGAACATCGCAACGCGGACGCGCTCCGCCGCCGCGAGCGCGTATTCGAGCAGGACCGTGTCCGCGCCGTCGCGCAGGGAGCCGTTCCACGGATGGTTCGGCTCGCATCCGGCATACATCTCCGTGACCCACAGCGGCATGTCAGGCGCGTATTGGTCGAGAAAGTCCCGCGCGGCACGGAGCGCGCCGAGGAAGTTCCAGTGGCAGTTCAGAGTCGGATAGTCGCCCGGATGCGGACCTGGCGACCGCTCCGGCGAGGGACATCCCTCCACGCCGTAGGGGAAGTCCGGCACGTATTGGCTGCCGGCAGGATGCAGGCAGAAACCGTCCAGGAGAGGCAGGACGCCCTCCTCGCGCATCCGCGTGGCGAAGGGATGGTCGAAGCCGGCCATGCCCATCCCGAGAAGCTCGTATCGGCCGCTGTAGCCCTGCTCGTCCATCACCCGGCGGAAGCTCTTCACCCAGCTGATGTATTCGCCCGCGAACTGGCACTTTCCGATGCCGTCGCCGGCCGCCGCCACGGCGTTGACGAGGTTGACCTCGTTTCCCCATTCGAAGCGCGTCCCGCCTCGTTCCGAAAGGAATGCGAACTGGTTGCGGACGAATCCGTCGCGCTCCGTTTCCGGCCACATGCAGCTGCGCCAGTTGAGGCTGTTGTGATAGTTTACGCTGCGGCCGGGATGCTGCACCCGCGCGTCGCCGGTGCGCAGCCACCGGACGCCTAGGCGGTCCAGGAGGCTCTGCATCGCCTCGTGCCCCCAGAAGTTGTCCGCGCAGTTGGAAAGGCCGAAGATCGAGTGCTCCGCATCCTGCGTGAACTCGTGAGGAGGAAGCCTCGCAAGCGTCGTGCGGGAAAAGGCGAGTTCCCGCCCCGACGCGGCGTCGAGCGCCGACGCCTCGACGAAGTAGAGTCCGCGCGGCTCCGGCGGATCGAACTCCACCCGTCCGCGAAAGTCCGAACCCGCGGCCACTTCCGACACGGCGTCCCGTTCCGCGACGAGTTTCCCGTCCCAGTCCCTGACGCGGCACGCGGCGCGCACCTTTCGGGCGGCGGCGGTCCGGTTGCGGAAGACGGCGTCGAACGCCATCGGCTCGGATGGATCCGAATAGAGGTGGAACGGCCTGTCGCAGCGAATCGTGACCTTGAAGTCGTTCGTCACGGAGGAAGCCGGCACCTCGTAGGGGACGCCACCCTCCCGCCGCCGGACCCAAACGGCCTTTTCGTCCTCGAAGTCGGCCAGCGCGATCGACGTCGGGATGATGTCCGCCTCGACCGGTCTGCAGGAAAGCCATGTCACGCTCCGGTCCGTCTGCGGCGGGCGTCGCACGAGCGCACGCGCCCGCCCTGCGGAAAGCCGCACGACGTTCGTCGCGGGATCGAGGAACGCACCCCCTTCGGCATGCCCTTTCCACGCAAGCGACACTTCCGCCTCGACGGAGGGGCAAATCGTTCCGGATGGATCGCGCGCGGTGATGTCGATCACGCTCATGCCGTCGCCCTGATACCACTCGATCGCGTCGAGATGGGGCAGCGGGGCGAACGCGGGAAGCGGTGGAAGTTCCTTAGCTGCTGCCGCGGCGGCAACCGTCGCGGCGGCGGACAAAGCCAGAGCCTTCTTCATTTTCTGTCCGACTGCTATCGAATGGACAAGACCGTGGCGTAGAATTGGGGAACCGGGTGGCGGACGATGACCACTCCGCCGCCACCGGCCCCGTTCGAGTTGCCGCCGCCGCCGTAGGAGCCGCTGCCGCCGCCGGCCACGCTCTGGACGCCCCAGTAGTAGCCCCCGCCGCCCCCGGCGTAGGCGACATCGGCGCCCGTGATGGAGCAGACGTAGGCTGCGCCGCCTGTCACTCCTGAAGAAGCGCCGCCAGCGCCGCCGCCGCCACCTCCCGTTCCGGCATCGTTTCTCGCATTGCCGCCGGCGTTGCCGAGGTTGAAATAGGGTGCGTTCGTGTAGGCCACCACTGGCTCGGCCCCCTTGGCCTTGTCTCCCGCGCCCTGCCAATAGGTCTGCGAACCGCCGCCGCCGGAAGCGCCGGAGAGCGCGACGTTGTACGCATATCCCATTGCCCCGCATCCGCCGCCGAAGGCCGTCAGCCCGAACGCGGTTGTGGTGCCTCCGTTCACGTGGGTGGCGTCTCCGGCATTGACCGGACCGCCCGCGCCAACGACGATCTCATACACGCCGTTCGTGAGGAAGAGATCGCTTTTGTGGACGACGCCGCCCGCGCCGCCGCCACCGCCATAAAACACGCTTGTATTGTTATGGGACGTTTCGCCGCTTCGGGTGACGTTCGCTCCTCCGCCACCGCCGCCTCCGACGACGAGGACCTCCACGTGGCCGTGGTGCGGAATCGCGAACTGTCCCGACTGCGCGAAGGTGTGGACCTGATACTTCACGCCGTCCACGCGGCATGTCGTCACCGTGCCGCCCGTCGCGTCGTCGAAGGCCGTCTCTTCCTTCGCGGGCTTTCGCGCGAACCTCACGATTGCGACGCCGGGGCCGCCAGCCTGCGGTGACGTAAACGTGTAGTCTCCGGCGGCTCGTCCTCCTCCGCCGTAGTTTTCGCGACCGCCGCCCAGTCCGTTGGCGCCCGGACCGGCCCACCCACGACCGCCGCCGCCGCCGCCGGCGTAGTAAACCGCCTCGCCGGTGATGTCGCACAGATAGCCGTCGCCGCCATTCACGCCGCTTCCGGCCGTTCCCGCGCCGCCGCCGCCGCCAGAGGTATAGGTATCCTTTGCATCCGCGCCGTCGTGTCCGAGATTGTTGGCGTATGGCTTTGCCGTTCCGCCAGTCACGGTTCCGCTTCCACCTGTCGAACCGCCGCCGCCGGAGGCGCCGAGGTTGCCGACCGTTCCGCCGCCGCCGTTCACGTATGCGCCGGGACCGCCACCGATCGCCGTGTAGTCGAATCCCGTTGTGTTGCCACCCGACGTCCGGGCGCCGGTATTGATTGCGCCGCCCGCGCCGATGG
This sequence comes from uncultured Verrucomicrobiota bacterium, assembly GCA_946624575.1. Taxonomy (GTDB): domain Bacteria; phylum Verrucomicrobiota; class Kiritimatiellia; order RFP12; family UBA3636; genus UBA3636. The sequence continues at coordinate 12,316 of CAMOSH010000095.1, forward strand.
TGATCGGATACTCGCCTACGGCAACGGAGAGATTGCGGACGTGGACGACACCGCCGCCGCCACCGCCGCCACCGTGCTTGTTGGCAATCCCGCTGTTGTCTCCGCCCGCGCCGCCGCCCCCGCCAACGAGGAGAATTTCGATTTCGCCCGGCTCGGTCACCGTGAGAGTCCCGCTTTGCGTCATTTTGATGACGGCGTTGCTCGGGGAGACCGTCGTCTCGGCGTTCGAGTCGCCGATGACGAGGACGGCCTTTGCCGCCGGAGCGGCGGAAAACGCCGCAAACGCGGCCCCGGCCGCAACGGAGGCGGCAAGGTGGCGGCGAATCGGGCCGCCATGGTCTCTGGCACTTTTCTTCATGGTCTTTGCTCCTGAATTTGGTTCGCCGTCCGAAGGTGGAAAACTGCTTGCCCCCGCCATTCCGGACGTCGGTTCCATTCTCCCGCAAAGATCATGTTGAGTCAAGGTAAAACGCGCATATCGTCCAACTGTTTTCGCGCAGATAGTCCAATCGATCCGTCGTCGTTCATTCTCCCTCGCGATGCGCGATGCTGAACGCCTTCGGTGAAAGGCCGACCCGGCGCCTGAAGGCGCGCCGGAACTCCGACGCGGATCCGTAGCCGCTGGAAGCGCCGACGGCGTCCACGGTCATGGTTCCGTCCAGAAGCAGTCTTTCCGCATGGGCGACGCGGACGGAGTCGATTTCCTCGAGAATGGAGTGTCCGACCGCTTCGGTGAAGCGCAGATACGCAAGGGCACGCGAACACCCCATTTCCCTCACGACGTCCGGCACGGTCGCCCCCTTGCAGGCGTGCTTGCGGATGTATTCCACGGCGGCAGCGACGCGCCTGTCGGCGAAACGGCGCGTCGAAGCGCGGCGCACCACCTCCAGCGCACCGACGGCGATGCCGTCCGGCCTGACGCGTCCGCCCTCCATCATCGAGGCGAGGAGCCTGCCCGCGGCCCGCCCGGCGCCATCCTGGTCGAGGGCGACGCTCGAGACCGGGACCGGGACGTTCTCGCACTGGCCGACGTCGTTATCGACGCCGATCACGGCGATGTCACGCGGAACCTCCAGACCGGCCTTGAGCGCGGCGGAGACAACGCAGTCCGCCGCCCTGTCGTTCACGGCGAACACGCCGCATGGGGCGGGCAGCGTCGAGAGCCACCTTGCAAGGTCGTCCACGCCGTCGCTGTCGGAGAGCGACAGCATCCGATGCCTGAAAAACCGCTTTCCGTTGCCTTCGACGATGCGCCGGAAGGCGTCTCCGCGCTCGTCGCTCCAGACGACCGGGCGGAACCAATCGACGAAGGCGTAGGCGGAGAATCCGAGACTCAGCAGCTCGCGCGCGGCAAGCCGCGCGATCGCGGCGGAATCGTGCGTGACGCATACGGCGCCCTTTTCGATGGTCGAGGGATGCCGGTCGAGAAACACCGTCGGAACGGATCGGAAATCCGCCAGCGACAGCATGTCGTCCGTCCCCCCGCATTCCGCAATGCAGCCGTCCGGGTTCCAGAACCTGAACAGTTCGGCCGTCACCGGCTTCAGTCCGTCGGCGACATGCTCCCCGTATTCAATGACATGGACGAGCCATCCTGCCGCGCGGGCGAAACCGTCAAATCCGAATCGCTGCTGCAGATTGCCGGCGCAGAACGACGCCATGAAGTAGAGGACGGTTCTTCGCCTCTTCGCGGATGTCGTTCGACCATTCACCGATGCAACCGTCACGCCTTCTCCACGAGCGAGTCGTCGATCCCGTGCCTCGCGGGATCGTAGTTGGCGCCGACGAGGAAGGCCGGCGGATTGGCGACGAGGTGGAGCCTGTCCACGCATTTCGCCGCCCTCTCGCTGATGGTGGTCGGGAAGTCGTGGACTCCTGTGGTCAGTTCCTGGATTTTGCGTCTTGCCATGGCGCGCCCCTTTGCGTTTGCGGCTTCAATTCTAGCAAAACGCGGAGCGAAATCCAAGTTGAAAAGTGTTGCCAATGTGAAAATGTTGCCAATTGCCAATGCCAGCTGCCAATTGCTTTTAGCCACAAAGGACACAGAGTTCACAAAGTCGTTGCGTTCCTTTGTGTTCTCTGTGGCTGCAAAATTGATTTTCCGCCCGTGCCGCAGGTCCTATAAGTTGCCGCCTCGCGCTAATTCGCAGGGATTGCTTTTAGCCACAAAGGACACAGAGTTCACAAAGTCGTTGCGTTCTCTGTGG
>CAMOSH010000096.1 GCA_946624575.1 uncultured Verrucomicrobiota bacterium
GCGCATGGACTGGCGGACGGTGCGGAAGTCGCCGGGCGCGAGGTCCGGGATGGCGGCGAGTTCGGCGCGGTCGCGGTCCGCGAGCGGGACGCCGAACAGTCGCTCGAAGAAGAGCGCCTTGCCGTCGTCCGAGAGGTAGTCGAAGGAGACCTTGAACGTGAACCGGCGCACGGTGGCGGGGTCGAGGTTGTCGGAGAAGTTCGTGGCGCAGACGAGGATGCCGCGGAAGTTCTCCATTTGGTGGAGGAGCTCGTTCACCTGCGTGACCTCCCAGGAGCGTTCGGCCATGCCGCGGGAGCGGAGGAGGCCATCGACTTCGTCGAGGAAGAGGATCGCGTCCTCCGCCTCGGCCTGGCGGAACGCGCGGGCGATGTTCTTCTCGGTCCCGCCGACCCACATGGAGAGCAGGTCGCTGCCCATCTTCACGACGGTCTTGGCGCCGAGCTCGGCGCCGAGGAACTTGACGAACTCGGTCTTGCCGGTGCCGGGCGGACCGGAGAGGAGCAGGTTGAGGCGGGGCTGGTCGGCGCCGCGGCCGGAGGCGGGGGCGGCGAGCTCCTCGCGGAACGCGCGGGCGGCTTCTACGATGCGCGGAAGCGGGACGGCGGTCGCGATGGAGAGCCCCTCCAGCGAGTAGTCCTTCGCGGGGCGGAGGCGGTCGTCGGCGGGGCGCAGACCCATGAGGTCGCAGTGCGGCTTCATGAGGGATTCGACGAGGTCGCGCACGCCGGACTTGGCGGGCCTGAGGCGCTTCACGTTGCGCAGGACGCACGCGATGCCGCCGGCGCTCACGGGCCATTTGGCGGCGAACTCGGCCGCCAGGGCGTCGTCGACGAGCCGGCCGAGGCCGGCCTCGGCGACCTGGTTGCGCCAGACTGCGGCGCGCTGGGCGTCGGTGAGCGCGTCGAAGCGGACCGCGTAGTCGAAGCGGCGGCGGCTCGACTCGTCCATGTTCCCGGCGGGCGCGTTGGAAATCCACACGGTCGGGGTCTTCAAGCCGTCCAGGACGCTGTTGAGGAGCCCCTTGTCGGCGCCCTTCGCGCCGCCGGAGCCGGCGAACAGGGAGAAGAAGCCGTCGCCGGAACCGCCGAGCATGTCGTCCGCCTCGTCCACGACGAGCAGGCTGCGGGCCGGGTCGACGCGGCCGTCCGCCACGCGGAGCGCGGAGAAGCGGAGCGCGGCGGGGCCCTTGGCGCCGTCGCCGTGGCGGTCGGCGCCCGGATCCTGCGAGACGAAATAGCACGTGCGGCCGGTCTCCTTGGCGAGGGCGCGGGCGAAGCTCGTCTTGCCGGTACCGGGCTCGCCGTAGAGCAGCACGTTGGCCGGACCGGCGTCCGCGGCGAGCATTTGGCGCAGAAGCGCGCCGTGGCGGTCCGCGAGCTTGCCGAAGTAGTCCCACGGCAGGGGCTTTTCCGCGTCCCGGCGGTAGAAGCGGTTTTCTAGGGGCTCCTTGCCGTCGCCGGCGAAGAAGTTGGCCAGTTCGTTGGAGAAATCCAGGTCCCCGTCGAACACGCCGCAGCGGACGAGCGGCGCGTCGGCCGCCAGCGCCGCGCGCACTTCGGCGACGCTGCGGTCGACATACATCGCCAGCGCTTCCAGGCGGGCGTCGCGGTTCATGCGGCCGCAGCGGTTGGTCGGCCATTCCAGCAGATCGACAAGAATGAGATATCCCGCGAGGAGCAGGTCGCGATCGAGTTTGCCGAAATGCATCAGCGAGCAGAATTCGCCAAGACGTTTCGAAAAGGCGTCGGCCCCCTGGCGGGGCGTCGGGGAGAGGGTCGCGAAGAACTTGCGCAGATGCGGCCGGACCTTGCGCTGGCACCAAAGGCAGCGCAGCAGTTCGGGAAGATCGTCCGTGAAGCAGACGGAGTCGTTGTCGCGGTTCTCCGGATTCTCCAGTTCGGCGCGCAGCTCCGCGGGAAGCGAAGTCCGGTACCAGGCGCGGACGCCGGCGCCGGTCGTCAGCATCGCCGGAACGTCGAAAACGTCGCTGTCGCCGATGCGGTCGTCGAAGTTTGCGAGCAGGTTGCGGAGAAGACGCATCGATTCCGCCTGGCGGAACGTGTCGTTTTCGGGTTTGAACTTGGCCATTGCAGGATCCTTGTCGAGTGGGTGTATTCTTTCCGGATGGGGAAAAGCACGAGGCGTGCCAACGAGGGCGATTGCCGCGCCAAATTGGGCCGGATGGGACCGGCCCTGCAACACTCGACCGGATGGGGCCGACCCTGCAAGACTCTCCGGGACGGCGCCGAGGCAGAGTGTTGCACGGGGCGGCACCATCCGCCCCGGTCGCAAAACGAGCAGGTGCGCAGATTTTGAGCAGAATCTGCTTGCTTTCCCGCGCGGACCGTGCTATTCTTCTCGCCATCGGAAGGATACGAGGTTTTCCATGGGCCGACTGCCAGGATTCGACTACCGACGACCGTTCTTCTACATGGTCACTCTCAAGAAGCTCCCGGGCATCGGGGAGTTTTCCCGGGTCATCGCCTCGGATGACCCGCCGAGCGACAACCGCTATCTGGAGCAGACGCCGATCCATACGGCCTTTTCGCGGATCATCCGGAGCTTTGCCGGAAAGTGGCGGGGCATCGCGCCGATCGAATGCTTCGCGATCATGCCGGACCACATCCACCTGCTGCTCAAGATTGAAGACACGCCCGACCGGCTGGCGCTGGGGAAATACGTGTACCAGATCGAGAAGGCGCTGGCGGGGGAATACTGGGAACTCCGGGCGCATGGGAGCGCCCGTGCAAAACTCTCCGGGGTGGCGGAACCGGCGCATGGGAGCGCCCGTGCAAAACTCTCCAGGGTGGCGGAACCGGCGGATGGGAGCGCCCGTGCAAAACTCTCCAGGGTGGCGGAACCGGCGCATGGGAGCGCCCGTGCAAAGCTCTCCGGGGCGGCGGAACCGGCGCATGGGAGCGCCCGTGCAAAACTCTCCGGGGCGGCGGAACCGGCGCATGGGAGCGCCCGTGCAAAACTCTCCGGGGCGGCGGAACCGGCGGATGGCAACGCACTTGCAACACTCCGTGCGGCGCAGGAGAGATTGTTGCACGGGGCGTCACCATCCGCCCCGAGGCCCGGTCCGCCCGCGCCGATCTTCGAAAGAGAATGGCACGACTGGATCGTGAAGAAGGACGGGCAGCTCGCCGCGTTCACGCACTACATCCGCGAAAATGGAATGCGGGCGTGGCGGCGGCAGCGGAACCGGCGCTTTTTCACAACCGTGCGCGACATCGATTTCGCCGGAAGGACCTGGCATGCCTACGGCAACGCCGAGCTGCTGGATCTGCCGGTACTCGAGCCCTTCCGGTGTTCGCGCTCGTGGGCCGAAGGGGGACCGGAGTGGAGCGAAGCGATCGGCCGGGCGGAGCGCACCGGCCCCGGCGGGGCGGGTGTCGGCACTTTCATGAGCGCGTGCGAGAAGGCCTGCGGGAATGCGATCTTCAAAGCCGGCGGCTCGCTGGTGGTACTCACGCCGGAAGGGTTCCCGCCGAGATGTCACCCGACCCGAAACAAGGAGGCGCTCTGCGCGGAAGGGCGGATGCTCTTCCTCTCGCTCTACGAGCCTCAGGCGGGAAAGCTCGACAATGCGACGCTGTACAGAAGGTGCCACGAGATGGGGGATTTGATCCGAGGACTCGGACCGGATGGGACCGGGCGCCTCACCGGGCGCATGGTAGCGCCCGTGCAACACTCCGCGCCGGATGGGACCGACCCTGCAACACTCTCGGAGGCGCCGGAAGAAGCGCGAGGAAAAGGACACGAATGATGACAGAGAATCGGAGAGTTTTGCATGGGGCGGGACCATCCGCCCCGGTGCTAGTTGTCGCGGGACTGGGCGACCTGTGGGAATATCTCCTTGCCGCCGCGATCGCGCTGCGGGCGAGGCCGGGAGCGGAGCTGGCGTTTGCGAGCCGGCAGGCGCTTCCGGAGATGCTGTCGGTATGGGCGGGCGGCGGCTTCCGCGAAGCGCTGCTCCTCGGCGTGGGACTTTCGGCCGATCCGACGCGGCTTGGTGCGGCGTTTAGGGCGCTCCGGGCGGCCGGAACGAAGATCCGCTGGATCAGCGCGGCGGACTTTCCGGTTCCGCCGGAGCTTCCGGAGGGCGTGCGGGCGCTCTTCGAGGCGCGCGTGGGCGACGCCGAAGACCTTCCCGGCGCCGTCGCGGAGGCGCTCGGCGGAGGCGAGGCCTTGCTGGCGCTGCACGCCGACCCGGCACGGATGGCGGGCGGAAAGGCATGGACCGAGCGGGTGGAGGCGGCAACGTGGAACTTCGCAAACACCCGCGACTTGGCGCCGCTGGAATCGATCGCGCGAGATCTGGCAGGAGGAGTCGCGCCGGAGCGTTGGGGTGCCGAGGCGAAACGGCTCGTCGAAACGTTCCGCCAGTTCGGCTACCGGAGCCTGCAGACGGCGAGTCCGGCGATGCGGCGGCTGCGCAAGGACATCTCACGCGTGGCGCGGAGCCGCGCAATGCGTGTGCTCGTCACCGGCGAGAGCGGCGTGGGAAAGGAGACAGTCGCGCAGCAGATCCACGTGCAGTCCGGGCGGCGGGGGCCGTTTCTGGCGTTCAATTGCGCGACAGTGGCGAAGGACCTGCTGGAAAGCCAGCTCTTCGGACACGCCAAGGGCGCGTTCACGGGCGCGACGGAGGCAAAAGCCGGATTCTTCCGAGAGGCGGACGGCGGGACGCTCTTCCTCGACGAAATTGCGGAGCTAACGCCGGAGGTCCAGGGAGTGCTTCTGCGCGTGCTGCAGGAGGGGCGCGTCCAACCGGTGGGCGAGCGGGAGGTCAAGGTGGACGTCCGCGTCGTGGCGGCGACAAACCGCGATCTCGCGGCACTCGTGCGCGAGGGGCGCTTCCGGGAGGACCTGTTCTGGCGACTCTCGGCCGTCACGCTGGAAGTGCCGCCGCTGTGCGAACGCGCGGAGGACTTCCGGCCGCTTGTCCGCGAACTCTGGAGATCCTTCGCGCCGGGGCGCAAGCCGATTGGCGAGGACGACGTCGCGCTCATGGCGGCGTGGAACTGGCCGGGGAACGTCCGGCAACTCGCGAACGTCCTGGAGAGGGCGGCGATTTTCGAGGACCGGACGATCGCGGAGCTGCTCGCGGAGGAGAAGGCGCGAAGCGGCGTCCGGGCGCCGACTCGGGAAAGCGTGCTGCCGCCCGGCGCGGACGAGGACGCTCCTCTCGAAGAAGTCGTGCGCGCCCATGTGCGCGCCGTCTGGGAGCGGCACGGGCGAAACGGATCGGAGGCAGCCCGGATACTCGGCATCTCGCGCAACACGCTCCGGGCAAAACTCGGCGGAACGGACCAGAGCGCCCTCGGAGCGCAGACGCCATGAAGAGCGCCGGCGAGCCCTGCCGCAGGAACGTAATTCTCGTCCGGCGACTCCACTCCCCCGCCGGGGAACTGCTGCTCGGCGACTTCCGCGGCGAGGTCGTACTCTGCGACTGGACGGAGGGCCGACGCCGGGGCGCGAACGCGCGGCGCGTGCAGAGAGCCCTCGACGCGGCATTCGAGGAGGGAGACTCGCAGCTGCTGCGGCGACTGCGGGAAGAACTCGGCGAATACTTCGCGGGGAAGCGGCGCGACTTCGACCTGCCCGTGCGCTACGCCGGCACGCCGTTCGAGGCGCGCGTGTGGAACAAACTGCGCAGCATCCCCTACGGCGAAACGATCACCTACGGCGAACTCGCGCGACGAGTCGGAAACCCCGCCGCCGCACGCACCGTGGCGGGCGCAAACGCGCGCAACCCCGTCTCGATCCTCGTGCCATGCCATCGCGTCGTGGCGGCGGGCGGACCCGGCGGCTACGGCGGCGGCCTCGCAGCCAAGCGCACGCTGCTCGACATCGAACGCTCCGCGACATAAAGACAGACGGAAGAAGAAACAAAAAAACGCCTGCGGCGCGAAAGCGCGGCAGGCGTTGCTGACGAAAAGCCCGCGCGGGGAAAAACCCGGCGCGGGCAGTCAGTCATGTGTCACTTGGCCTTTTTGGCGGGCGCCTTCTTCGCGGGCGCCTTCTTGGCGGGAGCGGGCTTCTTGGCGGGAGCGGGCTTCTTGGCGGGCGCCGCCTTCTTGGCGGGCGCGGCCTTCTTGGCGGGCGCGGCCTTCTTGGCGGGGGCCGCCTTCTTCACGGGAGCGGCCGGCTTCTTGGCGGGCGCCTTGGCGGCGGGCTTCTTCGCCGCGGGAGCGGGCTTCTTGGCGGGCGCCTTGGCGGCGGGCTTCTTCGCTGCAGGAGCTGCCTTCTTGGCGGGGGCCTTGGCGGCGGGCTTCTTCGTGGGCATGGATGTTATCCTTTTGTTTGTTTTTTTCTTTGCGGGCCGAACCGCTCGGCGCGCCGGAACGCATCGCTTTCGCCATGTCGCTCCCTTGAAGGGGCAATTACTACATCCGCCCCATTTTGTCAAAGAAAAAATTCATTTTTCGCGTTTCCGGGCGAAAAAAGGACCTTCTACTCGGAAAATTCCGCAGCGAGCGCGGCGCAAGTCTGCTTCGCGTCGCCATAGACCATCGCCGTGTTCTCCCGCGTGAAGAGAGGATTTTCCAGCCCAGAAAATCCAGTGCCACGCCCACGCTTGAGAACGAACACCGTGCGCGCCTTGTACGCCTCGACGATCGGCATGCCGTGGATCGGCGAGTCGGGGTTGTCGATCGCGTCAGGATTCACGACATCGTTAGCGCCTATGACGATCGCCACGTCGGTGGACGGAAGGACCGGATTGGCGTCGTCGGCGGTGCGAAGCTGCTCGTATGGGACATTGGCCTCGGCGAGCAGCACGTTCATGTGCCCCGGCATACGGCCGGCCACCGGGTGGATGGCGTAGAAGACCTCGGCGCCGTTGGCCTCCAGCTTGTCGGCAAGTTCCTTCACGGCGTGCTGGGCCTGCGCCACGGCCATGCCGTAACCAGGCACGATCGCAACGCTCCTCGCCGCCTCGAGCACGGCGTAGGCGTCCTCAACGGACATCGCGCGCGGCTCGCGCGCGGGAGCGCCGGCGGCGCCGCCGCCCCTGCGGGCGCCTCGGTCCGGCGCGAACAGCAACTTGCCGAGCCCCTTGTTCATCGCCTTGCACATGACAAGCGTCAGAATGAACCCGGACGCCCCGACGAGACACCCGGACACCACGAGCGCGGTATTGGCGATCGCGAAACCGGCGAACGCGGCCGCCAGCCCGGAAAACGCGTTGAGCAGCGAAATCACCACCGGCATGTCCCCGCCGCCGACAGGTATGACGAGCGTGAGGCCGAGTACCAGCGAAAGAACGGAGACCACCGCCATCGCCGCGCCGCCAACGCACGTGGCGCCGCCGCAGCAGGCGTAAAGAACCACGCCTACGAGCGAAAGGGCGCAAACAGCAGCATTGACGAAGTTCTTTCCCGGAACGCGGTCAAGCTTCTTCATCGCGTTGCCCGCGAGCTTGCCCCAGGCGACCACCGACCCTGTGAACGCGACGGCGCCGATCAGAACGGTCAGCGCGAGCGTCGCGCGCGTCGCTACTCCGGATTCCTCGCCCGCGGAGACATGCTGCGCAAGCGCCACGAGCATGGAGGAGAGACCGCCGAAGCCGTTGAAAAGCGCCACGAGCTCCGGCATCCCCGTCATCTTCACGCGAGCGGCCCAGATCGCGCCGACAGCCGAGCCGATCGCGACCGCCACAAGCGCGAACGCGTAACCGCGCGGCCCGGAGGCGACAACCCCCTTCTCGCACAGCACCGTCACGACCGCGACGAGCATTCCCAGCGCAGAAAGAGCGTTGCCGCGCCGAGCCGTGGCCGCCTTGCCAAGCAGTTTTATGCCCCGAACGAACAGTATCGCCGAGACCATGTACATAACCGTGACAGCAGTGTCGTTCATGCAAAAGCCCTCCGGTGCTTTCTTTTTTTCAGCGCTTGCCGGCCCGGAACATTCCAAGCATCCGGTCCGTAACGAGATATCCGCCGACCACGTTGATCGCGGCCAGCACGATCGCGGCGAAGCCCAGCACGGCGGCCACGCGCCCCGCCCCACGCCTGGCGAACGTAACCGCCGCGACCGACATCGCGCCGACTATCGTAATTCCCGATATTGCGTTGGTGCCGGACATCAGCGGCGTGTGCAGCTGCGATGGCACCTTGGCAATCAGTTCAACGCCGAGAAAGCCGGCCAGCACAAACACGAAAAGCAGCAATGGATCCATGGCGGGAGAAGGCTTGAAAGTTTGAAAATTCGATGGTTTGAAAGATTAAAGTTTTGAAGGTTCTCTGTCGCGCGTTGAGTGCCAAGTGTCGCAGATTCCGAAAACCTTCCTACGCGAAGCGCGGGTGGACTATCCTTCCACCGCCGGTGAGAACGCAGCCGGAGAGGATTTCGTCGCCAGCGGCGTCGCGGAAACGCCCCGTCTCCCTGTCACGCGCGTGTTCTAGAAGCGCGGTGAAGTTACCGGACAGCATCTTCGAGGCATCCTGCGGGACTCTGCATTCGAGAGAATCGCCCGGAAGGAGCACGACGCCGCCGGGCGTGACGACCTCCTCGTGCGGCTTGCTACCCTCGACATTGCCACCGGTACCGGACGCAAGATCCACGACAACCGCGCCAGGCTTCATGCGCGCGAGGACATCCGCGCCGACGAGGCGCGGAGCGGGGCGCCCGAACACCTTGGCCGTGGTGATGACGACATCGGCCTTTTCGCAGACCTTGGCCTGCGCCTCGCGCTGGCGCTCCAGCTGCTCCGGCGTGAGTTCGCGCGCGTAGCCCTGGGCCGTCTGGCCGGTTTCGCCGCCAAGGTCGATCTTGACGAACGACGCGCCGAGCGAACGCACCTGCTCTTCGACTGCGGGGCGCGTGTCGAATGCGTCCACGCGGGCGCCCAGACGCTTGGCCGTGGCGATTGCCTGAAGCCCGGCCACACCGACGCCGATCACGAACACGCGCGCCGGAGTTATCGTCCCGGCCGGCGTCACCATCATAGGGAACGCCTTGGGAAGACGAGCCGCCGCCGCCAGCACCGCCGCATATCCGGCCAGCGACGTCTGGGAACTCTGCGCGTCCATCTTCTGCGCGAGCGTGGTGCGCGGAATCATCTCAAGCGAAATCACACGGACGCCGGCGGCGGCGAGAGCCTCCACGAGCGGGCGCTCGCGGAACGGGTCGAGGAAGCAGGCCAGGAGCGCGTCCTTCTTCATGCCGTCGGCGCGCTCTGGATGACGCACGCGGAGGACAGCGTCCGCCGCGGCCATCGCGGCGGGGACTCCGGGATCCGGAACGACCTCCGCCCCGGTCGCCTGGTAGTCGGCGTCGCCGAAACCGCTTTTGAGTCCGGCTCCCGTTTGAACGGCGATCGAGAAGCCACCGGAAGCCAGGCGTTTGCAGTCTGCCGGAACGAGGGCCACGCGCGTCTCAAACGGATCGCTTTCGCGGCAGACGAATGTCCGAATCGGGTTGTCCATGATCAGGTGTGATTTACGATTGCTGGAAACTACCCGGGGAACCACAGTCTGCGGCGCCGGGATGGCCGCGCGAGGCGGGCCGGAACGTAGTTTGTAGAAGCAACGCGCTCCGCCGTCAGGCAGACCGCAGGGCGCGAAAGGGGATGCGACGACTGGAGGCGGGTCAGGACGCAAGCGACGACGCCGAGCGAAGACGGCGCACGACGCGATCGCGTCCGAGAAGTTCAAGCATCTCGAAAAGGCCCGGCCCCTCGGTGCGGCCGGAGACGGCGACGCGTATCGGGTGGACAAGCGTCCCCATGCCGACGGGCTTTCCGTCTTCGCCGATCTTCTCCGCCTCGCCGTGGACGAACGCCTCGGTGGCCGCGGCGGTGAATTCCGGCATCGCCGCGAAAGCGTCCGCAAAAGATGAGAGCAGGGCCTTCACGCCAGGCTTCTTCAGGCGCTTTTCGACGGCAGCGGGATCGTAGGAGACATCCTCCTTGAAAAAGTATTCGCAGTTGCCGGGAAGATCGGAAAGGGTCTTGGTGCGGATCTGCACGGGTGGCACGAGCGCGTCGAGCGAGCATCCGAGCGGCGCGGGCGGAAGCCCGGCGGCGGCGAGGCGCTCCGAAAGCTCGGCCTTGAAAACCTCGTGCGGCTGGCGCGCGATGTATTCGCCGTTCATCCAGAGCAGCTTCTTCATGTCGAAGCGCGCGGGCGACGCCTTGCAGCGATCCAGCGAAAACGCCTCCACGAGCTCCTGCCTGGACATGACCTCGCGGTCGTCGCCTGGCGCCCAGCCGAGAAGCACGAGGAAGTTGAAGAGCGCCTCCGGGAGGTACCCCTGCTCCTTGAACTCGCCGACGAACGCCGCGCCGTCCCGCTTCGAGTACGGCTTGCCCTGCGCGTTCACGATCATAGGAAGATGCGCATACTTCGGCACTGGGGCGCCAAGCGCCTTGAATATCTGGATGTGCTTGAATGTGTTTTCGACGTGGTCGTCTCCCCGGATAATGTGAGTGACGCCCTGCTTGATGTCGTCGACAACATTGGCGATGTGGAAGACGGGAGAGCCGTCGGAGCGGACGATGACGAAATCCTGCGTGTCTTCGGCCTTCTTCCTCATGTGGCCCTTCACGAGATCGTCGTACTCGATGCGCCCCTCCTTCGGCATGCGGAAGAGGACGACCTCGCCGGACTTCCTTTCGCCGGTCGCGGGATCTACGGATTCCTTAACGGCCTTGTAGGCGGCTCCGGTGGAAAGGAGCCTCTCGACGGCCGCGAGGTGGTCGGCCGCGTTGTGGGTCTGGTAGACGACGTCTTCGTCCCAGTCGAGCCCCAGCCATCGCATGGCGTCGAGGACCTTGTCGATCGCCTCCTTCGTGGAGCGCACCAGATCGGTGTCCTCGATGCGCAGAAGGAACTTGCCGCCGGCATGACGCGCGAACAGCCAATTGAAAACCGCCGCCCGGATATTCCCTATGTGAACGGAACCAGTCGGCGACGGGGCGAAACGGACTCTGACAGTATCGCTCATGGCGAGAAAAAAACTGGCACCCCCAAGCGGAGTCGGACCGCTCTTCCATGGATGAAAACCATGTGTCCTAACCGATAGACGATGGGGGCGTGTTTCGCGCGTTTCATGCGCGACGGGCAGGAAGTCTACTCTTTTGCCCAACCAAATGCAAACAAAAAAACACGCGCGGGCGGCGGTTGCGCAGGAGCGGCTTTTCGCGTAGTATCCGCGGCAAGGCGCGCAGTGGCGCGCCCGGAAACAAAAGAAACCGTATCTTTGCAGAACAGGGAGACAGTATCTTGAAGACAAAAAAGGCAAAATCCGAATCTACCAGGAGAGTGAAGGCGCACCGCGGCGCGAAGACCGCGAGGACCTTCGACGAAAAAACGGGCGCGGCCGCGCGCCGGGACGGAGTGGCGGCGTTTGGCAAGGCCGCGGCGGCGGCGCGCCGCAAGCGCCGCACCGCGGCGGACTATTCGGGCGAGGCGCTCGGGCGCCCGCCGGTGACGGGCGTACTGTCGCTGGCCCGTTCAGGCGCGGGCTTCGTTTCACCGGAAACGGGAGGCCGCGACGTGTTCGTGCCCGCCTCGGCGGTCGGCCCCGCGCTGCCGGGAGACCTGGTGGAAGTGCGATTCGCGGAAGGAGACGAAGGCGCTGCCCGAGTGGCGCGCGTAGTTCGGCGCGGCGCGCGCGACGTCGTGTGCACCCTGCGCCGCGTGGGACGGCACGTCACCGCAGTGCCCATGACGCCATTCGGGGGCCGCACCTTCCACATCGCCGATCCGGGATGCGCCCGCGACGGGGATCGCGTAGTCGTCCGGTTTTCGTCATGGACGAATCCGGTCTTCAACCCGGAAGGCGAAATCGTCGCCGTCATAGGCCCTGAAAACACGCCGTCGCTCGACACCAGGACCGTGATTCGAGCCTGGGAACTGCCGGACCGCTTTCCGGAAGCGGCACTCGAGGAAGCGCAGGCCGCCCCGGCTTTTCTCGCGGCTCCGGGACCGCGCGAAGACCTGCGCGGCGCCCTCGTGATCACGATAGATCCCGAAAGCGCCCGCGACTACGACGACGCGCTGTCGCTGGAAAGCGACGCGCAGGGGCGCGCGGTACTCGGAGTCCACATCGCGGACGTGTCGCACTTCGTGCGGCCTGGAACCGCGCTGGACGCTGAGGCCCGCCGCCGCGGCACGAGCGCTTATCTTGCCGACACCGTGCTGCCGATGCTGCCGGAGCAGCTAAGCAACGGCGTGTGTTCGCTGGTGCCCGGAGAGGACAGGCTGGCCTTCAGCGCATTCCTGACGTTCGACAAGGCCGGGAACATGGTCGCCCGCCGCTTCGCGAAGACCGTGATCCGCTCATCGCGCCGCCTGACATACGCCGAAGCGCTTGGATTCCTGCGCGCGGAAAGCGGCGACGCTACGGAAAATGCGCGCGGCGAAGACCAGGTTCCCGGGCTTGTCCGGGCGCTGTGGGAGATTTCCTCGAAACTGCGCCGCAACCGAATGGCGAGGTTTTCGCTTGATCTCTCCGCGCCGTCGCTCGAAATCAAACTCGACCCGGACGGGCGCCTCGCCGGCGTCGCGCCGGCGGAGCACGACGAAGCGCACGAGCTCGTGGAGGAGGCAATGATCGCTGCCAACGAGGCTGTCGCCGCCGAACTTGCCGCGCGCCGGATCCCGCATCTGTGCCGATTCCACGACGTGCCCGATCCGGAGAAGCTGGAGGCGCTCCAGACATCGCTCCGGGCGCTCGGCCTGCGCGTGCCGCGCCTTTCGGACTCCGGCTCGATCGTCCGCCTCGTAAAGTCGGCCAGAGGAACGGCGCTGGAATACTACGTCTCGATGGCGGTGCTGCGCAGCATGAAACGCGCCGAATACAGCGTTGACAACGAGGGTCATTTTGGACTGGCGAAGCGGCACTACAGCCATTTCACTTCGCCGATCCGGCGCTATCCCGACCTCGTGCTCCACAGGCAGCTGGCCGCTGCGATCGCCGGAGATCGCGCCGCGCAGCCGCGCCCCGACGCGCTCCGCGCCGTGGCCGAGGAATCGACAAAGGCCGAATTCCGCGCCGACCAGGCCGAACGCGACCTCGTGGAAATCAAGAAGTACCGGTTCCTGGCCGACGAACTGGCCGCCGGCCGCCGGCCCGAATTCGATGCTGTCGTGCTCTCATGCGCGCCGTTTGGCGCCTTCGTCGAAGTCCCCTCCCTCCTGATCGAGGGACTCGTACACGTTTCGTCGCTCTCGGAGGGCTTCGTCAAGTTCGACCCGACATCCGGAACCCTCGTGGCGCCTGACGCGTCGTGGAAGGCTGGCGATCCGATCCGCGTGGCCGTTTCCGGCGTCGATTTCGACACGCGCAAAATATCGATGGTCGCGCTACACGAAAGACGCGGGCCGCAGGGCGGCGGACAGCCGCAGCCATCCCGCGAAAGGGACGGCGGAACCGAAAAAAACGGAAAAACGCGGCGACCTAATCTCCGCGCGCGACGGCCAGCAAACCGCTGCGCGCGAGATTGAGGATCGTGTAGGGGCGCAAAAGCCGCAGGAAGTCATCAACCTGGTCTTCCCGCCCCACGTACTGCATCGTGAGGGAATTTTCGCGAACGCCGACGACCTCGGCTCCGAAAAGCGACGCGATGCCCATGACTTCGGCGCGCTTCGCCTTGGGCGCGCCCGCCTCAACGAGCAGCAGTTCGCGCGAAATGTGCTTCTCGGAAGTCAGGTCCACGACCTTCACCACGTCGACCAGCTTGTTGAGCTGCTTCGTGACTTGCTCCAGCACGTGCGCGTCGCCGGGCACGGTAATCGTCATGCGCGAGAAGCGCGGGTCGGCGCACGGGCCGACGTTGAGCGTCTCGATGTTGTAGCCGCGCCCGGAAAACAGCCCGACAATGCGGGAAAGCACGGCGGGCTGGTTTTCCACCGTCGCGTTGATGACGTGCTTCTTCGTTTCCATGGCATTCGGGAATGCAGAGTTGTTCATGGGATTCGCTCCCGCCGCCGGGAAAGAGAATTGGCGGAGAGGGGGGGATTCGAACCCCCGGTACCAGTTGACCCAGTACGACGATTTAGCAAACCGCTGCCTTCGGCCACTCAGCCACCTCTCCGCGATGCGTTCGGCAAAACCTGCCGCCTGGCCCTGGCAAGTCCGATTTGGCACCTCCACCGGGAATCGAACCCGGATTACCAGGATGAGAACCTGGCGTCCTAACCATTAGACGATAGAGGCATGTCGCGCGAACGCGGAAAAAACTAGCAAATCGCCATTCTGGAGTCAAGCAAAAAAAATCCGCGCGGAAAAAATCCGCGCGGGCGATTGCGGGCGGGCGTCCGGAAGAGGGCGCCCGCGCCGACGTTACTGTCTGTTGAGAGAAAGTTACATCAGTTCGGAAAAAAACGCTGCGAGCCAGGAAATCACCGCTATGCGCGCGCCGCGCGACGCCACTGCCGCATGGAGCATCCGAAGCGCGCCCGGAAGAGCCGGCGCGCGTGCG
>CAMOSH010000097.1 GCA_946624575.1 uncultured Verrucomicrobiota bacterium
GTGGCGAGATATCTGCCCTCGCCGCTGGACGTTCCGCCCGTGCAGGGCGTCGAGATCAGGACGGGCAAGACCGTCTCTAGGCCTGCGGCGGACGACGCTCCGCTGGCCGGGCTGATCTTCAAGGTGGCCGCTGATCCCTATCTGGGCCGCCTTCTTTACGCGAGAGTCTATTCCGGCGTTCTGCGCAAGGGCATGAACGTCTGGAATCCGAGGACTCGGACGAGGGACCGCGTGATGCGGCTCATTCGGATGCACTCCAACGAGCAGCTCGACGCGGATGCGATTTTCGCCGGGGAGATCGGTGTCATGGGCGGCATCGGGAAGTTCACGACGGGTGATACGTTCTGCGCGGAACAGGCGCAGATCGCGCTCGACCGGATAGAATTCCCGGAGCCGGTGATGTTCATGGCGATCGAGCCGAAGACCAGGGCCGACAAGGAAAAGCTCGAAGGGGCGCTCAAGATGCTCTCCGACGAGGATCCCACGTGTCGCGTCAGGGTCGACGGCGAAACCGGCCAGACCATCGTCAGCGGGATGGGCGAGTTGCACCTCGAAATCCTGCGCGACCGGCTGTTGCGGGAATTCAAGGTTCCCGCGAACACGGGCAAGCCGATGGTTTCGTACTACGAAACGGTTGTCGCCGAAGCGGACGGACGGGCCACGTTCGACCGCGAGATAGGCGGCAAGCGCCAGGCGGCCACGGTGGAGCTTCACGTTTCGCCGGCCGGGCGCGGCAAGGGCAACCTCGTCGAGGTCAACCCGCCGCGCGGCACGGTGCCGCCCGAGTTCCGGACCCAGATCGAGCAGGGGGTCCAGGACGCGATCGCTACGGGCGTTCTCGCCCGTCTGCCGATGCGCGACGTGTGCGTCCGAGTCACCGGAGGCGGCATAGTCGATGCCGATTCCGCGACGGAGACCGCGTTCCGCACGGCGGCGATCCTGGCGTTCCGGGAGGCCGCGCAGGCCGCCGGGCCGGAATTGCTCGAACCGATAATGTCGGTCCAGCTCGTGACGCCGCCGGAGTTCACCGGCGATCTCATGGGCGACCTCAACGCCCGGCGGGGGCAGGTTCGCGAGATGGAAATGCGCGGCGACGTGCAGGCCATCGAGGCGAGCGTGCCGCTGTCCGAGATGTTCGGGTACGCGACCGCGATCCGGTCTCTTTCGCGGGGCAGGGCGTCCTACTCCATGGAACCGGAACTTTTCGCGGTGGCGCCCGCCGCCGTCAAGGAATCAATCCTGAACAGGTAAAGCAACACAATGCAGAGTCAACGCATCAGAATCCGCATGCAGGCCTACGACCACCGGGTCCTCGACCAGGCTGTCTCCGAAATCGTGGAGACTGCCCGGAACACTGGCTCCCAGGTCGTCGGGCCAATCCCGTTGCCCACGCGCGTGGAGCGGTTCACGGTGAACCGCAGCCCCCACGTGGACAAGAAATCAATGGATCAGTTCGAGATGCGCACGCACAAGCGCGTGCTTGACATCGTCGGACCCACGTCCAAGACCGTCGAGGAGCTCAAGAAGCTGAACCTCTCCGCCGGCGTGGACATCACGATCAAGGTCTAGGAGCATCCCCGAAATGCAAGGTTTGATTGGCAAGAAGATAGGGATGACGCAGATCTGGGACAAGGACGGAGTCCGCGTCCCCGTCACGGTCATCGAAGCGGGTCCGTGCCCGGTCGTGCAGGTGAAGACCGCCGCGACCGACGGCTACGAGGCCGTGCAGCTCGGATGGGCGCCGCAGAAGCCCTCGCGCCTTTCAAAGGCGGAGGTCGGCCACGCGAAGAAGGCGGGGCTGGAAACCCCTGTGCGGGTGCTTCGCGAGTTCAAGGCCGACGCGGCCGACGAAGTCGCGCCCGGCAAGGTGTTCACGGTCAAGGACGTGTTCGAGGGCGTCGCGTTCGTCGACGTGATCGGCACGAGCGTGGGCAAGGGCTTCATGGGCGTGATGCGCCGCCACGGTTTCGCCGGCGGCCCGCACACTCACGGCGGTCACGTCAAGCGCCGCCCCGGCTCCATCGGCATGCGCCAGACCCCCGGCGCCACCGAGAAGGGCCACCCGATGGCGGGCGACGCCGGCAACCGGCGCTGCACCGTCCAGAACCTTAAACTGGAGCAGGTCCGGCCCGAGCAGAACCTTCTGCTCGTGCGCGGGGCGGTTCCCGGCCCCAGGGGCGCGATGGTCGTCGTCCGCAAGGCCATCAAGAAGGAGGTGAAGGCGTAATGGCCTCGATTAAGATGTTCGCACTCGACGGCTCCGAGAAGGGCTCCGTCGAAGTCAAGGACGAGAATCTGGTTCTCGACCGCGGCGACCAGGCGGTGCGCGACGCCGTCGTGGCCCGCGCAGCCGGCAACCGCGCCGGCACGGCCAGCACCCTCTCCAAGGGCGAAGTGAACGGCTCGAACAAGAAGCCGTGGAAGCAGAAGGGCACGGGCCGTGCCCGTTCCGGCCTCAAGCAGTCCCCCGTCTGGCGCGGCGGCGGCGTGGCCTTCGGACCCCACCCCCGCGACTTCTCCCTCAAGCTCAACAAGAAGGTCGCGCGCCTGGCTTTCCGTCGCGTCCTTTCCGATCGCGTTGCCGACGGCACGCTCGTCGTGGTCGAGGACCTGACGCTGCCCGCTCCCAAGACCAGGGAGCTCGTGAAGGCCCTCAAGGCGCTCGACGCCGAGAACGCGCTTCTCGTCGTCAAGGCCGCCGACGAGGCTCTCACCCGCGCTTCCGCGAACCTTCCCGACGTGGAAGTCGCGGTCGCCTCGCGCGCCAGCACCTACCAGCTGATGCTCCACCGCAAGGTCGTTGTGTCGCGCGCCGCATGGGAGGACCTGGCGCTGCGTCTCGCGCCCGCCGAGAAGAAGGAGACCGTGGCATGAAACACCAAGACACCGTCATCAAGGCCGTGCTCGCCACCGAAAAGGGCTCGGCGATGCAGGAGAAGTCCAACCGCTACATGGTCCGCGTGGACCGTGCGGCGACCAAGCCCGAAATCAAGAAGGCCGTCGAAGACTTCTTCAACGTGACCGTGCTCGCGGTCAACACCCAGAACCATGAAGGCAAGAAGCGCGTCCTGCGCAACCGCAAGGTGGTGCAGGCTCCTGACTGGAAGCGCGCGATTGTCACGCTCAAGGCCGGCGACAAGATCGACCTGGTCTAGGAGAAACGCAATGGCCATCAAGAACTACAAGCCTTACACGCCCAGCAGGCGCACGGCGACGGGGAGCACCTTCTCCGAAATCACGAAGGACAAGCCCGAGCGCAGCCTCACGCTGCCCCGCAAGCAGAAGGCGGGCCGCGACAGCGCGGGCCACATTTCGATCCGCCACCGCGGCGGCGGCGCCAAGCGTCGCTACCGCATCGTCGATTGGCGCCGCGAGAAGGCCGGCGTCGCGACGGTCGCCGCTATCGAGTACGATCCGAACCGCCGCGCCCGTCTGGCGCTCGTGCAGTTTGACGACGGCGAGAAGCGCTACATCGTCGCGCCCGAGGGCCTCGGCGTTGGCGCCAAGGTCGTTTCCTCGCCCGACGCCGAACCCGCAGTCGGCAACTGCCTCCCGCTCGGCCGCATCCCGCTGGGCACTGCGGTGCACAACCTGGAGCTGGCCCCCGGGCGCGGCGCCAAGGTGGTCCGCACGGCGGGCTCCTCGGCCCAGGTGATGAGCTGCGACGGCGGCTACGTGACGCTCCGCATGCCAAGCGGCGAAGAGCGCAAGTTCCTAGCCGATTGCCGCGCCACCGTCGGCGTCGTCGGCAACGGCGAGGCCGAGGGCATCAAGCTCGGCAAGGCCGGACGCAAGCGCTGGCTCGGCATTCGCCCGACCGTTCGCGGCGTCGCGATGAACCCCGTGGACCACCCGATGGGCGGTGGCGAAGGCCGCAGCTCCGGCGGCGGTCCCGCCGTCTCCCCGTGGGGCAAGCTGGCCAAGGGCGGCAAGACCCGCAAGCCGCGCAAGGCCTCCGACCGCGTCATCCTCAAGCGCAGAAAGTAAAACACCATGCCTCGTTCGCTCAAAAAAGGACCGTACGTGGAGGACAGTCTCCTCCGGAAGGTCGAGAAGATGAACCAGTCGGCGCGCAAACAGCCAATCAAGACCTGGTCGCGCCGCTCGATGATCACCCCCGATTTCGTGGGGCTGACCTTCTCAATCCACAACGGGAAGACGTTCCTTCCCATTTTCATCACCGAAAACATGGTCGGCCACCGCCTCGGCGAGTTCGCACCGACGCGCACGTTCAAGAAGCACGGCGCGACGACGGACAAGGCGACCAAGTAAGCAGCAAGGCAGGCATCTCACAATGGAAGTCAAAGCCATAACGCGAAACGCCCGCATCTCGGCCTCCAAGGGCCGCGATCTGGCTCGCGCCGTGCAGGGCAAGAGCCTTGCAGTCGCGCTCAAGACCGTGGATTTCAGCCCGCGCAAGGCCGCCCGCATCATCGCCGGCACCCTGCGCAGCGCCGCGGCCAACGCCTCGAACAACAACGGCCTGGATCCCGAGAAGCTCACGGTTCTGCGCTGCACGTTCGACGAAGGCGCGAGCATGCGCCGTTTCTGGCCCCGCGCCCGCGGCAGCGCCAGCCCCATCGAAAAACAGACGAGCCACGTGACCGTGGTTCTCACCGACGGAATTCAATAACCATGGGACAGAAAGTCAATCCAATCGGTTTCCGCGTCGGCGTCGACCATGACTGGCGTTCGCGCTGGTTCGCCGACAAGCGCGCGTTCGGCGACCTGCTCGCCGAGGACGACAAGATCCGCAACCTGGTCGCCAAGTCGATCAAGGACGGCGCGGTTTCCGCAGTCCGGATCGAGCGCTACGCCAATCGCGTCCGCGTCAGCATCCAGACGGCCCGTCCGGGCATCGTCATGGGCAAGGGCGGCGAGGACATCGAGAACCTGCGCAAGGCGCTGATGAAGGCGACGAAGAAGGAAGTGGTGGTCGAGGTCGGCGAGGTGCGCGACGCGGACGCGAACGCGCAGCTCGTGGCCGAGGGCATCGCGGACCAGATCGTGCGCCGCATCACCGTGAAGCGCGCGATGAAGCGCGCGCAGCGCACCGCCATGGAGATGGGCGTGGACGGCATCAAGATGCTGGCCAGCGGCCGCATCAACGGCGCCGAGCTCAGCCGCGTCGAGTGGATGAAGGAGGGCAAGGTTCCCCTTCACACGCTCCGTGCGAAGATCGACTACGGTTTTGCCGAAGCCCACACCACGGCCGGGATCATCGGCGTGAAGGTCTGGATTTGCAAAGGCGACAAGTACCAGCCCCGCATGAACAACAGAAGGAGGGATCGCAATGCCTCTCATGCCTAAGCGGGTAAAGCACCGCAAAGTACAGCGCGGGAGCCGCTCCGGCCTCGCGCAGACGAACACCGAACTGGCCCAGGGCGACTACGGCCTCAAGACGCTGGACCGCGGCTGGCTCACGGCCATCCAGATCGAGGCGTGCCGCGTTTGCATCAACCGCCACCTCAAGCGCCGCGGCAAGCTCTGGATCCGCGTTTTCCCCGACAAGCCGGTTTCCAAGAAGCCGATCGAAGTCCGCATGGGCAAAGGCAAGGGCGATCCTGAATTCTGGGTCGCCGTCGTCCGCCCCGGCACGATGCTTTTCGAAATCGCGGGCGTCCCCGACGGCCTGGCCCGCGAGGCGTTCCGCCTCGCCGCCAACAAGCTCGGACTGCGCACCTGCATGGTGTCGCGCCCCGTCCAGGCCTAGCAGAACGGAGTGACCGAAATGAAGATCAAGCAAGTCCGCGAAACGTCCACCGACGAACTGCTGGCGCAGGTCAAGACCGCGCGCCGCCAGATCCTCGAGGCCCGCGTCAAGAA
This sequence comes from uncultured Verrucomicrobiota bacterium, assembly GCA_946624575.1. GTDB lineage: Bacteria > Verrucomicrobiota > Kiritimatiellia > RFP12 > UBA3636 > UBA3636. The sequence goes on from CAMOSH010000097.1 coordinate 5,827, forward strand.
GGCCGCCACCGACGTTTCCTCTAATCCACTCAAGGTCCGCACCCTGCGCCGCGACGTGGCGCGCATGCTGACCGTCGTTCGCGAGCGCGAGCTCCAGGAGAAGTCATCCAAATGAACGAAGAGACCAAGCAGAACGCCGCCGCGCGCGGCCTGCGCAAGACGCGCCGCGGAACGGTCGTGAAGAAGAGCGGGGACAAGACCGTCTCCGTCCTCGTCGAGCGCCGCTTCGCGCATCCGGTCTACGGCAAGCAGATCACCGTGGGCAAGAAATACCACGTCCACGACGAGAAGAACGAAGCCGGCGTGGGCGACGTCGTCGAAATCGCGGAGACCCGCCCGCTCAGCGCCACGAAGCGCTGGCGTCTCGTCCGCGTAACCGTGTCCGCAAAGGCCAAGGAAGCGGCCGCCGAGGCGAAGGCGGAGGCGATCGAGGCCAAGGAAGAAGGAAAATAGGCCATGATCCAGGAAGGTACTGATCTCGCCGTCGCCGACAACACCGGAGCGCGCCGCGTGTGCTGCTTCCGCGTTCTCGGACAGCGTAAGAAGTACGCCCATCTGGGCGATTGCATCCGCGTCTCCGTCAAGGAGGCTCAGCCCGGCGGCGCCGTGAAGAAGGGGCAGGTCTGCCTCGCCATCATCGTGCGCACCGGCTACCCGATCCGCCGTTCCGACGGGTCGTACGTCAAGTTCGACAACAGCGCCTGCGTGATCGTCGATTCGAAGAAGTCGCCGATCGGCACCCGCATCTTCGGGCCGGTCGCGCGCGAACTGCGCGACGGCGACAACGCGAAGATCATTTCACTTGCACCGGAGGTTCTCTGAGCATGAGCACCGCACGCATCAAGAAGGGCGATCTCGTGATCGCGATTTCAGGACGCGACGCCGGCAAGACCGGCAAGGTCCTCGCCGTCAGCGCGAAGAAGGGCGTCGTGGTCGTGGAAGGCCTGAACCTCGTCAAGAAGGGCGTCCGCAAGAGCGAACAGTTCCCCGTCGGCAAGCAGCTCGACGTGCCGGCGCCGATCGCGATTTCCAACGTCCAGCCATACGACGCCAAGGCGAAGAAGGGCGTCCGCGTCTCGTACGTCCGCGAAGGGGACCGTTCGGTCCGCGTCGCCAAGAAAACCGGAACCAGGCTCTAGGAGAACAGACATGGCAAACCTCAGGAAAATCTACGACGAGACCGCCGTCCCCGCTCTCCGCGAAAAGTTCGGATACACCAATCCGATGCAGGTTCCGCGCCTTGAGAAGATCGTGGTGAACATGGCCTTCGGCATCGTCGACAAGGACACCCAGAAGTCGGTTGTCGACGATCTGGCGAAAATCACCGGGCAGAAGCCCGTCCTCTGCAAGGCCAAGAAGTCGGTCGCGAACTTCAAGCTTCGCGCCGGCATGGTCATCGGCGCGAAGGTCACGCTGCGCCGCGAGCGCATGTGGGACTTTCTGGACCGCTTCGTGAACATCGCGCTGCCCCGCATCCGCGACTTCCACGGCGTTCCGAACCGCGGCTTCGACGGTCGCGGCAACTACACGCTCGGCGTCAAGGAGCAGACGATCTTCCCCGAAATCGACCTCTCGCGCCACGGCGCACCCGAACAGGGCATGGACATCACGATCTGCACGACCGCGACGGACGACAAGGCCGCGCGCGAGCTGCTCGACAAACTCGGCATGCCTTTCGTAGGCCGCTAACCGGAGACTGCAACAAAATGGCTAAAACATCTCTCGTGGTGAAGGCCGCGCGGCAGAACGCCCGCAAGGCCGCCGCAATCAAGAAGGAGAAGGAGGGCGGACCCGCCGCGACCTTCACGTCGCGCGCCTACAACCGCTGCTCCCGCTGCGGTCGCCCCCGCGCCTTCATCGGCAAGTTCAAGCTCTGCCGTCTCTGCTTCCGCGAACTCGCCCTGCAGGGCAAAATCCCCGGCGTCACGAAGGCGTCCTGGTAGCAAGGAGAACAACGACAATGAGTTGGTCTGATCCAATCGCGGACATGCTCACCCGCATCCGCAACGGCCAAGCCGCCGGCCAGGAAGTCGTCGAAATGCCGTCTTCGAACCTCAAGTCCGCCATCGCCGGCGTCCTCAAGGCCGAAGGCTACGTGGAGGACTTCGAAGTCGAGGGCGACGTGAAGAAGGTCCTGCGCATCGCGCTGAAGTACAACGCCGAAGGCAAGGGCGTCATCCGCGGCCTGCGCCGCGAATCGTCCCCGGGGCTGCGCCGCTTCTGCGGCTGGAAGGACGTCCCGCGCGTCCTCGGAGGCCTCGGCACCGCCGTAATGTCCACCTCGAGCGGCGTCATGTCCGGTCTCGAGGCCCGTCGCCGCAAGCTCGGCGGCGAAATCGTCTGCACCGTCTGGTGAGGAGGGAGAAATCCATGTCCAGAATCGGAAAAGAACCGGTAAAGATCCCGGATGGCGTGACGCTTGGCGTCAACGGGAGCTCCGTCGTGGTCAAGGGCAAGCTCGGCGAGCTTTCCTGGACCCTTCCGGAGGGAATCTCGTGCGAGGTCAAGGATGGCGTGGCGCGTTTTTCGCGTGGCGCCGACGACCGCCGCAGCCGCGCGTTCCACGGCCTCTCCCGCGCGCTCGTCGCCAACATGGTGACTGGCGTGTCGAAGGGGTACGACAAGCATCTCGACATTGAGGGCGTCGGCTTCAAGTTCGACCTCAAGGGCAAGCAGCTGATGCTCTCCATCGGCTACGCCGCCCCCAAGGCGTACGATATTCCCGACGGAGTCAAGGTGACGGTCGGCAACGCCGGCCTCCACGTTGACGTCACGGGAATCGACAAGCAGCTCGTCGGCCGTGTGGCCGCCGACATCCGCGCCTTCAAGCCCGCCGAGCCCTACAAGGGCAAGGGCATCCGCTACACTGGCGAGAAGATCCGCCGCAAGGAAGGCAAGACCGTCGCCTAACCCCCTTCGCAGGAAAGAACGCAACAAATGCAGCTCAAACACCGCAAGGATTTCATCAAGCGCCGCCACCTGCGCCTTCGCCAGAAGGTCGTCGGCACTGCGGCTCGTCCCCGCCTCTGCGTCCACGTCTCCAACGCCAACCTCTACGTCCAGTTCGTGGACGACGAGGCTGGAAAGACGCTGGCCAGCGCCTCGTCGCTCGCCCTCAAGGCGAAGCTCAACGTGGAAACGGCCAAGAAGGTCGGCCAGGCCGCCGCGGAGGCGGCCAAGTCCGCCGGCATTTCGCTGGTCGTCGTGGATCGCGGCGGCTTCAAGTACCACGGCCGCGTGGCAGCCGCCGTGGAAGCCGCCCTCGAAGGCGGCCTCAAGGTCAACGACAGCACGGAGGAGAACTAAACCATGCCCCGCGACAACGACAGAAGGAACGACCGCGAGCGCGAGGAGTCCGAATTCTCCGAACAGCTCGTCTACATCAACCGCAGCTCCAAGACCACCAAGGGCGGCCGCCGCATGAGTTTCAGCGCGGTCATCGTGGTGGGTGACAAGAAGGGCCGCGTCGGCCTCGGCTACGGCAAGGCCAACGAAGTGGCTGACGCCATCCGTAAGGGCGGCGAGTCCGCCAGGCGCCATCTCCAGCGCGTCGTCATGAAGGGTTCGACCATCCCGCACGCCGTCACCGGCCAGTGCGACGGCGGTCGCGTCCTCCTGATGCCCGCTTCGGAAGGTACCGGAATGATCGTCGGCGGCGGCATGCGCGCCGTGCTCGAAATGGCCGGCGTCCGCAACGTGCTCGGCAAGAGCCAGGGTTCCAAGAACCGCCTCAACGTGGTCAAGGCCACGCTCGACGCGCTTTCCAAGCTCCGTCCCGCCGCCGCCATTCGTGCCGAACGCGGTCTTGCGCCTCTCCCCGAGGACGCGCCTGCGCCCGCCGCCGAGGTTCCGGCCGAAGCCGGGGCCGCGGCGCCAGTCGCCGAGGCGGCCCCCGCGCCTGTCGCCGAAGAGGCCCCCGCGCCTGTCGCCGAAGAGGCCCCCGCGGCCGAGGTCCAGGCATAAGGACCGAAAGGAGAACTCAACATGAAACTCCATGAACTTGTTTCCACTCCCGGCTCGAAGAAGCGCGCCAAGCGGCTCGGTCGCGGCGACGCCTCGGGCAAGGGCGGCACTTCCGGCAAGGGCACCAAGGGCCAGATGGCCCGCAAGGGCCACAAGCGGAAGATCGGCTTCGAAGGCGGCCAGATGATTCTCGTCCGCCGTCTTCCGAAGCGCGGTTTCCAGAATCCGGCCCGCGTTTCCTACCAGGCGATCAATCTCGAGGCCCTCAACGGTTTCGAGGAGGGTGCCGTGGTGGACGCAGCGGCGCTCATGTCCACCGGCATCGCGTCGCGTTTCCCGAAGGGCGGCTGGAAGCTCCTGGCCAAGGGCGAACTCACGGCCAAGGGCCTCAAGGTCAAGGCCAACGCCGTGAGTGCGGCCGCGAAGGCCAAGGTCGAGGCGCTCGGCGGTTCGGTCGAAATCGTCAAGTGATTTCCGACCTTCGGCCGTCCTGCCGGACGGATCCCGAGGACCGCGTCGGTTTTCCGACGCGGTCCTTTCCGTTTTGCCTCCCTCCTCCTTTCCGGAGATCGGTCCTGCGGCCTCGGCCGGGCAGGGGCTCCGGCGCGGCGGGACCTTCCGGGGCGGGGAGTATTCGCCAGTGCCTTTCCGCGACCGATTTCGCGACAAGTCCACGGTAGTGCCGCTCCAGCAGCCTCGTGCCGCCGACGTGCCCCAGGTTCAGCGCCGTCGCCGGCGCGTCGCGGAACGCGCCGACGTGCATCGTCGCGTAGGTGTGCCGCATCGCGTTGCGCCCGATCTCGTCGTTCCAGGCGATGCCTTTTTCCGCCAGTCGATGCGTTTTCCATTCTCGGAAGCACCATGCGTTTTCGACTATGGGCCCGGCGTTTGCCGCGGTTCCGTGGGCCTGCGCCCAGTTCTTCCATGCGCGCAGCCACTCGATTGCGTTTTTTTCTAGCTGGACTATCCGCGGCTTCTGCCCGCAAGTCCAACCCTTTGGGCGCGGTATCCGGAGCGTGCCGCCGTCAAGATCCAGGTCCTCCCAGCGCGCGCGCAGGATTTCGGCCGTCCGCGCCCCGGTGAAGAATCCGAGCGCGAGCCGCATCCCGATTGCCCCTTCCGCCGGGCCGGGATGGGCTTCGGCCGCGCGCATGATCCGTTCCACCTTTTCCGGGCCGAAGAACTTCGGTTCGGAGTACGTCACCCGGCGTGGCCTCATCCCGGAAATCGGCGAGCGTTCTATCAGCTTTTCGCGGACTGCCCAGTTGACCGTCAGCCGCAGGCGTCTGAAATGCGAATTCCAGGTCTCCGGGTTCACATGCCGTTCAAGCGCCTTTTCGACAAGCTCGCGCGTCAGTGACTCCACGGGCGCGCGTTCCCCGAAGGTCCCGACGAACAATCTGCGCGTCGACGCCAGCGCCGCCAGGCTGCGCGTCTGCCGTCGCGAATATCGCGCGAGCCGCATGTCGAAGAGGTCGCCCAGTTCGAGCGGCGCCAGTTTGCGCGCGCGGCCGCATCCGGTGTTTCTGAGATGCGCCGCAGCCAGCTCCACCAGAGTCGGGATTTCCCGTTCCCGGCTTGCTCCGGGCTTCCCGCCAGTTTCCGCGTCTGGTGCTGGGGCGGAGTTCCCGCGGCGCCTGCCGTTCCAGCTGCCGTTATGCCACGCGCCCAGGATTGCGAGCGCGTTCAGCGCGTCGAGCATCGCACCCGGCGTTGCATAGCGCTTCAGCAATCCGTCGGCGGCGACGATCGCCTTTCGGAAAGGTCGACCTCTGTCTCTCATGGATCCGCCCTTGGCATGATTTTCCAGTACTTTTCCGCGTCCGATTTGCGCACCAGTCCCATGTAGTGGCGCTCAAGCATACGCGTCGATTCGCCGTGCCCCAGGTTCAGCGCGGTGGCCGGCGCGTTGCGGAACGCCCCGACGTGCATTGTCGCGTACGTGTGGCGCATCACGTTCGAGGAGTCGTTGCGTCCCCAGAAAAGCCCCTCCGGAACGAGCCGTTCCTTTTTCCATTTTGCGAACAGCGCCGTCGGACCCGGAGCCACTGGACCGCGCGGGGGATCGCGCCGTCGAGTGCGCCGCGCCGTCCAGTCGCGCCACTTTTTCAACCAGGCGGCGGCGTTGCGCTCCAGTTCCACGATGCGCGGCTTCTGTCCGTTCGTCCAGCCCTTCGGACGCGGGATGCGCAGCGTCCCGGCTTCCAGGTCCAGGTCTTCCCAGCATGCCCTTTCGATTTCGACGCTGCGCACTCCGGCGAAGAATCCCATTGTGAGTCGCACTCCCGCGCCCGCTTCGACGGAGCCCGGATGCGCCTCTGCTACGCGCATGATCTTCTCGACTTTTTCCGGCGGAAAGAACGACGGTTCGCAAAAGGTCTCCGGCCTGAATGGCAGAGCCCCTCCATCGCATGGCGGCGCCGACTTCGGCAGCAGCCCCTCTCGGTCCGCCCAGCGAAGCGCGGTGCCCAGGGCACGGACGTGCCCGTTGTAGGTTCTGGCGTTGGCGTAGTTCCCGAGCGCGTTCGCGACGTCGCGCCATCGAAGCGCGGCCACGGGGAACTCCGGCCCGAGCGCCCTGCACAGCGTGAGCATCGACTGGCGCTGATGCCGCCGCGTGAAGACCTGTTCGTCGCCGTAGTGCTCCAGATGCAGTTCGAACAGCCTCCTGATCGTGATGTCGGGTTCGGCCTTCGACCCGCATTCGCGTTCCCGTGTTTCCCCGCCCGTGCCTTCCGCGCAATCCTGATCGCGCTGCGCCCGCGTCCATTCAAGCGCCAGTTCCGAAAGAGTGGTGTCGCAACGGGCCTCGTCGAGCAGGGCGATGGCGCTCAGGGCGTCGAACAATCGGCGGATGTCGAACAAATCGGCGACTTCTTCGCGGGAAAGAAGCAAGTTCAGCAAATTCGTGTTCATCGCAACATTTCCTGAACGCGGCTCCGGTGTTGGGCTTTCGCGAAAGAGCGGTCGCGTCGAAACGCCGGACTGGCAACGCCCGGGCGGCACCCCGTCCGTGCCGTGGCACGGGCGTGGCGCCGTCCGGACGTCGCCGGTCGGAATTAGGGCGTGGAAGAGGGGCCCGCTTGCGCCGGATCCGACGTGAATGTCACTTCAGCAGGGCGAGCGAGGCTCCTCCGAGAACGATGCACCAGATTCCGAACACGAAGAAACGCCCGCGCTCCAGCAGCCGCACCACCGCGCCCAGGGCGAAATAGCCAGTGACGGCGGCCACAACCACCGCGACGGCCATCGACTGCGGCGACGGCGACGACGCGGCGACCGCCGGCGCTTCGCCGAATTGCTCGAGCGCTTCAAGCAGCGACGCCCCGGCAATCACGGGCACCGACATCAGGAATGAAAATTCCGCGGCTTCGGCAGCTCCCATTCCGGCAAGGCGCCCCGCGCTTATCGAAGATCCGGATCTCGAGATGCCGGGCAGCATTGCAATGGCCTGCCCGCATCCCATGGCAAACGCGCGCAGCGCCGTGGGGCCGCCACCCGAAAGCCGCCGCGCCGACTCGGACGGTTTGCCGGGGACGGAGGCGCCGGCGTGCCTACCGCGCAGAATGTCCGGTATCCCTGCCGCCAGAAGGAACAGGCCGTTGAATACCAGCAGCGCCGCGACACCGCGCGGCGCATCGTACACCGCTTCGATCTTGTCCTTCATCCGCGCGTACAGCAATCCGCCCGGAATCATGGAAACCAGGACGCATCCCGCGTAACGCCAGCCTTCGGCGCCGCCGCGGACGAGCGACGACAGCAGCGCCGAAATCCTTTGGCGGTAGTACACGCAGACCGCGGCGAGGGTTCCCGCGTGCAACAGTATTTCGACTTGCGGACCCGGATCGGAGACGCCAAGCCACTTGCCGGCCAGGACCAGGTGGCCGGAACTGCTGACCGGAAGAAACTCGGTCAGTCCCTGAACGGCGGCGAGAATCGCCAATTTCGCTGTTTCCATCATGTCGCGGCCCATACTACCAAATAGCCGCGCGAAATGGAAGCGTCCGCATTGCAGAATGTGCGACTAAAATCTGTCCGCACGAAATCTACGGTGGCTGTCCCCATGTTCTCCGGTTCCAGAGATGTCTCGCGCGAAGTTCGCAACGACCGCAAAGTTTGCTCCGACGTGTATGGAAATTGTGCACAATTGGCAATTGTTCACAAGTGTCAATTGTTCACAAATGGCAAGTGGCACAATTGTTTACAAAGTCTTTGTGTTCTTTGTGGCTGAAAATCATCCGCAACCAACTCTCCCTGAACGGGCGGGGCATCAGGTCCACCAGTCTCTGCGGCCTCTGCGTTCTCTGCGGGAGAAAAACAATCCTCGAATCCGGGCATCAACTGTCTGCCGACATCATCGCGCCCTACAGTAATCCTAAAAAACGCAGTTGACACGAACAGACTTTCTCACACAGAGGCACGGAGGCACAGAGATTGATGGTTTTATGGATGCACATGGTTCCCAGTTTCAATGCACCTTTTGGGTGAAAGCCTCGCATGCGATTTCAAAGGTTTCAAAAGCCATTTTCCAATGTTCTCCGTGCCTCTGTGCCTCTGTGTGACACTTCAACTGCGACATTTAGGATCAT
>CAMOSH010000098.1 GCA_946624575.1 uncultured Verrucomicrobiota bacterium
CTTCATCGTCAAGACCGGCGACGCCACCGCCGCAAGCCGCGCCATTGGCGTCGGCGGCGATCACGCCAACCCAGACCGCCTCAGCCGCGGCCGCGGCGCCGGCGGCGTATGCCTCGCTTGAGGAAATCGCCGCGAAATGCGCAAGCTGCTCGGCTTGCCCGCTTTGCGCGTCGCGCACGCACTCCGTGCCTGGCGAAGGCGCATCCGCGACTCCGGACATCATGATCGTAGGAGAGGCGCCCGGGCAGGATGAAGACGCTTCTGGCCATCCGTTCGTGGGACGCTCCGGGGCTCTTGTCACAAAGATGATCGAGGCGATGGGATACACGCGGCAATCGGTGTTCATCGCCAACGTTTGCAAGTGCCGCCCGCCGGACAACCGCACTCCGAAGCCTGAGGAAATGGCCGCCTGCATGCCATACCTAAAAGGCCAGATCCAGCTGGTGCGTCCCCGCGTCATCGTGGCCTTCGGCGCCGTCGCCCTGCGGGGGCTCATGGGCAATTCAAAACTCGAAATCTCTAAAGTGCGCGGGATATGGCACGACTTCGAAGGCATCCCCGTGATGCCGACGTACCACCCCGCATACCTCCTGCGCAACCCCGGTGCCAAGCGAGTCGTGTGGAACGACCTACTGCTTGTTCTCGCGCGACTGGGCCGCACACCGCCTCAAAGACAAAAATGAAATTCAGGAATGTCGCCGTCGTGATGGGCGGCTCTTCAAGCGAACGCGAAATCTCTCTCTTGTCGGGAAACGCCGTAGCGGCGGCTCTTGAACAGGCGGGATGTTCCGTCGCGCGCGTCGTCGCCGACGAACACGACGCATTTTCCGTACCGGCCGGAGTCGAAGCCGTGTTCCCGATGATCCACGGCGCATTCGGCGAAGACGGAGGATTGCAGCGCAGGCTGGAAGAACTCGGCCTGCCCTACCCCGGGAACCGCCCCGAAGAGGCGCGCATCTCGTTCGACAAGATCGAATCGCGCAGGCGGTTCGAGGCGTCCGGCGTCCCGTGCCCGCGCGGATATGCGATTGCGCCAGGAGAGGACGAAGGCGAAGGGCCGTCGATTCCGCTCCCGGTCGTCGTGAAGCCGCCGCGCCAGGGATCGAGCGTGGGCGTGTCGATCGTGCGCGAGGCGGGGCAATGGCGCGCGGCCGTGGCCGAGGCGCGCCGCCACGACCCTGACGTGCTTGTCGAAACATACGTGCCAGGTCGCGAATGGACAGTGCCGATCATCGGCACTGCGGAGGAGCCGGTGGCGCTGCCCATCGTCGAAGTGCGCCCCAAGGTGGCCTGGTACGACTGGGAGGCGAAGTACTCCGACGACGCGGGCACGGACTACGTGTTCCCCGAGGACGATCCCGCTGAATCCGCGCTGTGCGAACGCGCCAGATTCGTGGCGCTGCTCGCCTTCCGCGCCGTTGGCGGCCGCGACATGGGGCGCGTCGACCTGCGCGTTTCGCCCGAAGGCGAAGTCTTCGCGCTTGAAAACAATTCCGTGCCGGGATGCACCGCGCACAGCATCCTGCCCAAGTCAGCCGCCAAGGCCGGGATTCCGTTCCCGGAACTCTGCCTCCGGATAATGGAGGGCGCGTCGTGAGGCTAACCGCCGCAACGCCGCTGCTGGCCGTCGCCGCCGCCACGCTCGTGGCGACGCTGGCGGGGCGCGCATTGTGGGCGCAAATGTTCTCCTCCAATCCGCAGTACAAGATCACGGCCCTGGAAATCCAGCCCGGCGCGACAAAGAGCGCGGCGCAGATCCGCGCCCTGTCCGGCATTCGCGAAGGCGACAACATCCACTCGTTCGGCGCGGACGACGTCCGCCGCCGCATTCTTTCGTCCGCGCTAGAAATAGAGGAGGCCGAAGTAGCGAAGACGCTTCCCGGAACGGTGCGCATCGCCATACGCGACCGAATCCCCGTGGCGCTGCTTCTGGACGAGCGCCGCGCGCTCGACGCGGGCGGGCTCGTGTTTCCCCTGGTCGGCGGCGACATCGCGCGATACCGCACCCTGCCCAGAATCGAAAACGGCGCCTCGCGGATGGTCGCAGACGCGGGGCGGCGGCTCTCCGGCACGCCGGGCGCCACTCCCGAAACGCCGGAATCGAAGATGGAGCGTGCGCTGCGCGTAGTGCTGGCGCTCGACGCCCGCCCGGACTTTCCGGTGCGCGTGGACACCTTTGACGTGAGCGACCCTGCGTACCTGGTGTTCCTGACCGCCGACAACCGCGTTGTCCGCATCCTCTGGGAGGAAATCCCCGGCGACGCCGAAATCGGCGACGCGCTGGACTTGCTGGAGGGAACGCTTCGCGACAGGCGCAGCGCCCGCGTGGGCCGCTTCGACGTGATGCGCTCCACACGCAAAGTCCATGCCCGCCCCTGATCCCCGTCTTTTACCCGCCCTCCCCCTCCACTTGAATTCCGCATCCCGCGCATGAACAATCCTCCGGTACTGATAATCGACGTCGGCACGAGCCACGTCGCGGCGATGGCCGGCCGCTCGCGCGACGGAAGCGACCGCCCCGAACTGCTCGGGTTCGGCGTCTGCCAGTCCGCCGGGATGCGCAAAGGGCGCATCTCCAATCCGGAAATAGCCGCCGACGCGATCGAAAACGCACTGGAAAAGGTGCGCGCGCAGATCGGCCGAAACGGCATGTTGCGGTCAGCCAACGTGATCGCCTCGTTCGGAGACGTCCGCGCCGAAAACGTCTCCGCCGACGTCACCATCGAATCCGACGGCTCCTCGATCGGGACAGTCTCCGCACGCGAAAAGCAGCAGGCCCGGGACGCGCTTTTCAAACTGACCCCTCCTGACGGACGCTGGGCGCTGCCGATTTTCACGAACCACTGGACGATCGACGGAAAGCCCGACGCCATAAAGGAGCCGCTCGACCGCGACGGCGCGGTCCTGACGATCCACGGCAAGCTCCTGCACATGCCGTTCGACCACGGCGACATGCTGGCCCGACTCCTCGCCGAAGCAGGTCCCGGCATTGAACTGGAAAACTACCGCTTTTCGGCGCTCGACGCCATGAACGCAGCCACCACCCAGCAGCATCGCGAGGACGGCGTCCTCTGCATCGACTTCGGCGGAGGCACGACGTCGTGGTGCCTTTCCCGCCACGACTCGCTCGTCGCCGCCGGGTCGATCCCCGTCGGCGGCGACCATGTCACGAACGACCTGCTCATGGCATTCAACGTGGGCTCGACGAGCGCGGCCGAAACGCTAAAGCGCACACACGGATCGGCAGTGCTGGACGGCGTCCCGCGAGACGAACGGGTCCGACTCTCCACCGAACTCGGCGGCACGGAGCGCACCGCGCCCGCCTACGCGATCGCCCAGGTGGTGAACGCTAGGCTCGACGAGACCCTGCGCATAATCAAGGCGCGGCTGGAAGCCGAGGGCGCACTCTTCAAATTCGGCGCGGGCGTGCTCATGTGCGGACGCGCTTCGAGAATGCGCGGGCTGGACAAGCTCGTGTCGCGAGTGTTCGACGCACCGTGCATCGAGCCGCGGATCGAAACTGGCTACTCGGGAATCGACCGGGATGCCGCCGGCAACGCCGCCATCTGGGGCGCCCTGCAGTCGTGCCTTCGCGAACAACGCGTCCGCGAAAAAAACAGGAAGGGGCTTTTCGACAGGTTCGTCGGACTCTTCGAAAGCGAGGACTCTCAATGAACGAGCCTGAAATACGACTGTTCGGAATCGGCGGCGCCGGCGGGCGCCTGGCGAACGCCGCCGCGGCCTCCGTCGGCGGGCGCCTGCCCGCCATCGCCATCGACACGGACGCTACCGACATGAATGCCCTGGCCGCCTGCACGCGCTTCGTCACTATCGGGAATCTGCGGTTTCGCGGACTCGGCTCCGGAGGCGACGCCCCCGACGCCGCCATGGCGGCCGAAGAATCCAGAACCACGCTCGCCACGGTGCTCGACGGCACCGCGCTTGCGGTGGTAGTGGCCGGCCTCGGCGAGGGCACTGGCGCCGGGGCGCTTCCTACGTTCCTGCGCCTTGCCGAAAGCCGCAACGTGCCCACGCTCGCATTCACGGTGGCGCCTTTCGAAATGGAGGGCATCGAGCGCCTGAAGGCGGCGGCGGCGGCCACTCGCACACTGGACGGCCTCGGCACGGTCCGCGTCCGGCTCTCCAACGACGAACTTGTCTCGCCGCCCGAATCCGCGTCCGGCGAAATCCCCCCGGAAACCACCCTGGCCGACGCGCTGGCCACTGCGGAGCGCAACGCCGGATTCGCGCTCTCCTGCATCTGGCGGCTGGCGCGCACCCCGGCATTTCTGCGCCTTTCTCCGGCTACGCTCGTGCAGACGGTGCTGGCCGGTCGCGGCGACGCCCATTTCGCGATCGCGGAGGCATCCGGCCCCGACCGCGAAAACAAAGTCGCTGACATACTGGTCGAACGGCCGACGCTCGGACTGCGCGCCATCGCCGGCGACGTACGCGGGGCACTTGTCGGCATCTGCGCGGGGCGCGACTTGCGCCTGGCCGAAATCGAACGCGTCTCCAAGGCCGTATCCGGAATGCTTCCCACCGGAACCCCGGTCCGCCTTTCCGTGGCAACCGACTCCGCGCTCGAAGGCAGACTTCTCGTCTCGACCCTGGCGTTCCGCAACTGGAACGAAACCGCCGGCGTCCCCGACTCCATGCGCGCAAACAACCGCTTCTCCGGCACGGAAGTCGTTCCCGTCGACGGTGAAAACCTCGACGAACCCACCTGGATTCGCCGCAATTTGAAACTCGCAATGGCCTAATGGCCGACCGTTTTCAAAAGCCATGAAATGGACAGTCAGAAAATTCCGCCAGCACAAGGGCGGAGCCCCGCTCGGGCTCGTGACAGCGTATGACTACATCACAGCGCGATTCGCGCACCGCGCCGGAGTCCCGCTGATCCTCGTGGGCGACAGCCTCGCCACAACCGCGCTCGGACACGCCACCACCATCCCGGCCACGATGGACGCCATGATCCACCACGCCGAAGCCGTCCGCCGTGGCGCGCCAGACGCAATCGTCGTGGGCGACATGCCGTTTCTCTCGTACCCGACAGTCCCCGACGCGCTCCGCAACGCTGGCCGTTTCCTGCGCGAAGCCGGCTGCGACGCGGTGAAGCTCGAAGGCGGCGTGACGAAGGCGGACGTCATCGCGGCGCTCGTAAGCGAGGGCATCCCGGTGCAGGCGCACATAGGGCTTCAGCCGCAATCCGTCAAAAGCACCGGCTACGCGGTGCGGGGCCGCTCCGCGGAGGACGCCGACGCGCTGCGCGCGGACCTGGACGCCGTGGTCGAGGCCGGCGCGTTCTCGGTCGTGCTGGAAGGAGTGGCGCCGGAAGTCGCCGACGACCTCACGAAGCGCGCGCCAGTGCCGACGATAGGCGTCGGGGCCGGATGGCATTGCGACGCCTACTACCTCGTTCTCGCCGACCTGCTCGGCCTCTCCGACTCGCAACCGCCGAAATTCGCCAAGGCCTACGCGCATCTCGCCGACGACGCGGTCGCCGCGATTTCGTCCTACATGGCCGAGGTTGCCGACCTCAAGTATCCTGACGCGGCCCACTCGTACTGAATCCCCGCGCCAGCGCGCTCCCGCTCAGGCGGCGACGCGGCGCGGCGCCATTGCGCCATTCCCCTCCCGACATTTCGAACCTAGGCAAGACAAACGGCATGAACACCGCAGAACTTTCAGCGAAGATACGCGAACTCGCGCGCAGCCGCGACGCAGTGATTCTGGCGCACAACTACACGCACGGAGAAGTGCAGGACGTCGCGGACTTCGTCGGCGACTCGCTGGCGCTCTCGATCGAGGCCAAGAACGCGAAGGCTCCGGTCATCGTGTTCTGCGGAGTCCGTTTCATGGCGGAAACCGCGAAAATCCTCTCGCCGCAGTCGACAGTCCTGCATCCGGTACCCGATTCCGGATGCCCAATGGCCGACATGGCGGAGGCCGGGAAGGTCGCGGCCTGGCGGCGCGAGCACCCGGACCATGCGATTGTGGCGTACGTCAATTCGACAGCCGCGACGAAAGCCGAAGTCGACGTCTGCTGCACCTCTGCGAACGCCGAGAAGATCGTCCGCCGAATCCCGGAGGGCACCCCGATCATGTTTTTGCCGGACCGCAATCTCGGCGCGAACGTCGCGGCGGCCACGGGACGCAAGATGGAGCTGTGGCCGGGCTTCTGCCCCACGCACAACAGGATCGAGCCGCGCATGGTCGAAGAGGCGCGCTCCGCGCATCCCGGAGCTCCGTTCATCTGCCATCCTGAATGCCTTCCGGCCGTGACGGCGCTCGCCGACGCGGCGCTTTCCACCGGTGGGATGCTCGACTACGTGCGCCGCTCCGACGCCCCGGAAATCATCGTCGGCACGGAAAACGGCATCCTTCACCGGATGCGCAAGGAGGCGCCGGAAAAGAAGTTCTGGCCCCTTTCCCCGCTCCCGAACTGCCCGAACATGAAGAAAATCGAACTGGAGGACATCCTTCGCTCCCTCGAAACCATGTCGCCGACAGTCGAAATGGACGCGAGCCTAATGGACCGCGCCCGCGCCCCGATCGAGCGGATGCTCGAATGGAGCGCATGATCACCATCCGACCTTCATTCCAGAACTTCATCTCCATGAACTCAAATCCCAGAATCCTCTTCTTTTCCGACGCGCACGGAGTGCCGACCGCGCTGAAGGCGTTGCGCGCGCGCGTCGCGGCCGACTCGCCCGACGTCGTCTGCTTCCTCGGCGACGCGCTCTACCACGGACCGCGCAACGGGGTTCCCGCCGACTACGACACGAAATGCGCCGCAGACGAATTCAACGCCCTGGCAGACCGCATCGTCGCGGTGCGCGGCAACTGCGATGCCGAAATCGACCAGATGATGCTGGCGTTCCCGATGATGGGGCAGTACGCGACGGTCCTGGCCGGATCCGTCCGCGTGTTTCTTTCGCACGGCCATGTCTGGGGACCAGACGAAAAGCTTCCGCCGCTGCCGGCGGGAAGCGTAGTCGCCACAGGCCACACGCACGTGCCGACCGTGGATCTCGTCGGCGGAATCTGGTGCTTCAATCCCGGTTCGGTGTCGCTTCCAAAGGGCGGCTCCGAGCCATCGTACGCGCTGCTTGACGGCCGCTCGCTCTCATTCCGCCGACTGTCCGACGGCACCGCGTTCCGCGAAGCCTCGCTGCAATAGGCAAATTTCACGTCACTCGCGTAACTTCAATCAGCCTCCAATCCAGCCACCCGCCATGTCCGTCTTTCTCGAAAACGAAACCCTCCATGTCGAAATCTCCGAAACCGGCGCGGAAATCACCAGCGTCTCCCGAGTAGGAAAGGAACAATGCGAATACATTTGGGGAGGCGACCCGAAGTACTGGAGCGAACGCTCGCCGCTTCTGTTCCCGATATGCGGGCGCCTGCCTGGCGGCCGCTTCGGGCACTACACGTGGCAGGGCGTCGAATACGGCATGAACATCCACGGCTTCCTGCGCGCCCAGCGCGCCGGAGCGGTTTCCGCAGAGCCGGACCGCGCCGTTTTCGAATTCTCCGACACTAACGAAACCCGCGCGCAATGGCCGTTCTCCTTTTCGCTTCGCGTGGAATACCGCCTCGTCGGCGACACGATCGAAACGACCATCTCCGTTCTGAACCGCTGCGAAAGCGGACCCATGCCGTTTTGCTTCGGCTTCCACCCGGGATTCAACGTGCCGCTCGGCGGAGGAGACTCGTCGTTTGAAGACTGGGAAATTGCATTCGACTCGCCGTGCTGGCCGGACCGAGTGGAATTTTCTGAAGACGTCCTGCCCACCGGGCGATTCCTGCCTTACGAACTGACCCCGCGCTTCACGCTCCCGCTCGCGCATTCGCTTTTCGACGACGACGCGATCTTCCTGACGCGCTGCGCGCGCGGACTCTCGCTGCGCAGTCCTAAGTCACCGCGCTTCGTGCATTTCTCGTACCCTGACTTTCCGGTTCTCGGCTTCTGGCATGCCAACCGGACCGACGCGCCGTACGTCTGCATCGAGCCGTGGACAGGGCTGCCGTCGCGCGCCGGAGAACCCGAGGACCTGGCGACAAAGGGCGGCTGCTTCCGGCCCCTGCCCGGCCAGTCCGTGGCCCTGCGCGCCGCAATCCAGTTCGGATAGTCCACGATCCGCAGCCACCGCCCATGGAATCGCCAGCGATAAGCGTCCACGACGTGTGTTTTTCGTACACGCGCGAAGAAGTGCTGCACAACGTGAGTTTCACGCTGCCGCGGCGTTCGTTCGCGGTGGTCGTGGGGCCAAACGGCGGCGGCAAGACCACGCTGCTGCGCCTGTTGCTCGGCGATCTGAAGCCGCGCTGGGGGGAAGTCTCCGTGTTCGGAGGCCCGCCGGCGAAGGCACGGCGGCGCGTGGGGTACGTGCCGCAGCGCGTCGTCTTCGACAGCGAATTCCCGGTGACGGTCCTGGAAGCCGTGATGCTCGGGCGCGTTGCGACGCGCGTTCTTGGCGGATTTTCCCGCGCCGACCGCGAAGCAGGCGCGGCGGCACTGCGCCGCGTCGGCCTCGCTGGGCTTGAAAAGCGCCCATTCTCCGCGCTTTCCGGCGGCCAGCGCCAGCGCGCCATCGTCGCCCAGGCGATCTGCTCCAACCCTGAACTCTATTTTCTCGACGAGCCGACAGCGAACGTCGACGCGCGCACGGAAAGAGACCTGGTCGAACTCTTCGCCGAACTGGCGGCTGAGGCCACGGTAGTGGCGGTTTCCCACAATCCCGGCGTGGTCGCGGCTCGCGCGACCCACGTTCTTTGCGTGAACCGCACTGCGGATTTACACGAACTCGGAACCCCGGGCGCGGAGACGAGCCTGGAACCGTATTCACGGGCCAAAGGCCCGCTGGCGGTTCTCCGCAATGCCCATCCGGGACATCTGGAAGGTCTCCTCGAAAGCCTGGAAACCCCGCACCACGGGAAAGAGGCGCATCCGCACGGTGCCGACGGCCATTGCGGATCCGGAGGATGCGAAGCCTGACGCAACTGGCGTCACCGTTCGTTCAGGCGATAAGCTCCAGCCCATCCACGGCACGCGCCCATTCGAATGCGGCGTGCCAGAAGTTGCAAGTGAACGCGGCGGGAGAGAGCGGCGCAACGGCCTTCAGAGTCTCCGGAGAGTTCACGCCGTAGACGCGGAACGAGATGCCGGCCGCGCGAATCGCGTCAGCGTCCGCCGGAGTCATGACGGCGATTGCGTCCTTCGCGCCAGGGCAGAACGCATCGAACCCGGCCGCGCGGCATTTGCCGATCCAAGTTTCCGGATCGAACACCATAGAACCGGGAAGCCCGGTCAGCCAAAGCGTCCGATACTTCGGCAGCCTGCGGCGGAAATCGGCAAGCGCCTCGTAGTCGAACGAGGAAACCACGATGTTCTTTTCCGAAAGCCCCGCCGCGCGCACCGCGTCGTCGAACAATTCGGGATAGTCCGGCGCGTAGCTCTTGATTTCGGCCTGCAGCGTCCCGTGCGCCGGCACGGTGGCTAGAACCTCGGAAAGAGTCGGGATTCTGAAAGCGCCACCGCGCGGAGGAACAAGCCGCAGCGCGGCGGCCTCTTCCGGCGAAAGATCGACAATTCTCCTCTCGCATCCGGTGTACGACCTTAGTTCGCCTTCCGCATGAATGCAGAGCATCTGCCCGGAGCTGGTGCGATGGAAGTCCGTCTCCACCCAGGTGGCGCCGTCCGCCCAGGCCTGGCGGAAAGCTTCGACGGTGTTTTGCGGAATCGTTTCGTCCCAGATCCCGCGATGGGCTATGTTCAGGATTTTCATCATGTTTGCCTTGTGGCCGTCAATGTACGTTGAAAGCTTATTCGCTCGCCGGCACGGCGGACTCCGAAAGCGACCGGACGAATGCGTCAAGCCGCCTCCAGTCGGAAAAACGCGCAGGAGCGCCATGCGGCGACGGAGCGCCGGCAGGCGGAGTCCAGGCGGCGTTCCACGGCCGCTCGAAGACCGCGATCCGGCAGAACGCGGCCCTGGCCAGGGCGTCAAGCGCGGCGGGGGCGTCGTCCACCGCGAGCGCAAAGCCCATCGAGCGCAGCGCCTCGAACGGCACCGCGCCGTCCGCCGACGCGAAGCGCGCGTATTTGTCCACGTGCAGGACGTCCAGCGAATCCAGGCCGCGCGCCGCAAGCCACGCGACCGACGCCGCGTGCGCCGACTGCGGACGGCCGGTCACCACCACCGGCTCCGCGACGCCGTCGCGCAGCCAGCCGCGCAACGCGGCCGCGGATCCCGGTATTTCCGGGATTCCCTCCAGGCGTTCGGCGTGAAAGCGGTCCATGAAGCGCCCGTATTCCTCGTCCGGGATTCCAAGAGACTGGCGCAAGTCGAAATGTATCCGCCGGCCAGGCACAGCGCCGCGCCCGAACTCCTCGCGCGCGAAGGCGTCCAACGCCACGAACGACTCGCACAGCACGTCGTCGAAGTCCAGATAAACTTTCGGTTTTCGCATTGCGCCGGCCATCCGCCGCTCCTTCAGCCGCCCGAAACTAGAACAAAATCCCCACGCCAAGACGCAGCGAAGTCTCCGAGCCGACGGAGAACGCCCCGCGCAGCACGATGACGTCGTCCGGCGTGTACCAACCGGTGAAAGCCAGGGCTACGGGCTGCGACCGCTCGGCTTCGAGGCGGTACTCGGACGCGCCGACGGGAATGTCGGCGTCCGTCGAAGCGTCGGAAAAACAATCTACGGAAAATGTCAGCGCCGCGCCCCAGTACCAGTCGTCGTATCGGACTCCGGCGCTGGCGCGCACAAGCCATTCCGTAACGTCGGCGTCTCCGCTCCAGGCGGCGAAGCCGTACCCTGTCCCGGAGCCGGTTTCCCCGGATTCCCCAGTCGCGCCGTCCGCGGAACCCGCGGATTGCGACGAACGGCGCAGCGTCGTGGCGGACGCGTCGGCGGAAATCGTTTCATACGCCGCGCGGACGCCTAGCGAGGCGCTCCAGCCGTCGGCCACGTTCAGGCCCCAGTTCCAGCCGCCCGCCACAAACCAGCCATTGCCACCGCGCAGCTTGAGCGAGGAAACGGAGAGCCCGTCGTCGACCAGAGTCCCGGATGTCTTAGCGCTGCTGGAAAGTCCGGCTTCGATATCGAATCCGCGCCATTCGGCGGCCGCGCCAAAGCGCGTCGCACGCAACGGCTCCTTGCGGCGCCCGCCCATGCCGCCGAGTTTCCAGTCGTACTGCACGGTGTGCACCGGCTCCAGAAATCCGTACACCGCACTTTTGGGAAAGAAGCGGGAAGCGGACCATGTTTTGAACTCCTCCTTGTGAGCCCCGGGATTGGTGCTCGGCACGGGGGCTAGTATCCAGCGCTGCGGCAACGTGGCGCCACGCGGCGCAGGGGCGCGGACGGCCTGCGTCACGATTGCGCGGTCGGCGCCGGGGTCGGCACCCGAAAATCCGCCGATTCGCGAAAACACGCACGCCAAGGCGCCCAAATCGAAGACGCGCTGCTCCACGAAGTCGTACGGCCCCTGCGCCTCAAGCGTCTCCGCGTCGGCGAAGTTGATCTGCCCCGGCGCGGACTGTAGGACTATCCAGGTGCGACCGCACGCGGCGAACCTGTTGCCGGGTTTGTCAACGATAGGACCGACGGTCCTCCCGGATATTGCCTCGGTGATCCAGAACTCGGAAAACTGCCGCCCGAAGGCGGCAAATCCGGCAAGGCACAGAACGAGCGCGGCAACGGCGCGAAGTCGGCGAAGCACGGAATTACTTGCAAATTGTGATTTCATCGGTAGAAAAGGAAAAAAATGACTCACTTGACCAGAAGCCCGAGAAGCTCGTCCATTTCCGCGTCCGTCCCCACGGAAATCCGCAGATGAGAGCCCAGCTCGACCGGTTCCGTGAACCGGCGCACCAGGAACCCCCAGTTGCGCACTTTGGCCTGAAGCTTTTCGGCGTCGGGACCATTTTCTGGCGGGCGGCACCAGACGAAATTCGCGTGCGACGGCGTTACGTCCCATCCCGCTTCCTCAAGCGCCTTGGAAAAACGGTCGCGCGTCGCGACGATCCGGCGCACGTTTTCCTGCATCCAGTCCGGATCGGAAAGCGCGGCCTCCGCCACGGCCTGCGCAAGCGCATCCACGTTGTACGAATCCTTGACCTTGTACAGCGCCGAAACCAGCGGCTCCGGCCCTACGAGCACCCCGACGCGCAGCCCCGCCAGCGACCAGGCCTTGGAGAAAGTGCGCGCCACTACCACGTTCGGCTCCTCAAGCGCCAGGGCGACGCAGTCGCTCCCCGCGAAAAGCGCGTAGGCCTCGTCCACAAGCAAAATCGAAGGCGCAAGCTTCCGCGCGAACTCACGCACCGCCTCGATTCCGAAAATCGTGCCTGTCGGGGCGTTGGGATTCACGAGACAGAACAGGTCCGGCTTGGGTTCCGGCACTTTCAGGGCGGCCAGTTCGCCATCGCCGTTCGGCAGCGGCACCCTGCAAAGCGGCGCTTCGCGAATCGCCGAAAGCACCGGATACAGCGAATACGACGGCTCGAACACGCCCACCGGCGCGGCATTTCTGGTGAAGACGTCCACCGCAAGCCGGAGCACCTCGTCCGATCCGTTCCCGACGAACACTGATTCAGCCTTGCATCCGTAGCGGCGGGCCAGGAGATGGCGCAGCCTGTTGCACCCCGGATCCGGATAGAGCCGCAGGCGCCGGGGATCGAATTCCCGGATCGCGTCCTTGACTTTGGGACTTGGCGGATAGGCGTTTTCGTTTGCGTTGAGCTTCACGATGCGCTTGAGCTTGGGCTGCTCGCCCGGAACATACGGTTCAAGCGCCTGGACTGAAGGACGTATCATTGCGTGGAAAAAGGAAATGATGGAAATCGGCGGTCTGCTAGTATCGCGCCCCGCCGCAGCGCGCGACGGGGGCGATACTAGCAAACTCTTCGATTCCGGGCAAATGCAGACACGCGGAAAAAACGGACTATGGCGTCGCCCGTAGATTTGCGCTATCATTCCCGGCGCAGTTCTCCATGTCCACGGTCGTCCTCCACATCGGCACCACGCCCGGAACGCAGTTCGAAGCGGGTTGTCACGCGAAATTCGCCGGAATCTCCCGCTACGCGGGGGCGCGCGGATGGAGCGTGGAGGCCATTTCCTGGTCGCCTGAAATGCGGCACAGGATTGGGCCGATGCTCAAGCGCGTGCGCCCAGCCGGTTGCATAGTTGAATGCTCGATTGCTGTGGGCGCATGGCTCTCGCCGCGACTTTTCACCGGAATTCCGGCCGTGTGGCTCGACTGCCGCGAAGGACTCTTCGCACCCGGCGTCCCATCGGTCGTCTGCGACCAGGACGCCGTCGTACGGCTGGCGTTCAGGGAATTGCGCTCGCTGCGCCCGGCCGCACTCGGCGTGGTGTCCTACCGCGAGGCCCGGTTCTGGTCGAAGCCCCGCGCAGACGCCTTTTATGCGCTTGCCGTGGCAAACGATCTGCCTTGCCATTCGTTTGCGCATTGCATTCACCCCAAGAGTGCCGATGTCGCGCGCCTTGTGGCATGGCTGGCGGCTCTTCCGCGACGGACCGCGCTCTTTTGCGTGAACGACAACCTCGCCGCCGCCGTGCTGGCCGCCGCCGCGGACGCGGGACTCTCCGTGCCCCGCGACCTCATGGCCATCGGCGTGGACAACCGCGACGCAACGGAGCCGGACGCCTCCATCGGAGTTTCCAGCGTCCAGATCGATTTCGAACGGGCCGGGTATCTCGCGGCGCGCACGCTCGACGCCGTAATGCACGGCGCCGACGTCGATCCAGGCGGCATCTCCTTCGGCCCGTCCATGGTGGTGCGGCGCCGCTCCACGGGCGGGACTCGCAGGGCGGAGCCAAACATCCTCGAAGCGATGCGCATCATTCGCTCCGAAGCCTGTCTGGGACTTTCCGCCGCCGAAGTCGCACGGCGCGTCTCCGGCTCGCGCAGCCTTGTCGATTTGCGCTTTCGCGAAGCGACAGGGCACTCCATTCTCGACGAAATCCTGCATGTCCGGCTTGAAAAGGCCTGCCTTCTGCTGTCCAGCACCGAAACATCGATTTCGGCGATTGCCGCCTTTTGCGGATTCGAGAGTGAAAACTCGATGCTCAAGACCTTTCGCTCGCGCTTCGGCATCTCGATGCGCGAGTGGCGGCGCCTCCACGCGATGCCGGGACGACATTCAGTACACTAGCAACGCCCCAACGGTCAAACGGTCAAACGGTCAAACGGTTAAACGGTCCAACGGCTACGGCGCAATGCGGCCGAGTCCGTCGATGCGGTCGAAGCGAGCATCGTAGGAAAGGACGCACGCGCCATTTTCAAATGCCGTCGCCGCGATCCA
>CAMOSH010000099.1 GCA_946624575.1 uncultured Verrucomicrobiota bacterium
GTTTTTGAGCCGTCCCCGTCTCAATTACTGCGATGACAAAGTTTGGTCACACCCTCGTCATTTTTGTATGATTCGCGATTCACAAAAATCCGATTGCGCGCGGGAAAGCAAAACTCCATACTTGTCTCGTTCTTCACGAAACTGCGATTCGGCACCTTCCGGGCGGTCGAATCGAGAAAAGGACAAAATGGAAAACGACAGAAAAGAGAGAACCGGACAAGGAATGAAAGCCACAGCACTCATCAGCACGAAGGACAGGCGGTTCTCGCTCGAACCGGTCTCCCTGCCCGACCCCGGCCCCGGCGAGGTGTCCATACGGACGCTACGCTCAGGCGTGAGCGTGGGGACGGAATTCGCTCTCATCCGCAACAAGATTTCCTGGGGGCCGTTCCCCATCGTCACTGGCTACATGGGCGTCGGGGAGATCGAGGCAACTGGCGACGGCGTGGAAGGCCTTGCGCCCGGAGACCGCGTCTATTACCGCGGGAGTCTCGGAATGACGCTTGCCGACGGCACGGCGGTCACCGCCGCCAGCGGAGTCCACGCCTCTCGGGCCGTGACCGCGGTCGGCGGGACGCACGGCGTGGCGAGACTGCCGGATGGCGTTGACATCGACGCCGCAGCGCTGTTCGTCCTGCCGGCGGTGGCACTGCATGGCGCGGACAAGGCCGGCGCAAGAGCGGGACAAATCGTTCTGGTGCATGGGTGCGGACCGATAGGACTCGCCTCGGTGGCGATGCACGCGATGCGCGGCTGCCGCGTGGTCGCGGCCGATCTGGACGAAACGCGCCTCGCCGCAGCGCGCTCCTTTGGAGCATGCGCCGCGCTGAAGGGCGGCGACGGCTTCGCGGAGCGCGCCGCCAGGTTCTTCCCGGATGGCGCGAACGGGTTCGACGTCGTGGTCGAATGCACCGGAATCCCCGCCCTCGTCCAGCCGTGCATCCGCCTGTGCAGGACGCACGGCTCCTTTGTCTGGCAAGGCAACTACGGCGCGGCGCCGCTTCCCTTCCATTTTCTCGAATCACACGGTCGTCAGCTGGCGATGCACTTTCCCTGCGATGACGGCTACGCTCCGTGTCGCGAGGCCGTCATGCGACAGATGGCGACGGGACTTCTGCCGTGGGGCCGCACCGTCACGCACCGCGTCAAGGCTGCCGAGGCGCCAGCGTTTTTCGCGGACGTTGACGTCGGTCGCGTCCGGGGCCTTCTCTGCGCCGTCATCGACTGGGAGGACGCTCCATGAAGGCGCTCGTTGTCGTCCGTCCCGGCAAACTTGAACTGCAGGACATTCCGGTGCCGGTCCCCGGCAAACGCGAAGCACTCGTGCGGATCGACGTCTGCGGCATCTGCGGCACCACCGACCGCGAACTGATCGCAGGGACGCAGCCCTACCACAGCCGATATCCGGCGGTGCTCGGCCACGAATCGACGGGCGTCGTGGTGGAGACGGGACCCCAATGTCGAAAATACCGGGTCGGCGACCGCGTGACGCGACCCGCCGCAATTCTGTCCGGAGAGACGCGGGACGGCCTGGCCAGCTGCTGGGGAGGCTTCGCCGAATACGGCATTGTGCGCGAGCCGCCTCCCGGCGCGGAGCCGGACTACACGGCAAGTCGCCAGCTCGTCGTGGATCCGCGCCTCTCTCCGGAGCAGGCCTCCCTGGCCATCTCCCTCGCGGAAACCGCCAGCTTCGTTTGGCAGTTGCCGCCGCTTGGAGGCCGGACGGTTGTCGTTTCCGGCACCGGTTGCGCGGGACTCTCGATCGCCAAGTGGTGCAAGATGGCCGGAGCCCGCGTCATCGTCCTAGGCCGCCGCCAGAGCCGTCTAGATACGGCTCTGAGACTTGCAGCGGACGCCGTCGTGAACGTCCGGGACGAGCCGGACGCCGCATCCGCCCTGCGAACGCTGGCACCGGACGGCGCGGACGTTTTCTGCGACGCCTGCGGCGCGAAGGATCAGATTGTCCTCGCATCCCTCGCATGCCGCGCCGGCGGACTCTGGGCGCGCTATGCCGTCGAACCTCCGGGAGGCTACGACGAGCCGACGGACGGGGCCCCGGATCTCCGCCGCGCCGTCCCGGAGGCGCGCGAACACATCGCCTACGCCTGGGTGGCCGATCAGCTCCTGCGCGGGGCCGTCCGCGCCGAAGACTTCCTCTCGCACCGCTGGCCGCTCGGAGATTTCCGCGCTGCATTCGACGCCGTCGCCCGCGGCGAAGTCCTGAAGGGGATTCTCGCAGTCTAGCGGGTCGTTTTTGTCCTCCAACCACAACAAACCACAACGGAGAAATCATGACGATGAAAAATGGCACAATGTCGGCGATCCTCGCGCTCGCCGCCACATGGACCCCGGCAGACACCTTGACGTGGAAGGCCAGCCCCTTCAACACAAACTGGGACACATTGTCCGTCAACTGGAGCGACGGCTCCGGAACCGACGCCACATGGACGGACGGGGACAGCGCCGTGTTCCCGAACCTCTCGTCCGCGCCGACGCTGACCATCGCCGGGGCGCGCAGGGCGGCGGACGTGACATTCAACGGAAAATGCACTCTCTCCGGAACCGGCTCGCTTCAGGTGGACGGCAAGCTCACGGACAACGCCGGCGCGACGATCAACGTCGGCTTCGGCGGCACGAGCGTCCGGCTTGGAGGCGCGGAAAACAAACTGCTGACCATGAAGGGTGCCGGCAACTCCTCGCAGTCCGTCACCTACCTCGAGGACAAGGCGATCTTCTACGTCAACGACGATCTGCGCTTCGGCCCGGTGCCGCAGACGCAAACCGACAGCATTGTCGTGTCGTCCGGCAATCCCGGACTTTACACTTCAAGCCTCTCCGAGATTGCGTCCACGCGCACCATCCGCATCGCCCCGAACGCCGGACTTCGCATTGGCAACAGCGTGACCGGGACGCAGAGCACGACATTTCGCGGTCTCGTTTGCGGAACTCCGGATTCGACGCTTGGCTACGTGACGAACACGACCGTCTCGATCTGGAACCAGTGGAACAACTGGAATGTCGATGTCCGGTTCAATCCGGGCGCGGGCAGGACCAACGACCTCGGCCGCCTCGAAGTGGCGTCCAGGCTCGCGATCCTGGGCGGAGCCACGCAAGTCGCTGCGCCTCTGGACAACAAGACCGGCGCAAACGCGCCGCTCTACGTCCATGGTCGCGATTCGAAATACCAGGCCGGCTATGGGAACCTGACGATCGACGGCGGCGCGCTTGTCTGCCCGCAGTCCGCGAAATACGTCCATGTCGGAGACTATGGTCAGGTGACGGTCACGAACGGCGGCTGCATCCACATGCCCGGTGTCGAGTGGCTTCAGGCGCACAACACGCCCGCGCGCCTGGCAGTTTGCGACGGCGGCGAGTTCACGGTCGGCACACTGCGTCTCGCATTCCAGACTTCCGGTTCCGAGATTCGCCTCGGCGAAGGGGGAATCATTGCGGCAAATGTCCTCGGCCTATGTCCTTCCGAAACCAAGCCTGGGTGCGATTTCGTGTTCGACGGCGGCGCCGTCCGATCTCGCGCCGGACGGTCCGACTTCATGCGCTCCACGACCGGCACGACGCTTACGGAGGCGGACTGGGCCGGCGTCCACTTCCTTGTCGGCGCGAAGGGCGCGGTGTTCGACTCGACAAACGGTCAGAACATCTTCTGGAGTCGTCCCCTTGAAAGCGGAACGGACGCCGACGTCGCGGACGGTGGCGTGACCGTAGTCGGCGACCCGTCGTCGGCGTCGCTGAAGGGACTTGTCCTGACATCGACGAACACCTTTACCGGCGGCATGGTCGTCCGCGACTCCTTGGTCCAGGCTCGCGTTGACGACGCCATTCCCCGGAACGCGGCTATCCGGCTCGAAAACTCCAACATCTACGCATACACCTTCGCGAATTCCGGGGCGCGACACACCACGAACTCCATTTCGCGCCTGGAGGGCTGCGGAATCGTCTATTACACCCATGGTCTGACCATCGACGGCGCGGTGGCGCCGGACGCCGGTAGGGACCTTGACATCAGGGGCGTGTGCCGCCGCCTTGCCGGCGACTTGGAGGTCCGGGCCGGCGACAACGGCTGCGGCCGGCTCCTCGTCGCGCCTGGCCAGGACGTGTCCGATCTCCGAATTACGCTCGCGAACGCCTCGGAGCTTGACAAAAACGCCCGTCACGAGGTTCTCGCCGCGTCCTCGGGAAGTTTCTCCGGCTCATTCGACGAAAGCGCCCTGCCGGAAGGCTGGCGCGTCCGCTACACGGCTACGTCCGCGACGCTCTCCTACTTGCAGCCGACGACGCTTATTCTGCGATAGGTGTCCATGCGCCGTCTCCGCCGCCGTTCCTTCTTTCCTCCAGTTCTGGCCGCCGCTCTTCTCTGCCGCGTCGCGCCGGGACGGATCCTTCTTGACGCGCCGGGCCACGTCTGCGTCGAGGGGGCGCGCGTGGCGGCGCGCGGCGGCGAACCCGGTTCCGGCTGGACTCTTTTGGACTGGCGAGGTCGCGCCGTCGGCACCGCCGGCGTCTTCGACGAGCAAGGCGAAACCGCGCTTCCGCCTCTCCCGGCGGGATACTATCGGATAGTCGGCGGCGTGGTGACGGCGCCCTCGCCGTCGCACGACTGCGCCGCCGACGACGGGGCGCCGTCTCCACGCCAACTCGCCACGCTGGCCGTGGTTGCGCCGCCGGAAGCACGAAGGGCGAAAGACGTCGGCTTCATGGCTCTCGACACGGCGCAAAGCTGGTGCGCGGCGGACGGCAAATTCGAATGTCCGTGGAACGGGGGCGATGCATTCCGCACCATTTGCGACCTCGTCGCGCTCTCCGGAATCCGTCACGTTCGCGATCGGTTCTCCTGGGCGAAGGCGAATCCGGCGCAAGGCGTGTTCGAATACGGCGAAAATCTTCGAAACGCCCAAATGCTCCACGACGACGGCGTCGGCGTGTCCGAACCGGTGTTTCACACCCCTCGGCGGATGGCCTCCGCGGACGTGCGCCGCGCCGACCTCGCGGCGATCCGCGACTCCTGCGCCCGGATGGCTGCGGACATGGGAGATCTTGTAGAATGCTGGGAATGCTGGAACGAACTCGACCTGAAGGGCGCTCCGGCATGGGATGACGCGGCCGCGCAGAAGGCGGCTTATCTCGGCTTCAAGGCGGGCAACCCCGGAGCCG
This sequence comes from uncultured Verrucomicrobiota bacterium, assembly GCA_946624575.1. Classification (GTDB taxonomy): domain Bacteria; phylum Verrucomicrobiota; class Kiritimatiellia; order RFP12; family UBA3636; genus UBA3636. The sequence goes on from CAMOSH010000099.1 coordinate 5,170, forward strand.
TCGTCCTGCCGGCCTCGATGTCGGGACGACCCGGACAGGCATACATGAGGACTCTGTTCGACAACGACATCGCGAAATACGGCGACGCGATCAACTTTCACACCTACCTCCCCATTTCCGAATACCCTGGCCTTTTCGCGACGCTCCGCCGCTTCCTTTCCGAACACGGTGCCTACGGACGCGCCATCTGGATGACCGAAACGGGAACGAACGTCGAGGGTCCGGCCGCCCGGAAAGGCCACGTTCGGGGAATCATGGCGCATTCCCCGGAACAGGAACTGCTGGTCGCCGAATTTTTCCCGAAGTCGCAGATCGCGATGCGGATGGAGGGCGTGGCCCGGACGTATGGATTCCTTCTGTGTCCATACAACGAGCGCGGCGGAAAAAAGGACTGGGGCATGATGCGCCGCGATGGCACCGTAAAGCCGGCCTACGCCGCCATGGCGACGCTGGCCCGCGAACTCGGTGCGGCGAACCTCGTCGGGGAGTTGAAGGTCGGCGGGGGGATCCGGGCCTTTCTCTTCGACCAGCCCGACGGCTCGCAGACCGTCGCCTTCTGGAGCGAATCCCCCATCGACACGGCGACAGGCTCCACCGCCGTTTCTTCCCCGGAACCCGGCTTCGCGCGTGAATGGCGGCTTGAACTTCCAGGCGGCTACGAGAATAATCCATGTCGACTTGCCGACATGTGCGGCATGTTTTCCCCCGTCGCGGCGACGAACGGGACGCTCGTTCTGCCGGCGACACGCTTTCCCGTCTACCTTTCAGGGCTGCACGGCCTTGTCGCCGACGTTCCATCAGTTCCCGCCGGGCGTGCGGCGCCATGCAACCCGGATCCGGACCAAGACCTGACGGTCATCCTTCGCGTCGATCTGAACGACGGTGACTTCGCGGTCTCCAATCACAAGTCTCTCGCGCAAATGACCGGAAGCGCGGGCGGGCTGCGCGTCGAGGTCTGGAATCTGGGGGACACGGTCAAGACGGGCCGGGTCGATGTTGCCGGCGCCACTCTTTCGGGACTTCCCGAAACCATCGTCCTCGGTCCGCGCGGAGAGCCGCCTCCCCGCTTCGACTGCACGCTCGAAAGTCCTGACGACGGCTCGACGCACGCCGCCCTCGTCCTGGCGGGGATTTTCAACGGCAGACGTTCAAGTCGGCTGGCGATTCCGGTGCTTTTCGAGAAGAATCTCCATGCCGGGTGCGAGCGCGTCGCTCTGGACTGGCGCGATCTGAACCGCTGGTCGCGCAATGATTCGGCCGAACGGGGGACATTTGTCTGGGACGATGACGAACAGGCCGTCCGCTGGGATTTCGAGTGGACCGATTTCGGATCCGACCGCTGGGCGTATCCGATTTACTCGCTGGCGAAAGACCGCGGCGAACGTCTGGACGGCGCCGTCGCGTTTCGGTTCGAGGCGAAGAGTGACCAGGACAAGGTCGAAAACGATTTCAGCGACAGCGTTTGCATGCTTGTCGCCGGCGACGGCCGGGAAGAATGGATTCGCTATCCGGAACCAGTCAAAACATGGGAAACGCGCACGGTGGCGCTTGACGGGCGCCTGGAGCCAGCAGACGTTGCCGCCATTCGTCTTGGAGCGAATCCGAAGGGCATGAAAATGACCTTGTGGATCAAAAATCTGGAAATCATGAGGAAATGAAGGGAGTTCGGCATGAATGACTGCGGCGGCGGCAATTGGCAGGGTTTTACCCGCGGAATGGGAATCGGCGGATGGCTAACGAACTACAAGCGCTTTCACGTGCTCCCCGAAAAATGGCGGCTGGCGGTCACGCGCGGCGACCTGGAGCATTTCGACTCCTACATCTCCGAGCGGGATGTCGAGAACATCGCGCAGATGGGCTTCGACCACGTTCGGATTGGCTTCGACCAGATTGTTCTTGAGGAGTCGCCGGGAAGATGGCGGGAGGCGATCTTCGCAAAACTCATGGAGTTCGTCGGGTGGTGCGACCGGCGGAAATTGAATGTCGTCCTCAATCTTCACAAGGCGCTCGGAAACTACTGCGACATCCGGGAGCGCGTTTCCCTTCTGGACGACGCAGACCTTCAGCGCCGGTTCATCGGACTGTGGCTCGAAATCGAGCGGCGCTTTGCCGACAGCCCGGCCGTGGCGTTTGAACTGCTGAACGAAGTCCGCGACATCGACCCGGCGAAGTGGAACGATCTGGCCGACCGGACGATTCGCGCGATACGCGGAGTCAATCCGAAGCGCCGCCTCGTCGTCGGCCCCACGTGCTGGAACTCGCCGGACACGCTTGCGGCTCTTCGCGTCTGGGACGATCCGGACGTGATCTACACATTTCACTTTTACGAGCCGTTTGAATTCACGCACCAGCGGGGCGTCCTTCAGGCCGCGCCGCTTTATTGCAACATGACGCTCGAATATCCGTCCGCCGACATCGAGCGCTACCGCTACTGCCGTCGTCTGGCCTGGGGGCAGCCCGATCCGTATCCCCACGACGCCGAGATGGGAAGACACGTCTTGGAGCAGCGCATGAAAGGCGCTTTCGAGTTCCGGGAGCGGCACCCGGACAAACTGCTCTGGTGCGGCGAATTCGGCACGATCCGTCACGCGCCGCAGTCGAGCCGAACGGCATGGATGCGGGACGTCGTTTCGCTTTGCAGAGCGCATGGGATTCCGTGGTGCGTCTGGAATTATCTTTCCACTCCCAATGACGGAAATCGTTTTTCGCTGGTCGATGACAACAGCCGCAAAATCCTGTCGCCGGAACTTCTCGCGGCCTGTCTGGGTGAGTCGTGACGTCCGGAGGACTCGCTTCCCCATGGGAATCGGACTGCTCTTTGCCGTTCTTGTCGGACTCTCGTGGGTCGTCACGGGCGCCGCCGTCGGGCAGTCCGAAAGACTTGGCTTTGGCGCGTGGCGGCATCAGTGCGTCTATACGGCGATGTATGGCGCTGCGGCCTTGCTGATTCTGCTCGTCGGCAGGGTGATTGAACCGAACGCGCCGGCGTTCTCCCTGCGCTTCGACGCGCTTCCCGCGCTGCTCGTGGCGTTGTGGGGCGTGCTCAGTTACGGGCAGAACCTCTGCGTCGGCCTCGGAATGCGGCGCGGCCCGAACGGCTCCGTGTGGACGATAGCGCAAAGCGGGTTCGTCTTCCCCGTCGCGCTCGGATTCGCCACAGGCAACACGCCAGTTTGTCCGACTCGTGTTCTTGGCGTGCTTTTCGTTTTTTTCGGAGTCTGGTGCTGTGGCAGGGGGAAAAACGAAGCCGTTTCCGCAACGCGGTCCGGACTCGCGGCGAAAAACGGCAAACGCTGGCTGGTTCCGGCATTGGGAGGCTTTTTTCTTTGCGGACTGAACCAGTGCATGCAGACTCTAGCTTCGTTTTTTCCGGCAGAAACGCGTCCATCCCCGCTTTTGCGCGTCCTCTTCGGCGCAACTGGAGTTCTCTGCGCCGTTTTTTTCCACCGCGTCGTGATGCCGCTCAAAACTGGAAAACGCAATGATCGTAGCCCGACCGACGGGAAGCCCCGCGGAGTCTTCCTTGCGATTTGTCTTGTAAACGCGTGCGTTTTTCTCGCCGCCGGCTGTCTTTTCCATTACAACGCCCTGGACAGACTGACGGCGGCGGGGCGGATTTCGATCGCCAGTCCGGCCATGCTGTCGGCTTGTCTGACGGGCTTCCTTCTCTACGGAATCACCGTGCTGCACGAAAAGCCCAAGTCCATGCAGCTCGCAGGAACGGCTTTTGCCATTCTGGGTGCGATGATGTCGGCGTTGTGACACCATCGCCGAACGACGACGAGCGACTGCGCTCCCGCTTCGGCGAAGTGTCCTCGAATCTACGGGGTCTGTTTTCTCAACGCCGCAATTTGGATTTGCCATTTGTGGACAATTGTGTCATTTGTGAACATTTGCCAATTGCGAATTGCGGATAATTTCTTCTGATCGACCAAATCGACCAAATCGACGACCGACCAAGCCAATCGAGATCGACGATCGACCAAATCGACGATCGACCAAATCGACCAAGGCCACTCGTCGTCATCGAGGGTGTTGACAGCCGCGCGCGCAGAACGGATGATTCCGCCCCATGCAAATTTCGTTCAAATCGCGGCGCGAAGGCGCCCCGGACGGCTCCGCAGGCAGGCGCCCGGAGGACGGCGGATACCGCCATGTCCTGCGGCTCGTCGTTCCGATGGTGCTCAGCAACGCGGCGTTCACCGTGATGCAGTTCACGGACCGCGTTCTCGTGGCGCGGCATGGTTCGGAGGACATCCAGGCCGCCATGCCGGCCGGCATCCTGACCTTCTGCCTGATGAGCCTCTTCACGGCCACGGCGGGTTACGCCGGCACGTTCGTCGCCCAGTATCACGGCGCCGGCGACCGACGCGCGGGCATCCGCGCCTGCGCGGCCGGCATCTGGCTCACCGTGCTGTTCCTGCCGTTCTTCGCCCTGCTCCATCCGCTTTGCTCCTGGACGCTTTCGCTGGCCGCTCGCGACGAGGCCCTTTTCGCGCTGGAGGACCGATACGCCTTCTGGATGCTGCTCGGCGCGCCGCTTGTCTCGCTGCACTGGGTGCTTTCCGGCTATCTCGTCGGACGGAACCGCGTGGTCGCGAACGCGATCGTCACGGTGGCCGGATGCGCCGCGAACGTGGCGCTCGATTTCTGGCTCGTGTTCGGCGGATTCGGCGTGCCGGAACTCGGCCTCGCCGGCGCGGGGATCGCCACGTTCGCGTCGGTCGCGCTCCAGGTCGCGGCGACGCTCGGCGTCGTTCTCGCGGAAAAGGACGTGCGCGCCATGCCCAGGCGCGAACTCCTGCGCCCCGACGCGGCGCTCGTGGGGCGCATCTTCCGGTTCGGACTTCCGGCCGGCGTCCAGCTCTGCTTCGACATGGCCAGCTTCGCCTTTTTCATCCTGCTGACCGGGCGGCTCGATCCGCTTTCGCTCGCCACGAGCAACATCGCGTTTTCCATCAACAATCTCGCGTTTTCGCCGCTCATGGGCTTCAGCAACGCGGCGTCGGTCCTCGCCGGACAGTTCCAAGGCGCCGGAAAGCCTCCGCTCGCCAAGTCGTCCGTGATGCGATGCCTGCGCCTCGCGTGGACCTACATGGCGCTGTGCGCGGCGGTCTTCCTCCTGCTGCCGACGGAACTTCTGGCGGCGTTCCGGTCGCCCGACGCGCCGTATACGGCCGCCGAAATGACCGGTCTCGGGCGGACGCTTCTTGCGATGCTCGCCGCGTGGGGCATGTTCGACACGATGAACGTCGTCTTTCTCGGCGCGCTCAAGGGCGTAGGCGACACCCGTTTCGCGATGGCCTGGCTGCTGGGCACGGAATGGTGCCTCTTCGTGCCGGCCGTCGCCGCCGTCCTGCTCGCGCTGCACGGCGGAATCGTCGCGGCCTGGTCGGTGCAACTGGCCTACATCGTGCTCCTCTCGACCGGCCTTTTCCTGCGCTGGAAAGGCGGGCGGTGGATGTCCATCCGGCTCGTGGAACCCGCGCGCCCCTCGCCCCCTGCCCGCGACTGACGGCGGGGAAGATCATCGCGGCGGGGGAGCGCGACGCCAGTCGCTCATGGTGCGGCCGAAGCGGCGGCGGAAGAGTTCCTTCAGGTAGCCGTCGCTCTCGAAGCCGCAAAGCGCGGCGATTTCCCCGATCGGCGTCTGCGTTTCGGCGAGCAGGGCGCAGACGCGCCTGAGGCGCGCGTCCTGGATCGCCTGGCACGCGGTCGAGCCCGACACTTTTTTGAAATTGAGTTCGAGCAGCCGCACGGAGGCGAAGGTGGCCCTTGCCACGTCGCGGACCCCGATCGCCGGATTGGTCGCGTTCTTTTCGATGAACTCCCTCGCCCTGGAGACCATGAGCCGCGCGTCTCCGCGGTCGCTCGTGGATTCGCGCTGCATGACGCCGATCGCTCCGTAGCGCAGGCTCCCGCGCGCCATCTCGCGCGACACCCGCAGACGCACGTCCATGTGAACGAGAATGCGCAGGGGAGTGCCGAGGGGCGTCTTCATTGGCTACGGGTGTCCGGGTTGTCAGAATCCCGCCGTCCGCATGAGCGGAAGCGACAGAAGATGCCGGTCGTTGGTAACAATGAGTCCGCCAATTTCAAGCGTGGCGGCGGCAATCCAGATGTCATTGGTCGGAATCGGCTTTCCGACGGATTTCACGTAGGCGAAGACTTTTGCGTAAAAGGCCCCGCTTGCCCTGGTCACGGGATGAACGAAAACCTTCGGATTGGCAAGCATCAGGGAAAACGCTTCGCGCTCTTTCCGCTCCCTTGCGGTGTTTCCCTGCGTTCCGGAGTCGATTTCCCCGCAAACGACTGCGGGGATGACAATGCGGAATGATTCGCCCATCAATTCGGCGATGCGGCGCTCGCCATGGAATAGCGCGATGATGGCATTGGAGTCGAGAACGATCGTGTCGCTCATTTCCACATCTCCTCGTCAATCTTCCGCTGCTCGGCAACGGCGGCGTTCAATCGTTCCGCCTCCTTGTCGGAAATGATGCCGCAGAATTCCATGAAGGGATTGTTCTCGGCGGAACTGCCCGTTTCGTGGATCCCGAGCATGGGGCCGAGCAAGTCCTTGATCGCCTTGTTCATGCTTGTTCCGACATTGCGGGCGTGGGCGCGAAGCGCCTCGGCGAATGCGTCCTCGACGTGGATGGTCACCGTTGTCATGATTCAGTTCACCTCTTCAATGAATCAAATTCTGCATCATTGCGTCGCCTTTGTCAACGGAAATTTTTGTTTTTCGCAAAATCTGATATTTTATGCGCGTTTGTCTATCACGCTTTCCCGCGCAATCGATTAGAATGGTTCCTGTTCGCGCTATGAAACCGGTTTTCCATGCATTTTCAACCCTTGTCCTGGGTGCCGCCGCCAGCGTCGGCGCGCAGGGACTCGACGTGTCGCTCGACGGCGACACGGGGCGGCTCCTCTCCGTCGCGGTGGATGGCGAAATCGTGCTGGCCGCGGACCCGAATGTCGCCGAGGCCGTGAAGTTCGACTGCGACGGGAATGCCGGCTCATGGCGATACGGTTTCGACTGGCGCGTCCATGAAGAGGAGCGCATGCTGCAGGGGACGCTTTCCTTCGAATGGCTCGGCGACGAGCCGGTCCGGCTCAAGGGCCTGACGGTTTTCGAGGGCAAGGTGCCGTTTGGAGCGGCGGCGGCGCGCTCGGCGAGCGCGCCCTACCGGTAGGGGCCGACCGCCGGCCGGCCCGCAATTTGGATTTGCCATTTGTGAACAATTGTGTCATTCGTGCACATTTGCCAATTGCAAATTGTGAACAATTTCTCATGATCGACAAAATCGACCAAATCGACGATCGACCAAGCCAATCAAAATCGACGGTCGACTAAATCGACGATCGACCAAGCCAATCGAAATCGACGATCGACCAAGCCAGTCGCACCGCATCCGGCAGGGAGCGCATCAGAACGAGAGCCTGCAATATCCGGAAGGCGGAACGGCAAGTCGCTGAGGCCCGGCCGCGGCGTTTGACAATCCGCGCGAATTGCCGAACGTGTCGAAACTCTCCGCGGAGGCGGGCGCAACCGGCAAATCCAGATAAAGGCCGTCTCCGCCAGTCGCATTGACGACGTATATGTCCGGAAGGACCTTTTCAATGCGGCAGACCGCAGTTTCGGAGTAAACCGCGAACACGGCCTCCCTGTCTGTTGATCCTTCCAGCACCGGGTAGCTCTCGGAGGGTCCGTGCGGGCGGAATTCGCCGTGGACGAGCGCATCTCGGTGCGCTCGCGTGAAGGCGATCCAGTGGCGCATCATGGCGTGGTGCCGCGGCGGCAGGTCGCGCAGCCTCATCGAATACTGAATAACGCCGAAGAGCGACGCCAGCACCTGCTGCGCAGCCGCCTCCGGAGTCGCCGACGGATGCCACATCAGCATGTCGGAATGGACCGCGGCGGCTCCGGACGTAAGGCGCAGGTTCGCAATGCGGACTCGGTTGGCAACGGCGTCCCCGGGACAGTCCGCCGCGCGAATCATGTTGCCAAAGGCCCGGATCGCCGGCCCGATGTAGCGTTGGCGGAACTCGACGAGGATGCCGGGCTTCACGGCGCGGAGGCGGCGCGTCACGTCGTCGAGCAGCGCGCGGACCGCATCCGGAAGCGACCTGATGTCCCGCCCGGCAAAATCCTCCTTCGCGGCAGGATCTTCGCCGTCGAAGCTGAAATTGTCGATGAAGTCGAGCTTGAAGCCGTCGATGTCCCATTCCTTCAGCGCGCGCTCGTAGGTGCCGGCGAGAAATTCGCGGACTTCCCTGAAACGCGGATCGAGCACGGAGCATGACACGCCGGGTCTGTCCTGAAGGTATTTTCCGCGAAAGCGCTCGTAGTTGCGGCTCCTGTAGCCCACAAACGGGACGGAAAACCAGACCAGATATTTCATGCCAAGCGCGTGGACGCGCGAAACATGCGCCGCCATTCCGTCCGGAAAACGCGACGCCGCCACTTCCCAGTCGCCGCAGAAGGCGTATCCGCGCGAGGCGTCGTCGGTCTGCCAGCCGTCGTCGAGAATGACGGCGCGCATGCCGTCCGCGGCGGCCGCCGCGCACTCGGCCTCAATGTCCGCCGCGCGGACATTCTGGTGAAAGGCATACCATGACGAGTAAAGGGGCTCAAACGCCGACGGTGGCGGGATGCATGGCGCGCACTCCGGACGCGCCGAGAGCCAGGCGGAGGCGTCCACGACGGCGTCGCCGAAAAATCTCCTGCGCGCGTCCAGGCGGATTTCCGCCTCATAGTGGGCGATGAGGGCTTCTGACGCGGCGAAGAAGTCGAACGAGCAGCGGATCTCCCCGGTTTCCTCCACAAGCCCGACATGAGTGTCGAGGACGCGCAACGCCTCGGAGCAGACTGCGGTCAGGCGATTTTCGTCGTTCAGACCGACAAGCGCGAAAACAGGCATTCCGGACGCGATGCTTGTCCGATGTCGGCCGCGAGCGTCCCATTCCGGCGGAATGAAACCGGCCGCGGCGTCCGGGTGCCAGACATGCCGGACATCGCCCTGCGCCACGGAGAAGGAAACCTTGAATTTCGGAGGAACCGCATCGCCGACTTCCGAGTCGAGCACAACGCGCACGATCTCGACGTCCCCAGTGATTGTTTCCGCCGAGAAGCGCCAGCCTCCCGATTCTACGCAGGAGATTGCGA
>CAMOSH010000100.1 GCA_946624575.1 uncultured Verrucomicrobiota bacterium
GGCGGACCCCATATCGTCGCGATTCGCTGCCCGGAGCTTCTTCTCCTCGACCAGGACCAGCGCGCGAAGGACCGCCTTTTCGCCCTCCGAAAGATGCTGCGACGTCTTTTCGTAGACCGCATCGTAGGACTGGACGATCGTGGACGATGCGCCCGCGCCGTTCTCCATCCCGACGAATTCGCCGTGCAGTTCGTCCGTCCAGAGCGCGACGGGCGGAAGGGCCGGCCGATTGTCGTCGAGCACCGCGCCGGCGTTCGCGTCCAGCGCGGATTTCAGCAGGGAGAGCGCCGAACGCTGCTGCAGGAAACGTCCGCCGGAGGAGATGTAGTACAGCACCCACATCGCCTCGGGGGAAAGCGGCCAGCACCCGCGCGCGATTCGGGCGAAAGCCCCCGGGTCGGACCACGACGGATCGTTCTTCGCCGACTCGTACCATCCGACAAGACGCTCTCGGGCGGTCTCGACGGCGTCCGCGTCCGGCTCCGGCGCATCCTTCTTGACGAGAAGGCTCGCGACGAGCGTCTCGAGGTTGCTCGACAGATAATACTTCTCGGCGGAGTCGAATCGGGTCACGTAGCGTTCCGCCTCGTTCCGGACGAGGCTGCCGACGCGCTGGATGTAGGACTTGAGATCGAACTGGATGAATCCTACGAACGAAACGAGGTCCGAATGCGCCTGGACGCCCTCGAAGAGATGCTGTAGCGCGCCGTCGCCCGCCACCTGGGGTCTGCCGGCCGCGAACTCGAGATAGCGTCCGAACTCGTCGAAGAGAACGAGCATCCGGGCATACGGCTTTCCGTCGCCGAGATACTCCGCGGCCACCCGGTCCAGAACGTCCTTGGCCGTCTCGTCGCCGATGGCCTGGATCGGCATCCCGATGCTGCGGAAGAACGTCTGCGCCCGTCCGTAGAGCGGTTCGTCGAAGGCCAGAAGCCTTGCGCGCCCCTCTTCGACGTTCGCCAGCCCCGCCTCCTTCACGAACGCCGACGCCAGGTCCGGAGACAGGTTGCCCAGCATGTTCGCCGCGATGTGGAAGCGTTTGCGAAGGGACTCCAGCGGTTCGATCGAATGCCCGTCCGCCCCGATGCGCTCCCGAAGCTGCGCGAGCATCGCCGAGGCCAGGTCGGCGTCGTTCATCCCGTTCAGGGTCAGGACGAGCACCGGTCCCCCGATTTCCCGGAGGTCGTTCTCCAGACGCTTCGCGATGTCGGGATCGGCCGTTCCGACGTTTCGGAGAATCTCGCGGGCCGTCGCTCCTTCGGGGGCGGACAGCAGTTCCGAAAGCGTCACGGCGAGGTGCGACTTGCCGCTGCCGTAGCTCGCGATGGCGAGGACGAACGGACGGTTGCCCGGATTCGCCAGGTCGGCGGCCACGCCGGCCGCGAACGTCGCGGTGTCGACGAGCCGATGCCCCGTCCCTTCCGCGACCGACGAGGCGACCCCGTGCGTCCCGGGGCCGTGGAAGACGAACGAGACGGCGACCTTTTCCGCCTTGGCCCGGTCCTTCGAAAGCCAGTCGACGTCGACCGCGCCGTTGAACAGGCGGTCGATTTCGAACGAGACGCGATCGCAGAGTTTTTCGCTCATCAGAGAAAGTCCTCGTAAAGACGGGTCCAAAGAGTGGCGGAAGGCAACAGGAAACGGACGATCCACGGGTGCATGTGCCGGTCGACCTCGGCCAGGCGCTTCCGTTCCAGCAGGTCGAGGACGCGCTGGGAATCCGGGAGCGACCATCCGGTGATCCGCTTGAAGCCGGCCTGTTCCTCCAGCTTGTCGACGGTCACCTGCCCGCCCTCGTGGCCGCCGCGCTCCAGGCACGTGACGAGCCAGGCGGCGTAACCGGCCGCGTATTCGTCCCGAATCGGCGCAGTCGTCCGTACGAGAACGTCCCGGTCCTTCTCCTTGATTGTGGCGATGGCCGCGCACGCGCCGAACGACGCTTCTTCCTTGTACATATGGATGGTCAGGGATGCCGCCTTGACCGGATTCTTCCCGCCGATCAGAGGTGAAATCCACTTCATTACGTCATCCTTCGCGGCATGATTGCCAAAGACCTGCGCGCCTTCGCAGAACAGGTAGAACCAGACATCGGCTCCGCTCCACTCGTTGCAAAGGAAACAGTGCGCCAGCCATTGCGAGAACGGCTCCTTGAAGAACTTGTCCTCGAGGAACACGGCGCGACCGAAGGGCGTGAGCGCAAGCGTCGGATCCGCTCCCTTCGAAGCCGGCTTCACGAGCGACACGAGCCCCATCCCGCGGCAGTAGTCCGCCGTCGGAATCGCCTTGCCGCTCGAATCGCCGGTCGGAATGCCGGTTGCGTCCGCGATCTTCTGCTTCTTGTAGGCGCCTCCGCCGGCGGCGTACTTGAGCAGCTCGCCCAGATACTGCCGATCCGGAATGAACGTCCGGTGGAAGTCCCTGGCAAGACGTTCCGGCTTCCGTGTCTTCGCGCCCATCGGCTAGAACCCGCGATCGGGGAGTGACGTGATCCGGATTCGCTCGACCGAAGCCGGACGAAGCTGGTTCGTCCGCGGATCCAGAACCGGACCGATGGCATAGCATTCGCCTTGGGAAAGGTTCATGAGGCGGCGCTTCCATTCGTCCTTGCCCAGGGTTCCGCCGACCTGATCGCAAATGATCTTGGCATACTCTCCCGCGCTTCCTGCCGGCGGTTGGAAAAGCAGAATCTGTTTGGCCAGGAACAACTTGTCCTTGAATTCCTGGCTGCCCGCATTGTTGACGGACTGCGTCGCCATGATCAGCGAAATCCCGAACTTGCGCGCCTCCGCCAGGTAGTTCGAGAGCGGCGCGTCCGCATCCTGGCTCAGGTTCTGGACTTCGTCGAGGACGAGAACCTTCGGTTTGTCCTTCCGCCCGTTCGCACGGACGTGTGCGTAGAGATCCCACAGGACGAACTCGACGATCAGTCTCCTTGAAATCCGATCCAGCCCGGTGAGCTGGAACACATGGCAGAGATGCGTCGGATCGGCGAACAGATCTTCCCACCCGACCGACGAGCCCGCGGACTCGAAAGGATTCTCGTCGGCAAGATTCCCGATCCGCTGGCTGAGTCCGGCGATGGAGGCTCTGTTCGAGCCCCGCCCTTCGGCCATGCCGTCGAGAATATTCTTCAATCCTTCCAGCGTTAGACCCGCCGGACCGCCGAGCCCCGTCTTGATCGCATTGATCAGAATCGAATGCTGGATGGGGCCGGTGTCTGGATAAACCGACTTGAAGATCGCCGCGACGCGCTTGGCTATGTCGACGGGCCGATCCTGTATGACGATGCCGTTGTCGTTCTGCGAATAGGCGGCAAACGGATCGATCGGAAGGGGCGCGTTTCGGACGATGTGCTGTTCAGGACACAGCGAATTCACGGTCTCCTGCTCCAGCTGTCCGGTCTTGAACCCTTCCGTGTAGTCGAGAATCAGACTATGCTGCCTTTTTCTGCCGAGTTCGCAGAGCAGCGTCTGGATCGCGTAGGTCTTGCCCTGACCGGACGAACCGAAGATGAGAAGATGCCGATTGGCCAATTTCGGATGTCCGAACTCCCAGTAGACTTCTCGTCCCGAATCCGTTGTTCCAAGAAGAATCCGGTCTGGAATCGAACCGGCGCTCGGCGAGGGTGCAACGACAGGCGCTGTCGTGACGGCGGCCGTTGCGCTCGGCGCATGCATGACGGAAGGCGTGGACGCGCCCACGTCCGACACGACTGCCGCCGGAACTGGCTGGACACCCGCCGGGCTCTCGGCGGTGGTTGCGACTTCCTGGTCCTGTTGCGTCTCGGGCGCAGGATTGGCCGCTGCTTCGGAGGGTTGGGCGACCGGATCGGCGACGGCAACGGACAAGTCTCCGGCGTCGTCCTCTTCCGGAACGTCGTCCGCGACAATGTCTTCCGGCGCATCCGCATCCACGAAATCGGCTCGCGGCGCGTAGGCGGGAACCGGAACGCCGTTTGCGTCGATTTCCGCGTTCCACGCGCGGGGAATCGGCGAATCGTCCCTGCAAAGTGCATCGATGAACGGATAGCCGCACTGGTATGCCTGGACGTTGAGGGTCCGGCCGCACACGGGGAAATCCGCCGCCCGGTCGAGCCGACGCAGGGACGCGTCCGCGATGTCGTCCGCGATGAACGTGTAGATCGCGGCGTCCCATTCGATCGAGAAATCGCCGTCGGCCAGGCGTTCCATCGCCTGCAGGAACGCCGCCTTCCGGTCCGACGGCACGTCCGACACGCCGTTCGCGATCAGGCGATGAAGCTGAAGATACCAGTATCTCGCGTCCGGCGGAAGGTCGCCGGCCGCGGCGCGCGGCGCGAAGATACTCGAAAGAACCTTCAGTCCGTTCTGGATCTGGTCGAAGGCGTGGTCGAGAAGCGCGTCCATTCCCGCGGATTCGGCCATCTTGCATTCGATCAGCCGCGCCGAGAGACGGAAGGATCCGGTCGCGTCGATGTCCGCGACCAGCCAGAGAAGGTCAGGATGCGTCCGGTTCTCCTCCGAGCCGATGTCGAACCAGTGCCGGTAGGCGTCGATGGAGAAGATCCGGTTGCAGAGGTGTTCCGTCCCGTCCGTCGGAAGCATCTTGCGGAGCAGGGCGTAGGCGAGGAAGTCCCGGACGTACTGCCCCGGCCCGACCGCTCGGACGATGGAAAGGCCGGAGAGTTCCCTCGCCTCCCGGAGGAGGTGCTGCGCGATGCGTTCGTCCGCTTCCGGCGTTCCGTATCGGAAGACCTCGCGGCGCATCGCGTCCTTCAAATGGGTTGCGAGTCCCTGCAGATCCGTCTGCTGCGTGGAAACGGTGAAGTTGCTTTCGCCGTGCTGCCCGACGCCGGTTCCGAATCCGATCAGTTCGCGGCTCGGTCCCGTCACGTCGTCGGCCGGCTTTCCGATCAGCGTCCGATCCACGAGCGGATCGATTGCGACGACCCATTCGGCCGCCTCGTGCGCGGCGTCCACCACGCATCGCCACGGCGAGAAGTCGCCGTCGGAGAGGACGATGAAATGGGCGCCCTGGGCGATGCCGCCCGTGAGGCGGCGCGAAAGGTTCGCGTGTTCGTCGGAGACGGCGAACTGCCGGTTGCTCACGATCTGCGACCGGTGGTACAGGGCGTCCGGATCCCTGCAGGCGACCTGCGCCTGTTCGAGGATGGGGAACTTGATGGAGTCCCTGGTCCGGTCGTAGGGCCCGACCGGCTCGAACCGGCAGCCATTTCCGTCGGGCCGGATGAAGTTGTAGAGCACGAACACGTCGGCGTCCACCTCTTCGCGGATGACGCGGGCGAACGCCTCGCATCCGCCGTTGTCCGGCGCGACGAGCCGGTGCGAGACGGCGATCCGGCATCCGGGATACGGGGCGTCCTCACCGTCGTCCGACTCGATGTAGTCCTGCCAGGCGGAGAGCCACCGGGAGACAACGTTCGTGTCGGAGGATTCGGAGAAGACCACGAGCCGGAGGGCGAACGGCCCGCTGGCCGGGTCGCGTTCCGGCAGGGACCGGAGGAAGGCGTCGATTCCGGAAAGGATCGGCTGGACGTCCTCGTTCCGGTAGACGGCCACCGAGAGTCCGTCCGCCGACTCGGGATGCATCCTGCTGTAGTCCTCGAGCCGGTCGCGGAGCAGGCGGGACTCGCTCGTTTCGCGGAACAGGTTCCCCGCCGCGATTTCCTCCCCGTCGTCGTCGCCGTCGTCGACCTTCGTCAGGAACCGCGTCGAGACGGTGGCGTCCGTCGCCGGAAGGGAGCCGATGCGGAACAGGAGGCCGGTGCCGTTCGACGAAAGCTCGAAGGCGCCGCCCTGCCGGACGGGCAGTCCCGTGAGCGGATACTTGAGGCCGGCCAGATCCTCGTAGTAGGTCCACCGGCCCTCCCGGAACGGGTTCTCCGCATCGGACCGGTACGCTTCCGTCGCCGCGTAGAAGAACGCCTCGAACAGGAACACCCACTGCGCCTGGAGCATTTCGAGAAGACCGGGATGGAGCACCGTCACGAGCGCCGACGGTTCGAAGTCCGCCGTTTTCCACGCATCGTCCCCCGGGGTCCTTTCGTCCACGAACAGGAACGCCCGCAGCAGCATCGCGGCGGCCTTGTTCGCGCCGGCCGCCGCCGGATCGGACTCCGTGTAGTCGCCGACCGCCTTGCGGTAGGCGTTCACGAACGGAATCCCCCGACCCCCGACCGCCGCGTGCAGTCCGTTCGCGACCGCGTCGTCCAGGAACTCCCGGAACCGGCGGTCGACATCCTCGATGGCGCGCGCCAGCGGGGCCGCGGAGTCGGCATGCCGCCACTTGTCGGTGAAGAGGAAGGTGGCGAACGAATCGTATCCCACGTCCGCCTTCAGCGCCGAGTCCAGCACGTAGGCCGTCTCCTCCTCGTCGCGCGAAAGGAGCAGCTCCCGGTAGTAGGGAAGGTGGAAGACAGGCAGCCGCTTCCCCGGATCCGCGCACGCGCGGTCCATCGCCTCCTTCGCGCGGAGGACGAGCTCCCCGGCGAGCCGGTAGGCGTGGATGTCCGGCAGGAGAAGGGCGAATTTGCTCCGGATCTCGTGCCCTTCTCCCCGGATTGTCACCTGGAAAACGAACGAGGGGTCCGATTGCCCGGCGTTCTTCGTCTGCAGGTCGGCGGGGAGCAGGTCGGAGGAGACCGCGACCGGCGGCTTTTTGGCGACGGGAGAGAAACCCCGCAGATGCTCCGTGACGAGGCCGTCGAGCCCTCCAAGAACCATCTTCGCGTCCTCCAGCGCGTCGGCGGCGTCCACGACGCCCTCCCGCCTGAACTTGTAGAGGATTCCCTTGAACTCGATCGATTCCGGCGTGGCGGGCGTTCCATCCTCGGCCGCGAACGCCTTCCAGAACTTTCCGAGCGCCAGCCACGCCCCCATGAGCAGGGTTTCGACGGGCGACCCCGAGAGCTTCTTCACCGAGTCCTTCGTTTCGCGATCCGACGGCTCCCGGACGGGCTTCGCGCCCAGGATGCGGTCCGCGACCACGACGAAGTCGGCCTCCTTCAGATCGTCGAGCCGGCCCGTTTCGTGATTTCGGACGTAGGCGTCGAGGGCGTCGAGCAGTTCGTCGACCGTCGCGAACGGCGCCGGATCGACCTCGGGCCGCGGATCGGCGGCGCGGAACGCCGCGATCGCGTCAAGCCGTTTCTTCTTCGCGTTCTCGTCGAGAAAGGAGCCGTGGTAGTTCGCGAAATCGCGGGCCAGGTCCGCGTAGTGCCGGAAGGTGCGGTGTTTCTTGGGCCGCTTGGCGTATTCGACGAAGCCCGACAGGTTCGGCAGGCCCGGCAGGTGGCGGAGGACGGCGCAGAACCAGTCGTCCTCGTCCGAGGACTGCGGTTCCGCGGCGAGGACCGACGCAAGGAGGCGGGAAACGTCCGCGAGCGAAGTTGCGTCCCGGAGATGGTCCAGGACGTCGTTCCAGGCCGAGCCGCGGGCTGTCGCCCAGTCGCGGATCCGTTCCCTCGATTGTGGAACCTGGACGCCGCCCTCCTCGAGGAACTTGAGGACCCAGCCGTTGAACTTCTTCTCCATCGCCAGGTCGAAGACCGTTTTCGAATCGCATTGGAAGAAGTCGTCGAGGCTTCCGCTGTCCCCGGCGTCGGCGGTGCCGAGAAGCACCGCGAGGGGCCTTCCTTCCGGCTTGTTCCGGAAATACGTGAGGCTCTTTTCGCCCGCCTCCCGTTCGAAGGCGCGGCGTTCCTCGTCGGTCCAGGTGTCGGCGGCCATGCATTCGCGGGACGCCACCACGACGGCGGGGCGTCCCGCCGCGATCGCGAGGTTCTTGCAGGCTGCCATCAGGGCGACGGCGTCGGCTCCGGAGATTTCCGGAACCATGAAGACGAGCGGGGCGTCCGCGTTCCCTGGATTGGAAAGCTGCTTTTGGATGAAGCTGGCAATGGTATCGACGTAGAGATTCATCGCGTGTCTCCTGGATTTGGAATCAGACGAACGGGTTGTGGACGAGCGAGCAGGCGTCCGAGAGGCGGACGAGCATTCCGGCGGCCTCGAGCAGCCGTTCGAGCCACGCGTCTCCGCCGTTCCTGCCGTCCGGGTCGAAAAGGAAACCGTGGTGCGCCTCGATGCGGGCCTTGAACGACGTGAGCGTCGCCCTCTTTTCGGGAACGAGCGTCAGGACGAGACAGCGTAGGAGACGCTCGTTGAGCGTGGCCTTGATCGCCCGTCCCTTGGGCGGGACAATTAGGCCGAGACTCTTTCCGATTTTACGGTAGAGGCCGATTCCGTAAGCATCTCCTTCTCGATAATCCTTGATGAGTTCAGCCTCTTCGTTTCCCGGGCGCCTGTTCTGTTCGATTGCAAAGACCGCATTTTGGATTTCCGGAATGCGAATTGCCAGCTTGAGCGTCTTGGCGATTTCCTGAAGCGACTGCGAAGAACGCGTCTTGAGGCGTCGGGTTGCGCCGGTTGCATCGCAAAGCAGTAGTCGGAGCCCAGAGCCGGATGCCGGATAGTACCGCCTGGCCTGGCGAACGAGCGTCCGCAGAATCTGCAGCGAACAGGCGGCTTCGAACAGGTCGAGCTTCTCCATCGGGTCGAGTTTCGCCGAAAGAAGACGCTTGATTTCGACCGCGAAGAGATATCCCTCGCGCCAGGTCTCCTCAGGCACCCATCCGCACTCCGACTTCCGTGGATTGTCGTCCGGACCGTCCGATGCTTCCGCCGTCGCCGTGTCGACGCCCGTGTCGACGAAGTCCAGGATCGGTGAAAGGCCGCTCGGCGCGGATCCGAGAAAACACCGCAATGCGTCCGACAGCGCTTGCTTCAGTGTTGCCGGATCGGTCTCGTCGACGAGAAGCGACTGCTTCACGCCATCGTCCTCGGACAGCCAGGCGGAAATCTCGGCCGGTGTCCGCGAGAAGGCGTTGCAGAGTTGCAGATAGAGGGATTCGCCGCTTCGGTCGTAGATCTCATGCTTCGAATAATCGATATTGTTCTGAATTGCATCGATCCATTCGTCATCGCGTAAATGACTCGACCCCTTTTTTACCCAAATGGCCTCTCGGCACAAAAGGGACGGAGTAAAAGGAAGAAATGTTTGCGCGCACCATGTTCGGCCTGCGCCGTTTCCCAGGAAACCGAGGAACAAGGCGCTCAGGTTCTGCAGGATGTCCTCCGTTTTCATTCCTGCCGGGGCATCGATACGAGCGCCGAGAAGACGCTGGAGCTCCCGGGCGTGCTCCTGATGCACGCGATGGCGCGTGGCGAGGGCCGAAGCGCCGAAGAAGGCGAACAGCTTCAGGTTGAGATGCGCCTTGGGATAGTAGACCAGACCCGTCGCGGCCTGCCGAAGGCTGTCCAGATCCGCGGCGTTCGGGAAAAGGTCCCGGGTGGCGGGCGTCGGCGAGTCGGCGAGGACCCGTTTCTCGGATGCGGCGACGAGCAGGAGCTCGGCCAGGGCGTTCATCGGCTGCCAATCGTCAGAGAACCGGCGGCCGAAGAGCCGGATCGAAGGGTTGCGGTCGCGTTCGCCGTCCGCGGCGTTGCAGGGGAATCGATTCATCAGAGCACCTCCAGTTTCTTGCCGTCGCGGTCGTCCCGGATCCGGACGCCGAGTTCTGTGAGTGAACCATCGGCTCCGCGGCGGAGCAGGACGAGTTCGTTGTTGTCCGAGTCGGACAGTTTTTCGAGAAGGACCGCCTTGAAGGCCTCGATCCGGTTCCGGTAGGCCGCCGTCAGGCCGCGGCCGAGCTCTCCGTTCCCGCGGTCGTGCACATAGTCGAGGAACGGGATCGAAAGCCTGAGCTCGACGCCGTCCAGCAAGCGTCCCCGTCCGCGGATGGCGGGCGCGCCGTCCGCGCAAAGCTCAATCGAGAAGGATCTGCGAATTTCGCACGAGGCCAGGACCGGCTGGACGCTGCGCCGGCCGCCCGGCATCCGGCCGCCGAGCGTGATGTAGAGCGTGTCCCCGGCGGAGCTTCCTTCCGGGATGCGGACTCCCGAAAACTCCTCCTGAAGGACGCGGAAGAGAGGGGCCGCAAGCCTGGTTCCGTTGAATCGGGTCCGGTCGTCCCGCCAAGCGAGCGCTTCGCGGAGCGTCGGGGATTGTAGGAATCCGTCGAGGAAGCGGTCGAACGCCCGCTTCGGCTCTTTTTCGTCCCGGGGCGTGCCGAGGAAGTAGACCGCCCGCCGGTAGTTTCGCCTTCGTTTCGCCTCGCGGGCCTCCTTCTCTTCCGGCTTTTCGCCGGGCCGGTTGGCGACCGGCGCCCGCAGCCGCGCCTCGAGGCCCTCCAGTTCGGCGTCGGTCCTCGCCAGCGGCGCTTCCGCGGAATCCCGGAGCAGCCGGTTCTCCTGCGGCGAACGAATCGCGTTGAACCCCTGTTCGCTCATCAGGGCGACCGCCCGGAGCTGGTGCGCCGCGCCCTTCGAATCCTTCTCGCCGTCGTCGCCCCAGAACAGGTTGAAGAAGCGGATGCCGTCCGCGGCCGTTCCGGTGAGGGTGCCGGCGGCGCGGCAGTCCAGCCCGCCCGTCAGGAAATACGCGAAATGCGCGCCGAACTGCCGCATCGTGAGGCGGCTGCCGTAGGCGTGCACCCGCTCGTAGAGCCAGGAGATCCGCCGGAACGCGGGATCCGCGTTTCTTCGGAGGATTTCCCGGTTGGCGAAGACCGGGCACGTTCTGGCGTTCGGGCAGCTCCGGCAGTCCTCCCATTTCGAAGAGGACACCATTTTTCCGAGAACCTTCATCGCGAGGCCGATGTTGTTCCGGCGCGCGAGGTTGTGGACGGCGAAGCGCGCGGGGCCGAAGCCGAACGATCCCTCCCGCTCCGAATCGAACGCCGCCAGCAGTTCGTTTTCGACGGAGACGCGGTCCTTCCCCGCTTTCTCGCAACGGTCGCAGAACGCGGAAAGGAGGGCCCCCGTGTTCGAGACGACCAGGTATCGGACCGAAGGATCGGCGCGGAGCCACTCGTCCAGCAGGGCGTCGCGCTCCGGCTCGGACCACTCGCTCAGGTCCTTGACGACAACGATCCGGACGCCGTTGCACCGGACCTCCGTCTTCCGCTCGAACGGAAGGTCGGGATCGAGGGACCGGATGACCGCCAGCGCCAGCGTCGACTTGCCGTCGCCCGCGTGGCCCGTGAGGATGACGTTTCCGGGTTCGCGGTCGTTTCCAAGAAGCGTGTCGCGAATGACGGGCGTCAGTTCGTGGTCGACTCGGATTTCCTCGAAGAGCGGATTCCGGGCCTGGAATTCCGCCAAGGCGCCAAGGTTGTTGGCATCCGTGCCTTGAAGGGAATTCAAGTAGGAAACAAACGGGTTTTGGTAACTCATGGTTGGTCCATTCGCTTGTTGGGTTGCATTGATTGAAAACCGTTGTCGTATGTATTGCTTAAGAAAAGATCGAGAATCTTCATTGCAAACAAGGGCGTAAAAGTCGTCAGAAAAATAGCCAAAGTCAATGCTGTCTTTGATTCGTTTTCGAGTGGCCCTTGGAAAAGATGATACAATCTCTTCCATGCCAGGTTTTGCTTGCAGACGCCAAATGCCATCATTCTGCAAATACCAAAACGGCAACTCGATGGCCGTCTTGACATAGGGATGTGACGCGACACATAGATTCCATTCTTTCTCAAAAGCCGAATCAAGAGCATCATTTAGGGAAAAACGATTCTTGAAGCCTTCGCTACCTTCAAACACGTCAAGAAGGGCTAGAAGAAAGACATCTTTGTGAGGCGCTTGTCCGAAAGCGGAAGACCGCCTTGAAATGCCGTCTACTATCTGTTTGATTTTGATCTCGTCTGAACGTGGAATCATATGGCCATGCTCCGAATGTGCTGTGAAGTGGTGACAATCATGCTGACGGCGCGCATCAGCTCTTCACTAGAGGTCAGAATAGATCCGGAAACCCGTAGAGAACTAGCGGCTTCTTCAGCAGAAAGCCCCATTTGACGAAGAACGAAGGACCCTTCCATTACGCCACTATTGCAGGCAGAGCCACTACTAATGCACAAAAGCGGCATGTTTGCAAGCATCAATTCCGAAGGACTCCCGGGGATAACAAGATTTGTTGTGTTCGGCAACCGCTCCGCCTCCGCTCCATTGATACGACAGTCTGGAATGGCGGCAAGTATAGCCTTTTCGAATTCGTCGCGCATCGCCTTCATCCGGGCAAGGGCGGATGATTCGGGCAGAAGTTCCATCGCCTTGGCGAGACCGACGATGCCGGGAACGTTGTGGGTCCCGGGACGGACGCCGCGCTCCTGCCCGCCGCCCGCGAGCGGCATCGGGAACGGGAACCGGTTCGCACCGGCACGAAGGAAGAGGAATCCCGCGCCCTTCGGACCGTGGATCTTGTGGGCGCTGAACGCCGCGGAGTCCACGCCGAGATTCGCGAGCGAGAACGGCATCTTGCCGAGCGCCTGGACGGCGTCGCAGTGGAAGAAGGCGCCGGCCTCGTGCGCCAGGGCGGCCAGTTCCCGGACGGGCTGGACGACGCCGGTCTCGTTGTTTGCGAGCTGAACGGAGACGAGTCCCGTCCCGGGGCGGATCGCCTCTCGTGCGGCGGCGAGGTCGACGACGCCGTCCCGCGTGACGGGAAGGAACGACACCTCGAAACCGAAGGCTTCGAGCCTCTTCGCGGCGTTGAGGACGGACTTGTGCTCGATGGCGGACACTGCCACGCGCCGCGCCGCGGGCTTCGAGTCGGCGAACGCCTGGAAAATCCAGTTGTTGCCCTCCGTCGCGCCGGAGGTGAAGAAGATCTGCCCGGGGTCGGCGTCCAGCGCCCCGGCCACGGTGGCGCGGGCGGCCTCAACGGCGCGGCGGGCGGTCCGGCCCGCAAAGTGGGCGCTCTCGGCGTTGCCGAACGCGGCGCTCCAATACGGAGCCATCGCCTCGACGACCTCGGGGAAGCAGGCCGTCGTGGCGTTGTTGTCGAGGTAGACGAGCCCCTCGGGGATCTTCACAGATGGCACATCAGACACGCCTGGTCTCCCATATCGTCTCCCGCGAAGACATCCTTCAGGGAAAGGTTCGCCGCGCTCTTCGGCTTCGCCGCCTGCTTCTTGGCGAACTGCGCCTTGATTTCCGCGACACGTTCGGGGCGAGAAAGCTCGGCGAGACTTTCCCCCTGGCACCAGGTGAAGCGTTCCCCCGTCAGCGGATCTGCCTTCTCGTAGGCCATTGCTTTTTGGAAGAGATCGGGATGACGTTCCAGCAATCCGACCCATTCAACCTTTTGCTGGAAAAAACAGAAGAAACAACCAGAACGCGAGCGCCACTCGTAATAGGACGGAAGCCCGAGACCGGCGTCCTCAAGAATCTTGAACACATCTGCTTTCCGAATGTTGTTTTCCACAAACGGATATACGGCTCGCACTCCTTCTTTCGTCGAAATATAACCTGTTCGATATGGTTCATCAGCCCTGATGCCAACATAATTGACAACACGGTCGTTGCCGACATACTTTTCGTACGGAACGATTTTCAGCATTCGGGTACACCAGCGCGTTCGAGCGTCGGGAAGAACTCCGTTGTACAACTTGAGGTAGTGAGAAAACGGGCGGTCCGCATTGATGCGGATGATTTTCTTTCCGAGAAAGAACTCCAACTTGTCCAGGTAGTCATAGGTCTCCTGCAATTCGTCGCCCGTGTCGCAGAACACGTATTCCATGTCCGGGACCTTGTCCTTCATGAACACGGCGAGGGCGGAGGAATCCTTGCCGCCGGAAAGGGCGAGGATATGGCGGACGGGCTTGTCGGAAAGCGGTGCGTTCACGTGCGGGCCTCCTTGACTGACAGTTTCCAATTGCCCGCCTGGAACGCACCGACGTGCTTGATGTCGATGATCTTCCTCAATTGCTTCAAATGGTATTTCACTCCGTTGGGGCTCAAGCCTAGCGCATGCGCCATTCCATTGACGTTGATCCGCGGATTTTTCTGCACAAGGGAAACGATGTTGCGCATATTCCCCGGAGGGATCATCGCCAACGGGATCTGCTGGGTAGTCTGCTGGGTAGTCTGCTGGGTAGTCTGCTGGGTAGTTGTCGACGCCCGATTCCTTCTTCTCTCCGTTCTTTTT
Source organism: uncultured Verrucomicrobiota bacterium (assembly GCA_946624575.1). GTDB lineage: Bacteria > Verrucomicrobiota > Kiritimatiellia > RFP12 > UBA3636 > UBA3636. The sequence goes on from CAMOSH010000100.1 coordinate 14,041, forward strand.
CCAAGATTCCGCCGGGCCGGTCCGTCTTCTGCCGTCGTGGCGGCCGGGCGTTTCAGGACGACGCGGAAGACGTCGTCCTCCTCGATCCATTCCGGCGCCGCGACGCCCCATTCGGCGCACTTCGCGATCATGTCCTCGGTGCCGGTGCCGGTCTTTTCGATGTAGCCCTCGCAGTTTGCCATAATAACGTGCACCCATTTTCGGAGAGCTCGTTTTTTTGATGC
>CAMOSH010000101.1 GCA_946624575.1 uncultured Verrucomicrobiota bacterium
TCCTGCTTCGTGGCGAACGTCGTCTTCCCGACATTGCGGGTCTTGTTCTCGACCAGGCCCATCGCGTGGGCGTCCTTCATGAACATCTCGACGAACTTGTCGAAGTCCTTGTCGATGTCGGAGGCGGAGACGGGCTTCATGATCGGATCTCCCTTCTTGTCCACGAGCGTGGTGACGGTCCATTGGTCGGTCTTCGCGTCCTTCTCGACGGTCGTGACGGGGCGCAGCGCGCCGCAGAGATTCTCGTAGAGGAAGCTCTTGCCTTCCGTCTGGAGTTTGTCCTTCACGAGTTTCTCGATCTCGTCGGATTTTGCCGCGAGCTTCGTCTCGGCCGTTCCCGTGATGCGTTCCTGGATCTCCGCCTCGTCCGTAATGCCCTTTTTGGCGCACCAGGCGCGGACTTCGGCTTCGCATTCCGTGCGCGCGGCATCGAGGAAGGGCGTCCTCACCTTCTCGGCGAGCGCGGCGAACTCGGCCGTGACGCTGTAGGCCAGGTCGTCCTTCTGCTCGGAGCGGCCGGCGGAGGCGATGTTCATCGCGCGCTGCATGTATTCCTGGATGTTGTCGTTCTTCGCCTCGATGCACGCGCCGTCGAACTTGTTCAGGAAATCGAGGGCCTGCGTGTTCTTGTCGGTCATGCCGTTCACGGCGGCGAGGAAGCCGTCGATCACCGTGTCGAGCATGTTGAGGACGTAGTGCTTGATCTCCTGCTCGCTCTTGCCGATGTTGTTTTCGAGCGTGTGCGTGAGGAAGCCGGCGTTGCGGACGATCTCGTCGCACTCCGTGCCGGACGGGACGTTCGTGAGCTGGTTGCGCAGCGCGGCGAGCTTGCCGATCTCGCCGAGCTTCGAGAGCAGCTTGGCCATGTTCTTCGGCATGGATTCACCCACGACGGCGCGCTCGTAGCTCGCGGCGTCGTCCTCGGAAAGCGAGGCGGCCGCATCCGGCATCGCGAAGGCCTTCATGACCGCCTTCGAATACCGGAGACCGTCCTTGTCGATCTTGTCGTGGTTCGCGTGGAGGACGTCGATGATGCCGTCGATCGCCGTGTTCACGGCCGCGACGTTGGGGTTGTTTTGGAAACCCTTCGCCGCAGGCGGCTCCTGCGCCTTGTTTTCGGCCGCGACGTTGGGGTTTTCCTTGACCCCTTCGTTGATCCCCGCGTTCTCGGCCGCGACATTGGGGTTGTTTTGGATGTCCTTCGCCTCAGGCATCCCCTGCGCCTTGTTGTTGGCCGTGACGTTGGGGTTGTCCTTGACCCCTTCGTTGATCACCGCGTTCTCGTCCACGACGTTGGGGTTGTTTTGGAGATTCTCCATCACGGGCGGCTCCTGCACATGGTCATTGACCACCATGTCATGGACAACGCCGCCGGGAACGCCCTCGCCCACGCCCGCCTTCGCCTGGTTGTTGATCCAATCGTCATATTGAGTCTGGAGCGTCTGCGTGAAACGGGTGAGAGTGGAGGAGCGGAACAGGTTCGTGAACCAGTTGCCACTCGCGAACTTGGCGTTCACCTTGCCATCGACGAACGAGACGTCGAAGGTGTTGTGGTTGACCTGTATCTTGCCGTTCTTGGGCTCGGCCCCCTGCGCGGACAGGAAGTGGTCCCTAAACGAGATGTCAGAGATGTGCTGGACGGTTTGGAGTGACATGGCGTGGGATGTGCTTGGATTGATTGCCAAAATGGATTCGCGCACAAAACGCGTTCGACATGACTACACGCGAGACGGGGAAAAAGTTACGGGGAATCGCGACCTACGGAGAAAAACCGATCCGGCCAGGACTCCGGAGGCGGGAAATACCGGGGTCCGGCCCCGCGCGAACCCGCGCGGCATCATACAGCATCGCCGATCACATGTCACGGAAAAAAACGACGTTCGAGCGGCGGGCTAGAGACCGCCGCCCCAGTTGCGATTAATATTCCGTCCGTATTTTCAATTTGCGGTTCCTTTATCCGAAAAAAACGCAGTTGACACGAACAGACTTTCTCACACAGAGGCACGGAGGCACAGAGATTGATGGTTTTATGGATGCACATGGTTCCCAGTTTCAATGCACCTTTTGGGTGAAAGCCTCGCATGCGATTTCAAAGGTTTCAAAAGCCATTTTCCAATGTTCTCCGTGCCTCTGTGCCTCTGTGTGACACTTCAACTGCGACATTTAGGTTTATTTTTGCGGCGGGCTGGAAACCGCCGCCTACTTTGGGAACGAGACGCTCGCGCTCAAGGAGCCTCGGCCTTCGGGCAATCGTGAAGTTCCTTTGATCTTTCGACTCCCCGTTCGGAGTTTTGCGCGCGCGTGAAATACCTTGACACTTCGTGCAAGACGGCGATAATTGTCGCCACGCCAAATTTCGGCGGCGCGGCGACCTGCCGGGCGCGCCCGCAGTCTTCAAAAGCGCCAGATTTCGCTTCAACCAATGAAACTCAACCCCCACACCGAAGCCTTCATGGCGAACTTCCCGTTTGAAGGCCTCACGTACGACGACGTATCGCTCGTCCTCCAATACGCCGACTTTCTGCCGGACTCCACGGACATCTCCACGCGTCTCACGTCGCGCATCCGCATGGGAGTCCCGTTCCTTTCAGCCGCCATGGACACCGTGACCGAGGCGTCGATGGCCATCGCCATGGCCATGAACGGCGGCATCGGCGTCATCCACAAGAACCTCACGATTGAGCAGCAGGCGGACCAGGTCAGCCAGGTCAAGAAGCACCTCAACGGCCTCATACACGCCCCGGTGGCGTTCCGCATCGGCCAGACGCTCGACGAAATCCTGGCCGAACGCGAAGCCCGCCACTACAAGTTCTCCGGATTCCCGATACTCGACGCCGACGGGCGCGTTGCCGGCGTTCTGACGAGCAAGGACATCGACTACGCGGAAGACACGTCGCTCAAAGTCGAGGACGTGATGACGCGCGACCCCATCACCGCTCCGGCCGGAACTTCGCTGCAGGAAGCGTACAGGATCATGCGCGGCGCGAAGAAGGGAAAGCTTCCGCTCGTGGACGCCGAGGGCAGGCTCGTCGGCCTGTATTCCTTCACCGACGTGCGCAATCTCGTGGAACAGACCCTGCCGCTCGCGAACCGCGACGCCCAGTACAGGCTGCGCTGCGCGGCGGCGATTTCCGGAGGGACGGACTACGAGCGCGCCCAGGCGCTCGCCGCGGCCGGAGCCGATGTTCTCGTCGTCGATTCCGCCCACGGCCACACCAAGGGAATCATTGAGATGGTGCGCTGGCTGGTGAAGAACCTGCCGGACGTCGACGTAATCGCCGGCAACGTAGCCACAGGCGAAGGCGCGGTGGCGCTGCGCGACGCCGGAGCGCACGCGGTCAAGGTCGGCATCGGTCCCGGCTCGATCTGCACCACGCGCGTCGTGTGCGGCGTGGGCGTTCCGCAGATCACCGCGGTCTGGGAGGCCTCGAAGGCGCTCGAGGGCTCCGTTCCAGTGATTGCGGACGGCGGAGTGCGCTACAGCGGCGACATTCCGAAGGCAATCGTGGCCGGCGCGGAAAGCGTGATGCTCGGCTCGATCCTTGCCGGCACCGACGAATCGCCGGGAGAGAAGATCATCCAGGATGGGCGCCAGTACGTTGTCTACCGCGGCATGGGCTCTCTGGCGGCGATGCAAAGCTTCGAGGGCTCCCGCAAGCGCTACGCGCAGGGACACCGCAAGATGAAGGACCTGGTGCCCGAAGGCATCGAGGGCATAATTCCGTACGCCGGGACGGTGTCGAAGGTCATGACCCAGTTCTGCGGCGGCCTGCGCTCCAGCCTCGGGTACAACGGCGCCCATTCGCTCGAAGAACTCCACGACACCGGCAAGTTCGTGCGCGTCTCGCCGGCCGGCGTCAAGGAGGCGCACCCACACGACATACGCATCACGCGCGAGGCTCCGAACTACACCCGGGCCTGATCGCGGCGGCGGCGCCGCGGCGGCCGGAGGAGCCAGACCGCGCCCCGCCGCAAAGGACGCAAAACGACGCAACGGGAACAACGACATGGACACGACTCCGATCGAACTCACCGAAAAGGACTTCAACTCCACCACGGCGGCCGGAGCGTGGCTCGTCGATTTCTGGGCGCCTTGGTGCGGCCCGTGCAGGAAGCAGGGGCCGATTCTCGAAAGGTTCGCCGCCGGAATCCCCGGCGGCGCCGTGCGGGTCTGCAAGGTCAACGTCGACGCCGCGCCGGCGCTGGCCGCGCGCTTCGGAGTGACGAGCATCCCGACGACGCTGCTCCTGAGAGAAGGCCGCGAAATCGCGCGCCGCGTCGGACTCGCGTCCGAACTCGAACTTTCAAAAATGACACTTGCCTGAAACGCAAACGACATGGAAAAATCGCTCGAACAAATCGCCTCGCTCTGCAAGCGCCGCGGCTTCATCTTCCCCTCGTCCGAAATCTACGGCGGACTCAACGGCTTCTGGGACTACGGCCCCATGGGAAGCGAGCTGAAGCGCAACATCCGCGACGCCTGGTGGCACTTCATGGTGCAGTGGCGCGACGACGTCGTGGGCCTTGACGCCACGATCATCATGAACCCGCGCATCTGGGAGGCGTCCGGCCACGTCGGCGGATTCGCCGACCCGATGGTGGACTGCAAGGACTGCAAGAAGCGGCACCGCGCCGACCAGCTCTGCGAGGAGCAGGGGCTCAAGCTCGTGCAGGATGGCAAGGGCTGGAAACTGCCCGAGGGGTGCAAATGCACGGCATGCGGATCGAAGAACCTCACCGAGCCGCGCTCGTTCAACCTGATGTTCAAGACGTACGTCGGGCCGGTGGAGGACGACTCCTCGGTCGCCTACCTCCGCCCCGAGACCGCGCAGGCGATATTCGCGCAGTTTCTCAACATCGTTCCCACGTCGCGCAAGGCGGTGCCGTTCGGCGTCGCCCAGAGCGGCAAGAGCTTCCGCAACGAGATCAACCCGCGCAACTACACGTTCCGTTCGCGCGAGTTCGAACAGATGGAACTGGAGTTCTTCATCCGGCCAGACGAGGCCGTGGAGCTGCTGTGCGGCCACGTGGCCACTCTCGCCGACGGCCCCGACCTCTCCGGCGAGCCGCAGGACGACTGGGGCTGGGAGGTCTGGCACAAGTACTGGGTCGAGCAGCGCCTCAAGTGGTACCGCCTCGCCGGGCTTCCGCAGGAAGACCTCCATCTCTACTGGCAGACAAAGGAGGAACTCGCGCACTACGCCCGCGCGTGCGTCGACATCGAATACGCATTCCCGTTCGGTGTGCAGGAGCTCGAAGGCATTGCCGCGCGCTCCGACTTCGACCTCACGCAGCACCAGAAGCACAGCGGCAAGTCGATGGAGGTGATGGACGACAGGCTGCGCCTGGCCTGCGCCACGAAATCCCCCGAGGAGAAGGACGCGTTCCGCGCGAAGGTCGTGGCGGACTGGACGGCCCGCGGCAAGGACCCCGCCGCCGCCAACGCGTTCGTAGACGGACTTTTCGCCGGCCGCTACGTGCCGCACGTGATCGAGCCCTCGGCAGGCACGGACCGCCTCGCGCTGGCGCTGCTCTGCAATGCCTACGACGAGGAGAAGCTGGTCGATTCCAAGGGCAAGGAGGACATCCGCTACGTGCTGCGCTTCTCGCCGGCGCTGGCCCCCGTCAAGGTCGCGGTGCTCCCACTCGTCAAGAACAAGCCTGAACTGCGCGAAAAGGCGCGCGACCTCTACAAGAAGCTCCAGCGCAAATGGAAATGCGCCTGGGACGAGACCGGAGCCATCGGCCGCCGCTACCGCCGCCAGGATGAAATCGGCACCCCGTTCTGCGTCACGGTAGATTTCGACACTATGGGCGAAGGCGACGACCCTGCGCTCAAGGACACGGTCACGCTGCGCTTCCGCGACTCGATGGAACAGGTGCGAATCCCGATTTCGGAGCTGGTCGCGAAAATCGACGCCGCGATCGAACTCTGAAAAAAACGGAAGGCGCCACCGCAAACGCGAGTTCCGGGCCCCACGCATTCCAGCACACGCATTTCGACAAACACGACATGAAAGAAATCTCCGGCAGCCTTTCCGCGAAGGGAAGGAAATTCGGCATAGCGGTGAGCCGCTTCAACTCGTTCTTCACGGACCAGCTTCTCGCGGGCGCGGAAGACTGCCTCCTGCGCCACGGCGCGGCGCCGGACGACATCGTATTCGTCCGGGTGCCTGGCGCCTCCGAGCTCCCGCTCGCCGTGCAGCGCCTGCTCAAGAGCGGCAAGTTCGACGCCGTGATGGCGCTCGGATGCGTAATCCAGGGCGCCACGCCCCACGCCGACCTCATCGAGCAGCAGGTCGCGCGCAGCCTCACGCAGCTCTCGCTACAGTTCGACACGCCGGTCACGGGCGGGCTCGTCGCCGCCAACAACCTCGAACAGGCAATTGAGCGCGCCGGCACCAAGATGGGCAACAAGGGCTGGGACGCCGCCGCCGCCGCAATCGAAATGGCCGCGCTGGCAGGAGCAATCTAGCGATGCCAAACGGCCGCTCAATGCATTCGCGCCGCCAGGCAAGGGAATGGGCAGTCCAGATGCTCTTCGAGCTGGACGCCAATCCCGGGCAGGCCAAGTCGCTCGCGGAACTCTTCGCCACTTTCTGGAATGGCGGGCTCAGGCTGAAGGAACAGGGAGAGGACCAGGGGGCGGTGCCGGACGAATCCGCGCGCCGCTTCGCGGAACTTCTCGTGACCGAGGCGGCCACCCGCCGCGCCGAAATCGACGAAACAATCTCAAAGCGCCTGAAGAACTGGACTCTTGACCGCGTAGGCGCAGCCGAACGCGCCGTGCTGCGCGTGGCGACCGCCGAACTCACGCTCCCCGAAGGCCCCGACCGCGCCCCGGATCCGGTCGTCATCAACGAGGCCGTCGATCTGGCGAAGTACTTCGGCACGAACGAATCTGGTCGTTTCGTGAACGGCATCCTCGACGCGATGGCACGCCGGCGCCGCGCCGACAAGGCCCGCGAGCGCGAAATGTCGCAAGTCTGGAATCCCTGATTCCACCGCGGCGCCGCCGCGCGCCGCCGCGCCGTTCCCACGGCCCACCGCACCCTCACACGCACCATCCGCCACGACGGCGCGCAACGCCACGGCGAAGGAAGACCACCAATGCCAGATCAGCAGCAAGCAGCAAATGCGGCGGACGGCTTCGTCCCGCAGTGGATCATCGAAAAAAAACGCGACGGCGAAGCGCTTTCGGAGCGCGAGATTCGCGAATGGATTGCGCGATACGCATCGGGGCGCATACCCGACTACCAGATGTCCGCCCTCGCCATGGCGATATTCTTCCGCGGAATGTCCCCTGAAGAAACGCTCTGGCTGACACAGGCCATGATGCTTTCGGGGGACACGCTCGACTGGAGCGACCTTGGCCGTCCCACCGCCGACAAGCATTCCACCGGCGGGATCGGGGACAAACTGTCAATTCCCCTGGCGCCGCTCGTAGCCGCGTGCGGCGTCGCCGTTCCCATGATCTCGGGGCGCGGACTCGGCATCACAGGAGGGACGCTGGACAAGCTCGAATCCATTCCCGGATACGACGCACGGCTCTCGACGGAACGCTTCCGCGACGTCCTTTCCAATGTCGGATGCTCGATCATCGGACAAACGGACAACCTCGCGCCGGCGGATCGCAGTCTCTATGCGCTGCGCGACGTGACAGGCACCGTGCCGTCGATTCCGCTGATCACGTCTAGCATCCTCTCGAAAAAACTCGCCGAAGGCGCCCGGACTCTCGTGTTCGACGTCAAATGCGGCTCCGGCGCGTTCATGAAGACGCCCGAGCAGGCTCAGGCGCTGGCAAAATCCCTGCTTGCAGTCGCGCGCGGCGCGGGCCGAAACGCCGAAGCGCTCGTCACCAGCATGGACTCGCCTCTCGGAATGGCTGTCGGAAACGCGCTCGAAATCCGCGAATCGGCGGAATTGCTTCGGCCCGACGCTCCGCCACCGGGATCCGCCGCCGATCCGGATGGTGCGCTGGCGGGCGAACGAGAGCTGATCCTGGCGCTCGGCGCGGCGATGCTCCGCCTCTCCGACGCGGCGAAAGACGAAGCCTACGCCCGCGCCGCGCTGGAGGACGCGCTTTCCTCAGGCGCCGCATTGCAGAAATTCGCGGAAATGGTCGCCGCGCATGGCGGCGACGCCAATGTGGCCGAATCCCCGGAAAAGGTCCTCGAATCCGCGCCGGTGATCGTCGATTTCCCCGCGCCCCGCGACGGATTCCTGACAAAGGCGGACGCCGCCCGCATCGGACGCGCGGCATTGCTCCTCGGCGCCGGCCGCAAGCTGGCGAGCGACGCCATCGACCACGCCGTCGGTCTTGATCGCATCCGCGCCGTGGGGGCTAAGGTCCAGGCCGGCGACCCGCTTCTGCGAATCCATGCCAGAACCAATGACGCGGCTGACGCTGTGCGAGACGAACTCGCGGCGGCGTTTGAAATCGGGGATTCGCCGGTCGCGGCGCCGGAAAGCGTGATTTGGCGCGGCTGATCCGACAGATCAGCAAACCAAGCCCCCGCAGGCCAAGCACCGCAAACCAAGCACAGTCCCGGGCCCCTCACTTCATCCCCTTCCCCACCCCGCCACCGTCGGCGCCACGCGATGCTCAGCTTTTCGTTCGTCTGCACTCAGGATGATTCCGACGCTGGTAGGCTGGACAAGGCGATTCTTGCGCGCGCCAAGGGCGCGTCTCGCGTCCAGCTCGCGGAATGCTTCGCGCGCGGCGGAGTGATGACCACCGACCCGGAGCGGTCGCGCGGCGCGATTCAACGCCGGCGCGCCGCAAAGTCGGATCGGCCGTTTCCAGGACTCGAAGTCTTCGTCGAAAAACTGGCCACGGCCGCCGACTTGGCCGTCGTTCCGGAACCCGACGCTCCGCTTGGCGTCGCGTGGAGCGACGACGATCTCGTGGCCGTGGACAAGCCGGCGGGGCAGCCCTGCAACCCGATCGCGCCAGGCGAAGCCGGGTCTCTCGCCGCGGCGCTCGTCGCGAGATTCCCTGAAACCGCCGGCGTCGGCCCCGATCCGCGCGAACCCGGGCTGCTGCACCGCATAGACGCCGGGACGTCCGGCCTGGTCCTCGTAGCAAGAAACCAGGCCGCCTGGGATTTCGTGCGAAGACAATTCGCCTCGCGTTCCGTGAAAAAGACCTACCTTGCGCGCGTAATCGGGCGCATCGACGCTCCAGGCGGGGCATCCGGATTCTTGGCGCACTGCCAGTCTAACCGCGGCAAGATGCGCCCGGTATCGGGAAACGCATTGCCCGGAGGGGAGCGCCCGATGAGGGCGGAGACGTTCTGGACCCCGATCTCACACGAGACGAGGACGACGTTGCTGCGCGTGGAAATCCGCACTGGCGTCACGCACCAGATACGCTGCCAGCTGGCGGCGGCGGGGCACCCAGTCGCGGGCGACACGCTGTATGGCGCCCCCGAACCGCTTTCCGGACCGCACGGCGCATGGCACATGCTCCACTCGCTTTCCACAGAACTGGCGCTGCCGCGCGCACCCGCCGCGACGCGTGAAATTCGCGTTCAGCCACCCGCATGGGCGTGACGCCCGCCGGATCGCGAGATCGCCGGATTGTCGAATAGTCAGATCGCCGGATCACCAGAACACCGAATCGTCGGATCTACGCGCCGATTCAGTGGTGCTGAGAAAGCCTGCGAAGCACGACCAGCCGCTCGATATGCAGCTGCACCGTCGGAGGCACGAATTTCGACGTGTCTCCGGCGTAGGCCGCGATTTCACGGACGCTCGAACTGGAAACGTACGACTGGTCTTCGCGAGGCATCATGAACAGCGTCTCGATGTCCGGAGCGAGCTTCCTGTTCGTGAGCGCCATCTGGAACTCGTATTCGAAATCGCTGAACGCGCGCAGTCCGCGCAGCACGACGCGCGCCCCGCGCTCGTGGCAGAAGTCCACCAGGAGCCCGTCCAGACGCTCGACGGACACGTTGCCCAGCGGAGCCGCGACTTCGCGAGCCATCTCGATGCGCTCCTCGCACGGGAACATCGCGCCGATCTTGGAAGACGACCCGGCGACCGCCAGCACCACGTGCGCGAAAAGCCCGCTTGCGCGCTCCAGCAAATCCAAATGCCCGAGCGTAAGCGGGTCGAAAGTCCCGGGATAGACGATGAGATTGTCCTTGCGAAGTGGCATTCGTGGAAAAATGAAAGCGCCGCCTTTTCAACCTGATGCGGCGAACTGGCGGCCCGCTCCGAAAACTCGCCATGGCTCCGCCGGGGCGCTTGGCGCCCCGACGGAATCGCCGCGGATCAAGAGCCGAGCATCCTGTAGAGAATGCCGGCCGCCACGGCCGAGCCGATCACGCCGGCGACGTTCGGCCCCATGGCGTTCATGAGAAGGAAGTTGGTGGGATCGCTCTCCAGACCGACCTTGTTTGCGACGCGCGCGGCCATCGGCACCGCGGAAACGCCGGCCGAGCCAATCAGCGGGTTCACCTTCTCCTTGCAGAACAGGTTCATGATGCGGGCCATGAACAGGCCTCCCATCGTGCCGACCGCAAACGCCACGACGCCGAGAATCATAATGCCGGCGGTCTGCCCGGTCACGAACTTCTCCGCCGCCAGCTTCGAGCCGACCGCTATGCCGAGCATGATCGTGACGATGTTGCAGAGCGCGTTCTGCATCGTGTCGCTGAGGCGGTCCACCACGCCGCTTTCCTTCGCGATGTTGCCGAACATGAGCGCGCCCATGAGCGGCACCGCGGACGGCAGCAGCAGGCCGCACAGGATCACGACGACAAGCGGGAAGACGACCTTCTCGATCTTCTTCACCGGGCGAAGCTGCTTCATCTTGATCTTGCGCTCGGCCTCCGTGGTGCACAGCTTCATGAGCGGAGGCTGGATGACGGGCACCAGCGCCATGTAGCTGTACGCCGCGACAGCTATCGGCCCGAGGAGATCGGGGGCGAGCTTCGTCGTCAGCCAGATCGACGTCGGGCCGTCAGCGCCGCCGATGATGCCGATCGACGCGGCGTCCTTCAGCGAGAAATGTATGCCCGGGACGAACTGGTCGAGGCACACCGCGCCGAGCAGCGCCGTGAAGATGCCGAGCTGGGCCGCGCCGCCAAGAAGCAGCATCTTCGGATTCGCGATCAGCGGGCCGAAGTCCGTCATGGCGCCAACGCCGAAGAAGATCAGGATCGGGAACAGGCCGGTGTCAATGCCGGCCTGGAAGATGACCGAGAGGAACCCTCCGGCGGTCACCTGCCCGCCGACCATCTGGAGGCCGCCGTTGACAATCACCCCGCCCGTCATGATCGACGGCGTTGTCACGCCGGCGAGCGGCACGTTCGCGAGCAGGCCGCCCATGCCGATCGGGAAGAGCAGCAGGGGCTCGAAGCCCTTGACGAACGCAAGGTAGATCAGGAACACGCACACCACGATCATCAGCAGCTGGCCAAGACCGTAGGGCATGCCGAAGAGCATGTGGACCTCGTGCCCCGGAACGAACGCGCCCTTCTGGTCGTAGTAGCCCTGCTCAATGCCGTACGAGAGAGTCCCGGTCGGGTTGCCGTCCTGGTCGCGGTCAACCATGCGCAAGGCGCGCTCGTCGGTGATGTCTTCGATTCCCTGGACCTTGTCGCCCGAGACGTATGGCCGCGGTACTGCGGTCATGAAACCGTAGATTCCGGAATCCTTCCACATCCCGCCGGCGCGCGCCGCGAGCTGCGCGGCCGTCAGGGAATCCGCGGCGGCTGGCGACGACGACGAGTCCTGCGCCGGAGCGCAAAACGCGGACGCCGCGACAACCGCAAGGAGGATCAGTGCCTTTTTCATTGGCGTGGCCCTCATGCGACCGTGAAGAGCGTGTCGCCAGAGTTGACCTTGTCCCCCTGGTTCACGGAGATCGAGACGACGCCGGCCTTGGTGGCCTTCATCGGCATTTCCATTTTCATGGACTCCATGACGAGCACCTCATCGCCTTCCGCGACCTGCTGTCCGTTCTGCGCGGTGATGCGCAGAACCAGGCCGGGCATCGGCGCCTTGAATGGTTCGCCGTCGCCAGCGGCTGGCGCGGCGGCCGGGGCCGCGGCGGCGATCCCATCCTTGACGGAATACGTGTAGGCCTGGCCGTTCACCGTGGCCTGGCCGTCCGCGCCGAAGCTGACGCCGTACGCCTTGCCGTTCACGGTCACGGTGAAGTCCTTGCCGCCAGCGGCTGGCTTCTTGGCGCCACCGTCCTTGGCGGCGTCTTCGGCGGAGACCTTCCTCACTCCGTTTGGAGCCTTGGACGGATCCTTGAGGAACGCGATGCCCTTTTCGAGGCACGACGCGGCGATGAAGACGTTTTCGTCGGAAATCGGCAGGCCGGCGTCACGGAGCATCTTTTCGGCGGCGGCGCGCCCCTTCTTCTGGTCTGCGTTGTTGATTTCGAGAACCGTCTTCGTCGTGGGCTGCATCCCGAGCTGCTCGGAAGCGATCTTGACGATTTCCGGGTCGGGCGCGACCGGCGTTTTGCCGAAGTAGCCAAGCACCATCTTGCCGTATCCCGGGGCGATCTTCTTCCACTTGCCGAACATGGCGTTGTTGAGCGCCTGCTGGCCGTAGAACTGCGAGACCGGGGTGACGGAAGTGCCGAAGCCGCCGAGACGCACGCAGTCGTACATCTCCGCGATCATCGCGTCGTACTTGTCCATCATGCCAAAGTCGCGCAGCATCTGCGTGTTGGCGGTCAGGGCGCCGCCGGGCATCGGGGACCAGACGATCGCGGGGCTCACGCACATCGCCTCGGGCGGAAGGAAGTAGTCCTTCATCTGCTCCTTGAACACGGCCTCGGCCTTGCGGACCTTCTCGATGTCGATGCCAGCGAGCTCGAAGCGGTCGTCGCCGTCGAGCGCGTGCCACATCGTGATGATGTCGGGCTGGCAGGTGCCGCCGGACATCGGAGCCATCGAGAGGTCGAGTCCGTCTGCGCCGCCTTCAAGCGCCGCCATGTAGCACGCGATGCCGTTGCCGGCCGTTTCGTGCGAGTGGAACTGGATGTGGATGTGCTTCCCGGGGAACGCCTTTTCGAGGACCTTGCGAGCCTCCTTCATGGTTTCCCGGACTGTCGCGGGAGTGGAGGTGCCCGATGCGTCCTTGAAGCAAAGACGGTCGAACGGAATCTTCGCGTCGACGATCTGCTGCACACGCGAGGCGTAGAACGCCGGCGTATGGGTGCCCTGGTTGTCGACCCCGGGCGGCAGTCCCATCATCGTCACGACGACCTCGTGCGAGAGTCCCGCGTCGTGTATGCACTGGCCGGACCACTTGAGGTTGTCGACGTCGTTCAGCGCGTCGAAGTTGCGGATCGAGCTGATGCCGTGCTTCTTGAACGTCTCGGCATGGAGCTTGATCATGTCCGACGGCTGTGAGTCGAGACCGACGACGTTCACGCCGCGCGAGAGCGTCTGGAGATCCGCGTCGGGGCACGTCTTGCGGAAAAGGTCCATGACGTCGTACGCGTCCTCCTGGCAATAGAAGTAGCACGCCTGGAAGCGGGCGCCGCCGCCGGCCTCGAACCAGCGGATGCCGGCGTCGTAGGCAGCCTTGACGGCGGGCATGAAGTCCTTGGAGAAAACACGCGCGCCGATGACGGACTGGAAGCCGTCGCGGAACGCGGTGCACATCACTTTGATTTGTTTTTTTGGCATGGCTGTCACCCCGAACGGCCCGGGGTGTGGCGTTGTTGTTGTCTGAAAATGGAACCGAAAAGGCGAAAAACCGCCGAAACGGACCCCGGAGGGCCGCCGGACGGGAAAATCAGGCGCGTGCGCGGAGCGCGGCGGCGATGGCGACCGCGACTTCCGAGACGCCGGTCCGCCCGGCGGAAACGGGAGCCTTCGGCTTGGCCGGCTCCGGGTCGGGCATCATGAAGGAAAGGCGGGGCACAAGGCCCTTGGATGCGCCAAGAACGAGAGAAAGCAGTATCAGGAACGAAAACACCGTTCCCATGCCTACGCCCATGAGGAGAAGGGCCTTTGAGATTTCCATGAAATTCACTCCGGTGGAATGTGAAAAAAGCGCCACGGATTCTACCACCCCCCGCCTGCGCTCGCAAGAAAAAAATTCACCAGTGTCGCGTAGTTTTCAAAAGCGGAAAATTTGTAGTTAGCAAAAGCGGAATCGATG
>CAMOSH010000102.1 GCA_946624575.1 uncultured Verrucomicrobiota bacterium
GAAGGCTCGGTGACACGGAGGAAAAAAGGCGAGAAGGCTCGGTGACACGGAGGAACAAAAGGCGAGAAGGCCCGGTGACACGGAGGAACAAAAGGCGAGAAGGCTCGGTGACACGGAGGAACAAAAGGCGAGAAGGCTCGGTGACACGGAGGAAAAAAGGCGAGAAGGCTCGGTGACACGGAAGAAAAAAGGCGAGAAGGTTCGGAGACACGGAGGAAAAAAGGCGAGAAGGCTCGGAGACACGGAGGAACAAAAGGCGAGAAGGTTCGGAGAAGCGCATGGAGGAAATAGCTCGACATCTGATGTTTTTCTCTCTCATTTCTCCGTCTCTCCGTATTCTCCGTGTTATGCGAAAGCAATGAATGGTGATTTGAGGTTTGAAGCAGTTTTGAATTGGGATGCAACGCCGTTCCCGGCCATGTACCCCAGCATCCGCTCAGCCGTCGATTTTTCTTGCACTCCGTCCCTTGTCCGCATATCATTCCGCCCGTAGATTCATTTTCAATCACATTCCTCCGATCACCATGACACGCAGGCCCGTCAAGTCATCACGAATTTCCCGCTCACGGCAATTTTCTGCCGCTCCGGGCCGAAAGCGGTTTCGCCCCGGCTCCGCACCGCCCAATGTTTTGTCACGCGCCAACGAGGAGTGGTCAGCGACTTTCCGTTTGCCTTTGGTTTCCGGTGTCGGTGCGTTTTTGGCCGTGGAATCGTTGCTGAAGCATCTGAACACCAGAATGGCCAAAAAGATTTGCGCTGAACGGCAAGCCCGAATAGCAGAGGCCCGAAATCTATTCGTGTCGCGAGTGGCACAAATTGCCGCCGCCGACGCATGGGATGAAGCCGCATACAAGTCAGCCGTGTCGGAATTCGCCGCCGCAAGGACGAAGGAACTCGGATCTTGGGATTCGCGTCACGCCATTGCGGCTCACCATCGGTCCATGCAACGCCGCGAAGAGGCCTGGAAGTTGTGGATTGACGAATTTGTCGGGGAAATCAGGCAATTTTTCGGCTCTTACACGATCATTGCCGATTTCAAAACCCCGATGTCGAAGATTCTTGCAATGGGACTGGAATCGCTTGGTGACACGCTGAACATCCGCCGACGCCTTCGCGAGGGTTCCATCGGTGTAAATGAACTCAAAACACTGCTCCGGACGTTTCCAGCGCCTGGTGAGCGCCGCCGTTCGCGCAAAGGTACGCCAATCCGACGTCTGTGCACACTTTCCTTGTTGCCGCCACCCACGCCGGAGGCGCTTCTGGCGGGCTGGGCTGCGACGCGCGGGCACGGCAAGGTCGTGGAAAAGATACGACTCGGATCGTTGCTCTTGGATGCAGAAGCCTCGGTGGACAGTAGCCTCATACGCGACAGCGACGGTGAAATTGTGGGACGCAATCCAGGACTCAAAGGATGGCTTGAGACCCATTGCCCGAAACTCATGCCACACTATGGCTCGCTCATGCGCTTCCGCAGGCTTGCCGCCGCATTCCGCGAAGAACACGGAGTTTCCGATCCCGTGCCAGCGGCGGCGCTCGTTGGAGATCAAACAGACGAAAATCCGCTCGGGAAAAGGTTGGAAAAACTGCCGGAATCATACAGCGAAACAATCGTTGCGGCCCGCAAAAAGGCGGTGGAACTGCTCGCGGGAGCCGACGGAAAAACGGTGACTGCGCTAACGCTATGTCTTGCGGAACGCAAGGAGCGGCGCGAGGTGATGTACGCTGCTACGCGGGAGGGAATTAGGATGTCGCGGTTGCGAAGACGCGAACCAGTGGGAAACATGTTGGCATAGGACGCTCAATAGCGGGGGAAATACGGTAGGTCGGCAAGGGGAGATAAAAAGAAAACAAGGGTGGAATGAAAAGCAGGAGTGGGATATTCGGCGGCATGGGGGAGCAAAAATGAAATCACGGGAGGAATGAAAATGAAGCGTGGGGGGGAGCAACTAAGATTCACACTTTGAAATGCGCAGACTTGACGCGTTACGATTTGCGTAGAGGCGTCAGGAGCGAGTTGAGTCGTTGACCGACGCCAGTGTCATGGCGTCGAGCTTGACGCGTTACGATTTGCGTAGAGGCGTCAGGAGCGAGTTGAGTCGTTGACCGACGCCAGTGTCATGGCGTCGAGGACTGATGTTGAGGAGTCATGTGCGGCGTGAGCCGCTGCTTGAAATAACGCGCGAGGCACCGAGAACGAATGCGGCGACGGCTGCGGTTGCGCGCGAGGACCTGCCCAGCGCGTTGTCCCAGAAGCCCATTCTGGGGTTGATGTCATCCAGGATTGCGATCGAGAGGACGATCATGACCGATATTATCGCCGCATGCGCGGCGATCAGGAATGCGGCGGAAACAAGCGGCCGGAGGAACGAGCATTTCATGGCGAGTCGGTTCCCAAAGACACCTGGGGATGGATCATGGTTTGAATTCGCCGACAAGGACGGCGTCCTGGATTTCGCGCATGCGCTGGTCGTCGGACGTGGTGAGGGTCTTCCCGTTGAAGAACATGGCGGAGGATTCCCCGCCGTCGAGATTGTACGCGGTCCGGCAGCCGAGTCCCTCCATGATCGACGCCAATTCGGCGAGAGTGGCGCCTTCGCTGCGGCCGGGGAGTCTGCCGTCCACGACAACGAGACAATAATGGCCGGGCGTGAAATATCCGATTTGCGGTGCGAGGATGTCGTCGCCGCAGGTATTTGGAACGCCCGAGTTTCTCCGTGAGGGCGCGACCGTCCTCGTCAAGAAGCCGCAGACCGAACGTCCAGGCCTGCCAGGCGCCGCGGCGAGCGAGTTCGCGCAAGTCGGCGCCACCCGGAACGGCGCGCAATTCCCCGTCAGAGAAGAGAACGCACGTCTTGCAATCGACCGGTTCGTTTCGGTACGCGATTCCGTTGCGGATTATGAGTCCGCCGGCCTGGTATCCGTAGAAATCGCCGTTGCAGGCAAGAACGGCGTTGTCCCGGCGGGCCAGTTCCCCCAGCGGTTCGCGAAGCACCGAGCCGTACCGGCCGCCGGCAAACGCGGTGCGGATGCACCGGACGTCCGCGACGCGGATGTCCGGCCACGCGCCATGTCATGGCGTGTTTTGTCCCCTGGTTCCTGACATGAGTCGAGACATAGACGGCGCAAGTTGGTACATGCCAGAAATCCGTGCCGATTTCCGGTGGGTCGGAAAGTTGGCTTCCCGGCAACTGTCCTCAGCACATGTCGATGAAGCTGTCCGGCGGGGCGACGTCCAGTTCCAGCGAATCCCCCAGCCGATGGCCGTTGCAAAGGCGAATGGCGAGACAGCCGACGGCGACTGCGGCGATTGCGGCGTCCATCGCGAAAATGAGCGCGAGGCGACTGGCGCGGCGGGCGTTCGACTTCATTTTGTTTCCGGCGCCTTTGGGATGTCGCCGAATCCGGCGGCTGCATCTCCTAAAAGAGAGTCGAGCCTGGCCGCACGGGAGAGGAGAACGGAAAGAGCGTTGTCGGCCAGTTGCCGAAGCGGGGCCGGATCGGCGGCGCCATCGAGGCGTTTGCGATAGCGTTCGTTGAAGACAAGCCATCCGTCGGTTTCATCCAGCAGCGACTGGAACCTATCTGTCAGGGCCGCGTCCGAGCACGGGCCGGCGCGAAGCAAGCGCCAACGCGCCGCCACGCGGTCGCGCCAGCCGTCGAGCCGGGCGAAGAACAACCTGTCGGAAGCGTATGCCGAGCTCCTCTCGCCGTCTCTGAGAATGAGGTCGAAGTCCCATGGCACGAAATCGAAGCGGCCGACGGCGGGACGGAATCGCATGATTTCGTCGAACGGAAGGCATCGCGGGTAGCCGTTGACGTTTCCTAGAAGGTCTGAAAGAAGGTACAGGTCGGCGGCGCTTGCGCGGTCAAGCAGCGACTCCATGGTGCCCTGCCAGTCGCGTCCGGCGCCGGCGGCATTCGGCGCGAGCTGGGGGGCAGTGGAAACTGCGGCGGCTTCGTCGAGCAGCTCGTGGAGCCGCGACCAGGAGTCAAGCGCCGCGTCCTCCGATTTGCGGGACGGCGCGTGCGACGGGCGCATGTAGGGGATTTGCGGTGCCGTGGACACATGACGGAAAAACACGGCGTCGGCGGAGCCGGGAAGGGCGCGGTCGGGGCGCTGGACGATTTCACGCAGCCCCGCGTAGCGGCCGTTCACGAACAGCTCCGCGCGCACGACTTGCGGCGCGACGTTTGTTCCGCCGTCAGTCCGTTCCCAATCGCGGAACAGCCCGAATGCGAGCGAATTGCCTAGGCAGAGAGGGTCGGAGACCCCACCGGCGACCACGAGGGCGCGACTGGCGGCGGCGTCCTCACCGAAGATTTCGAACGGTGCGTCGGTCTTGAGCCAGAGTGATTTTCTCCCGGTCTTGAAACTCGAGTTGCCGCGCTGCCGCAGTCCACCGCCGCCGGCGTCGGTGGCCAACCGGAAGCGGACTGGTTTTTCGGTGTCCGGATCGCGCCATTCCGCCGCGGCGTCGGAAGCCCGCAACTTGTCGAGCAGAGGCCCGGACCAGACGCAGAGTGCGGGCAGGCCGCTTTCGCGGGGGGCGACGCGGAAAAGAAGCGTTTCCGTGCGCTCCGCCCCGGAGTCGTCGCGGTAGGTTGCCGTCACGGGCACTTCGAGAGGTTTCGAGTCCGGCCGCGAGAGGAGCGATCCGTCATCGGCGATGACATCGGGCCTTGAGCTGCGGAAACGCAACGAATCCGGGCGGACTGCGGACGCCATCGCGGTGGCGCGGCCGAGGGGGATGTCGGATTCGAGGCGTTCTGGAGTTCCTGCGGGGCCGGCGAAAAGCGTGGCCTCCAGTGGCGCCGAAGCGGCGTCGGGCGGACCGGGCGGAATCGCGTTCCAGGCTTCGGCGGCCGAGAGAAGCAGGGCGGAGCGCCGTCGTGGGGGCAGTGGGGATAGTGAATCCTCCGCGAAGCGCCGCGCCTCAAGAATGAGACGGTCGCCGATGGCGGCGCGGTCCTGCGGCGTAAGAAAGCACCGCGCGACCGATCGCACAGTGTCGCTCCAGGCTTCCGGCGCGGCCACCGCGCGCTGCGAGGTCGCGGCGCGAATCGAGCGATTTGCGCCGTCGTTGTCTTCCGGTCGCGCTTCCAGACCTGCGACGGCGAACGCCCTCGTAAAGTCGCGTGCGAGGTACAGTCCGCGCGACAGCCCGTTCAGGAACAGCGCCGCCGGTTCGCAATTCGGCGCCGCCAGGAGACCAGTTTTCCGGGCGACGAGCGACGCGCCAAGGACGTACAGGCCGCCGCACGATTCGGGAGGGCTCAGCACGAGCGCGCGTTCGCCGCCGGGGAAGGTTTCGCCGGGGTCGCCGGGGACGAGCAGGAAAGACGGGCGCGGAGAGTCCGCGCAGAAATTCGGGGTCCCGTGCAGCGACACGCGGCATCGGACGATGCGTCCGGCGATGGAAACGAATCCGTCGGCCGGGCGGGCGGTCGAGTCGGCGACGCCGTCGGAACGCCTGGCCGCCGCGTGGGAGCGCAGCAGGCGGCGCAACTCGCCCGTGGCGAGCCGCAGCGAGACGCGCATGGCGTCCGGAACGCCCGCATCCGGCGAGGCGCGCCTGCCCGGATGAAGAAGCGCGCCAAGGCGACTGCGGAGCGCGGCGGAGGCGCGCGCTAGCGCCAGTTTCCTGGTTTGCGCCGGTCCGGCCAGCAGCGCCGCAAGCGAATGCCGGGATGACTCGATGCGGCGGATGTCGGCCGCGGAAAGCGCCGTGCTGAACACAGCGAAGTCGTCCACTTCGCCGCGCAGCGGATCACGAATCTGAAAGCGCGACGCGAGGCCGAACGCGAGTTGCATGGAGGCGGCGCGGAAGTCGCCAGCGTCGGCGGATGCGACCTGCCGGCCACCGACGAACAGCCGCAGCGAGCCGCCGGGACCTGGACTTGCCACCAGAGCGACGTGCGTCCATTTGTTTCTGGGAAAGGCGGCGCGCAGGACGCGCCGTTCTCCGTGCGCGTCCAGCCAGTCGAAGCAGACGTCGCCGCCTTCAATGCGCAGGCCCCACGGAAAGGCGTCGCAGGTGCAAAGCACGTCCTGCCGCGCGGGACGCGGCTTTATCCTGAGCCAGCCGACGATTGAAAAAGGGCCGTTCTTCGATGACCAGTGCCGGCCGGAGTCGATGAAGGAGTCGGATCCGGAAAAGCGGCGCGCGCTGCCATGGCGGCCCGGCACGAGAGTGGTTCCGGGATGTGCGGCAGGACAGGAGGACTTGCCTTCGGAGCGAGCCCTCACGTCGTCGGAGAACCAGCCGCCGGCGTCGCGCTCGTCGAACGTCCAGAGTGCCACAAGTCCAGGATTGCGGGAAAACGCCGCGGAAAAGAAACGCCCGGCGCGGCGGTCCGCTGCTGCGCGGGGTTCGTCGTGGAACCATTCCTCCGGACGCGTGGCCAGCCAGAGCGTCGCCGCCGAGAGCGCGAGAACCGAAACCGCTGCGAACGCGCGGCGGCGCCGGCCCGCGCCGCGCTGGCGAGGCGATTGACTGCCGGGACGTGGCGTGGGGCGCATCGCTGGATTCCCGGCCCGATCAGCGGAATCCGCCCGGACGCTCGAAGAATACGTTCACGTCGGCGGCGGAGGGGAGGGCGGTCCTGATCGCGTCGCGCATGGCGCCGGGGGAGACGCGCATTCCGGAAAACGACGCCTGAATCGTCGTCGTGCCGTCGTGCGATGCCAGCGACTGGACGGAATGTCTTTCGCAGGAGGCATCGATGGCGGCGAGCGCTGCGTCGGAGGAGCAGGAATCGGGGAAGGAGAAGACGATCAGCCCGTCCTTGGCCGCCAGAGGCCACATCCTGAAGCGCGAAGCCACGAACGCGCAGACAGCGGCGAACGCGAGCATGACCGCGATGAACGCGAAATGGAAAGTCGCCGCCGCGATCGAAGACGCAATGACGAGCATCACGGCGCCGACTTCCTCCGGCTCCTTCACGGGGGTTCGGAAGCGGATTATCGACAGCGAGCCCAGCAAGCCGAGCGACAGGGGGATGGAAATCTGGATGCAGAGGAACAACGTCGTGATGGCGAGGGAAAGCGCCGGGAACGCCCGCCAGAGCTGGCAGCCCGTGCCGCGGCTTTCGCACGAGGCCCGGTAGAGCCAGACGACGAACAGCGCGGCCGCCAGCGAAACGGCGAGCGCGAGCGCGAAACGCATCAGGCCGAGTGATTCGGATATCCTCTCGTATGCTTCAACCGCGTCGAGAATGTCGATGTTGTTCATCTGAATGCGCCTTGCTTGAGGCGTTCCGTGAAAAGTCCGTACTTGGAAAAGCTCTCGATGCGGAACCCCGCGCCTTCCAGCGCCGGGCCGAACGGCCAGTGCCAGACATCAGCCGACTTGGCTTCGACGACGACCGCGGGGCTGGCGACTTCGCGCGCGAACGGAAGAAAGTCGGGATTCGCGCGCGGACAGTGCAGCGCCCAGTCGACCGATATGCGCGATCCGGTTTCGGGGCACGTGAAGCGATACCGCCTGTAGGCTATGGAAAGCATCGGGAACAGGCCGTGGCCTACGGGGAAGCCAGCCTTTGCGGCGAGGTCGCGCAGCAGTTTGGTCCAGGCCGGGTCGCGCAGAGGCGCGGAGTCGAGGAAATCCGCGCTGCATTCGCAGGCGTGACGCACCTTGTCGCGCGCGGATCCGACTCGGTCCTTGATTTCCAGCCAGGCGGTCCGCCTGCGGCCGGTCGCGGCTCCCCTGTACCACCTGATTCGCACCTTGCGCTTGAGAGAGTCGCCGTCGGCCTTTGCGCGCGCGGCGGCAAGGTCCGGGGTGTCGAAATACACGCTTTCGAGTTCGCCTTCCGGGAAATCGGGGGCAGGCGATGCCCAGGCTGAAACCAGCGCGCGCGTCGCGGCGGCGCCGGCGCGGTCGGAGACATATTTCCGCTCCCTGACAAGCGGCGGGCGCGCCGCCGACGCGGAGAAGTGGAAACGCGGGAACATCGGCGCCGACGCTAGAATACGTACGAGCAGGAGAGCACGGCCGAGAAGTGGTTGAGCGTGAAATCGCCGTCCTGGTGCTTCACGAAACCGCGCGGCGGGCTGTATTCGTAGCCGAACTCGCAATCCGGCTCGATCCATACCTGGCGCAGCGAGAGGTCGATTTCGATGCGCGGCGTCGGCCTCCACGCGCATCCGGCCGAAACCGCCCATCCGAAGGCGTCGTCGACGCGGATGCGGCGGTAGTGGTCCTGGCGGGTCTTGACGGTCGGCCGCCCCAGTTCGATCCAGCTTTCCTCGCTGGCGTATCCGAGTTTCCACCAAGTGACCTCGGAGAAGTCGGCGAAGCCGTAGACGACGCCGAGGCCGGCGTGGAGGAACACCGTTTCGTCGCAAAGCGGCAGCAGCCCTTCGGCGAAGAAGGCGGGGCCGAAGAGTTCCACCGTCCCGTCGCTGTGCTTCTGCTGGTTGTAGTTGCGGGTGTGGCCCTTGATCGCGTCGGAGGTCAGGACGAGTCGCAGGTACGGCGCGGTCCAGTACTTGATCTCCGGCACGAAGGAGTTCTGCTTTTCCTTTTCGAGCTTCCAGACGTAGCCCACGAACGTGCGGTGGTGCCCGACGTCCTTGGGACGCTTCGAGCTGGTGAGGTCTGAATGGCAGAAGCCGAGGCCGATGGAAAGCCTGTCCGTGATCCATGTTTCCCTGAATGAGTCGACCGGGACCAGATTGGATTGGCGGGAGGCCGGCACCATCGTGGCCGCGTCGGCCGCCGGGGCCATGTTCGCCGAAGTCGCGATTGCGAGCAGAAAGGCGGTTTTGAGGTTCATTGGAGTTTCGTAGCGCCGAAGAAATGTGGGTGTTCGGCTTGGTCGGATGCTACATTCCGCTACATTCCGTGTCAAGCGCATTTTCGGCTCGCGGCAAAACGCGAGGGGTATTTCAAAAAGCGGTGGAATGGGGTATAATCCCGACCGCCATGCCGCTTCTCGAAACAAGAAATCTCTCCAAGACGTACCGCCTGCCCGGCGGCATCGATGTCCCAGTGCTCAAGGGCGTCACGCTTTCCGTCGAAAAGGGGGAGCTTGTCGCTCTCATGGGGGCGTCGGGGTCCGGGAAGTCCACCCTGATGAACATCCTCGGGTTCCTGGACACGCCGACTGGCGGCTCGTACTTCTTTGACGGCGCCGACGTGTCGGACCTGGGGCCGGACGAACGCGCCGACATACGCGGCCGCCGCATCGGCTGGGTGTTCCAGAACTTCAACCTCCTGGCGCGCACGTCGGCGCTGCAGAACGTGCTGCTTCCGCTCGAATACAGGCGCGGCGGGCGGGCGGGGCGCGCCGCCGAGCGCGAAAAGGCGCGCGAACTACTCGCGATGCTCGGGCTGGACGGGCGTATGGACCACACGCCGGCGCAGCTTTCCGGAGGCCAGCAGCAGCGCGTTGCGATCGCGCGTTCGCTCGTGAACGACCCGGACATACTGCTGGCGGACGAGCCGACCGGAAACCTGGATTCCGTCACGACCGTGGAAATACTGGAACTGTTCCGCAGGCTCAACGAGGAGCGCGGCATCACGGTCGTGGTGGTGACGCACGACGCGGAAGTGTGCGACTACGCCAAGCGGACGATACACGTCAAGGACGGCCGCGTGGAGGCCGGCGGCTTCGGGGGCGCGGCGCGATGAAAATTGTCCGGGCAAGCATTTTTCCGGTCGCGGCGCTTCTGGCGGTCGCGGCGCTTCCCACGCGGGCGCTCCAGCCCGACGCGCCGCGTTTCATGGGAGAGGAGGCGCTGCCGGCGGCGGGGTTCGTGGTGCCGGTGATGCAGGGTTCCGCGCAGACTCCGGCCAAACCAGTGGAAGTCGTGCGGTACCGGTGTCGGCTTGGAGACCGCGAATGGGAGGAGGAGCGGTCCAACGCTGATGAATTGTGGGTTTCCGCGCAGCGGCTGGCCGCCTGGACGGATCGCAAGGGCAACAGAATCGCATTCGCGCGCGTGCTGGCCGAACTGCCCCTCGCGTACTCGGGCATGGACGTGACGCGCGAGACGTTCGAGCGGGCGCTGCAGGATCCGGACAACGCCCTGGACCAGACCGCCGAGCCGGAGCGCCTCGCCCTGTGGGCGCGCCACTTCGCGGCGACGCTCCGCGCATTGGAAGGCGGCGGGACTGCTGGCGCGCTCCAGGCCGACGGCATGGCGGCCGAAGCGGCTACGACCGCCGACATGCAACCGGAAACAATTCTGGTCAACCTTTCTCGATTCGCGAAAATCCTTTCCGTGCCCCTGCCAGACGCGGCCGAGCGGGCGTTTCTGCTGCGCCTCAATCCGCACCATCCGGGACACGGGCGCGCGCCGCGCGACTGGTTCGCGTTTTTCGTGCGGTTCGCCTCCGCGCCGCGCCCCGGAGACCGCGACGCCGACCGATCCCTCCGCTCGGATTTTCTCGGAAATCTCCGCACGACAGGCTGGCGCGACACCGAAAAGGCGGTGCGGGAGGCGTCCGCGCGCCGGCTCGCTACCGGGGTCCGGGAGGAGGACATCCCCGACGATCCGCTGCGCAGGCAGGCGCGTGACAGCGTGGCGCTGCTCGACGACTGGTGGTACATGGAGTCGCCGGGCTACATACTCCTGAGCGACGACCCCGCGGCCGAGCGCTCCGCCGACGCGCTTCTTGGCGCGCTGGAGTCCTTGCGGCCGCGCTTCGAGGCTCTGGTTCCGCCATTCCGAGGCCGCCATCCGGAAACCGGCGTGGTGCGTCTTTTCCGCAAAAGCGAGGAGTTCGACCGCTACTTCGCCGCCGAAGGCACGCCGCTGGGACTGTCCTCGACGGCCGGGCTTTTCAGCGGTTCCCGCCGTGAACTGGTCATTCGTCCGGTGCGCCGCAATTCCGCGCTTGACACCGGCTCCATCATCCGCCACGAGGCGTTCCACCAGTACCTCTTTTCCGCCTGGGGCGGCGTCGAGGCTCCCATTTGGTTCAACGAGGGGACTGCCGAGCTTTTCGCAGGGTACGTTCCTCGGGCCAACGGGACGTTCGAATTCCGCGAATTGGAGCGGAGGGCGCACGTTCTGGAATCGTTGGCGCGTGATCGGGACGCCGACTGGACCCGCATCCTCGCGGTGGTTCTGCTCTGGGACCAGGAAACTTTCTACAACCCTCCGGTCGCCGGGGCCGACGCGAACTGGAGCTATTCAATCGGCTACGGCGTGTGTCAGTTCCTGCATCGCGGGGCGCCTTTGATGCGCGGCCGCCCGTGGAAGCACGTGCTGCCGACGCTGCTGGAAACCCTCGAACGCACCGGGAATCCGCGCCTTGCGACTGCCGAGGCGTTCCAAATGGGGCGGGACGGGCGCGACCTCTCGACTCTTTCGCGCTTCGCCGACGATTTGCGCGACTACTGGAAAAGCGAATCCGCGCGGCGCGGTTCGCGTTCGGGCAAAGTGCCATGATTGCTCCAAGCGTTTTGTCGATAGCTGGCAGCGACAGCGGCGGAAATGCCGGACTGCAGGCCGATTTGCGCGCGTTCCACGTGTTTGGGTGCCACGGCTGCACGGTAGTGGCGGCAGTGACGGCCCAGAATCCTGACGGCGTGACCGCCGCGAAGCCCATGCCGGTTTCGCTTGTCGAAGCGCAGCTCGACGCGGTGCTTGGACCGTACGCGCCGCGGGCGGCGAAGACGGGGATGCTGGGGTCGGCCGCGCTGGTGACGGCCGTGGCGTGGCGGCTTGCCGCGCGGCGGGAAATGCCGGCCGTCGTGGATCCCGTGATGGTGGCGACCAGCGGTGCCAGGCTTTTGCCCGAATCGGCGTTGCGCGCGGTGCGGAGCCGTCTGCTGCCCGTCGCGGCGCTCGTCACGCCGAATCTGGCCGAGGCGGCGGCGCTGACTGGCGACTCCGCGCCCATTCGCACCGTCGACCGGATGATTGCGGCGGCGCGGCGCATACGCGAGGTCGCCGGCTGCGCCGTGCTCGTTAAGGGCGGGCATCTGGAAGGGGCCGTCGCTGCGGACGTGCTGCTATGGGGCGAAGCGGCGTATCTCTACGAGGCCCCGGCCGTCGAGAATCCTGCGTCTACGCACGGTACGGGCTGTTCGCTTTCCGCCGCGATAGCAGCGTCCCTCGCGCTGGGGCGCTCCATGCCGGATGCGGTTCGCGAAGCGAAGGCGTACGTGCACGAGGCGATACGGCTTTCCGGTGCGGTGGGGCCGAAGGCCGCCGTGCTTGGCACCCCGCGACTTGCCGGCCTGCGTCGAAACTCCGCGATTCGCGTGAGGCGCCTGCTCCCCGCAGACGGCTGAAACGCGGCGATTTTTCTTGCCCGAAGCGGACGCTTCCGGTAGGATTGCGGCACCTTCACGAACAAGTCCCACAGCCCCACGATGACCACGACAAGCTCCAACGTCCAAGCGGCGCCCGTCGCAGACGAGCCGCTCCGGGTCTTGGCGTGGTATCCTGAAGGCGGCGCGTTCGTTCCCGGCCGCGAGGGGACGATGCGCGTCGAGGTCGTCAATCCCGGCCAGGGGCTCGTTCCTCTCCAGACTCGTTTCCGGGCACCGGAAGGCTGGACCGTCGTCCGCTCCGGCACCGACGTGGAGCACGCACTGGGCCCCGGCGAATCGCAAGCCGAGGACATAGCGCTGACACCGCCTCCGGACGCGCCGCCGCGCGCAGGTGCCGTTGGCGCCGCCCCGCTTGCGGACGAAGGCGCGCTGCGCATCGAGCTGCGCTCCGGCGCGTTGCGCTGGACCGTCGCGGCCGGGCTGCCGGTTGCCGCTCCGTGCACAGTCGCCGGCGCGGGGGCCGAACGGTCCCGAACCGACGAGCCCGGGCGACCGCAGGCCGATTTTTTCCCGTCCAGAGCCGCGCCGCGTCGGCGCGACCGCAAAACAGACAACGACAAAATGCACAAGTCCTCAACGCCAACCACGAAACCCGCCGCCGCGCGTCGCGCGTCAAAGGCCGGCTTTTCGCTCACCGAGCTGATGTTCGTCATCGGCGTCATCACGGTCCTGGCCGCGATGACATTCCCGGCCGTCGGCTTCGTGCGCGAAAGGGCGCGCAGGAACTCCTGCCTCAACAACATGCGCCAGTGGGGCATGGCACTCACTGGATATCTCGACGACCATCGTGGTGTGTTCCCGTCCCCGGTCGACGATTCGCGCGCCTGGTACAACGTGCTGCCGCAGTACGTTGGTGAGCGCCCGATGAAGGAGCTTGTCGACGAGGGGCGCGCTCCCGTGCCGGGCGGTGGCCGCCGGAGCCTGTTCCTATGCCCGTCAGACCGCGTGACCGACTTCCTGGAGGACGAGACGACGGAGGTTTCGTCCGGACCCTATTCCAGCTACGCGATGAACGAAAACATCGACAGCGGCGACAACATGCCGCCGTACACTCGGCGTCTGCGACTGCCGCAGCTGAAGCACCCATCAACGTTCGTCGTGCTTGCGGAGTCCGGGCAGGGCTGCGCGAAGGGCATCAAGCGCAGCGATCTCGGCAATGCCGACGGCGGCGGCGACGCATTCCGCCACAGCCGTGCAATCAACCTGTGCTTCGCCGACGGCAGCGCCGCCAGCTTCCACCAGACCGACGTCTGGGAGGAGGGCGTGGCCGACAACCAGAAGTTCGGCACTCTGATCTGGGCGTCGGCAATTGATGCCGAAAACTGATTCTCCGCAGTCTCCAAATGTCATCATTCAACGTTTCGTCGCCGCCCGATCCCGACGGCGTTCTTCTCGTGGACAAGCCGGCCGGCATGACGTCGAGCGACGTCGTGGTCGCGGTGCGCAAGATGTTCCGCCTGAAGAAAGTGGGGCATGGCGGGACTCTCGATCCCGGCGCCACCGGGCTTCTGCCAATCCTCGTCGGGCGCGGAACGCGCTTGAGCCAGGCGGTGATGGGCGGCGACAAGATCTACGAGGGGACACTCCGGCTCGGCGCCGCGACCAACACCCAGGATGCCGACGGCGAAATCGTTTCCACCGGTGATTTCTCCGGAGTGACGCGCGAGGCGCTCGAAGTTCTGCTGGCCTCTGATTTCACCGGTGACGTGTTCCAGGTGCCGCCGATGGTTTCCGCGATCAAGGTGGACGGCGTGCCGCTATACAAAATGGCGCG
>CAMOSH010000103.1 GCA_946624575.1 uncultured Verrucomicrobiota bacterium
CTCCGTGCCTCTGTGCCTCTGTGTGACACTTCAACTGCGACATTTAGGTTCAATGCGAATGGGCCATCCATGATGACTCCGAAAGGCGGAATGTTCCGCCTCGCGAACGGGACATCCGCCCGTCCACCGACACGGACAGCCCCTCCCCGCGAAGAAAGCGGACGGAGATGTCGCGTCCCCGCCAGCGGAGGTTTCCGAGTGCGAACCAGTCCCATGCCGGATCGGCGAGCGGATCGACCCGGAAGCCGCCCGCCCCGTCCGGCACAAAGCCGCAGAGAGCCGTGATCACGAGGTCGCAGAAGGTGGAGTGGTTGTAGTCCTTGCCGCGTTCGCGCGGGAACCGCGCCCGCATCTCCGGGTCGGAGCGCATGATGGTCCGCGAAATCCAGTCGGGCTTGTCGGGGTTGAGGTTTTCGTCGATCCACGGCACGACGGTCCAGCCGTCGTCGCGGTCGTGCGTCCGCTTCTGCTGCGCGGCATACTGCCACATCAGGAAGTCGAAGGCCCGCCGCCCCTCTTCGGACGGGCGCGCGTGGAGGTCGTTGGCAAGGGCCGTGAGGGCGATGGAGGTCGCAAAGGGCCAGCTCGGGCCGTTCCACTGGCATTCGTGCCCCTCGTAGGCGATTTTGAAGCCGGGGGCGCGGCGCTCCGGGAAGGTGAGTCCGTATTTCGCGGCGAAGCCCTGCGGGTCGGAGAGCTGCGACCAGTCCGGTGCCACACCGACGGGAACGCCGAAATACCACGGCGCGTAGCCGTGCAGTTCGCGAACGGGACTGAGTGTGCCGTCGAATGAGCGCGTGGAGAAGAAGCCGGTTTCCGGGTTCCAGCACTTTTCGAGGAGAGCACGCCGGACGCCCTCCGCCTTGGCCTCGAACTCGTCGGCGAGCGCGGCGCGGCCCGCGCGGCGCGCGACGGCGGCGATGGCGGCGGCCTCGCTCCACATGGCGCTGTTCATGAGCGGCTTCCACCCGTTTCCGCCAAGGGAGTATTCGGTGCCTTCGCGGGAATCGACGGAAAGGAAGCCGCCCGCGCCGTCGCCACCCATGCGGCCGGTGTCTTGCGCAGGCCAAAGCGAAATGCCGTCAAAGCCCTCCTCCCAGCGGCGGTAGTAGCGGACGGCGTCGTCGAGAAGCCGGACGGGAAGCTCGTCGAGGCCATGCGCTTCGGCGAACTGGCAGCAACCCGTGAAGAGCCAGCCGGAATACCGCCAGCGGTGCCCGGCGTCGGGCGAAGAGAGCCAGAAGCGGGCGTTGTCCGCGAGATACAGCGGGTCGCGCAGCCAGCGTCCTTCGCGGAAGTGGTGGCCGGCGGGGCAGACGATGGTGTTGTCGGTGCCGGCCCACGGCACGTCGGGCAGGAACTCCGTGACGCGCCACCCGCCGTCCGCGCCCCGACGCAGATGCTTGCGGTAGGTCCACCAGCGGAAATAATACGTCCGCTCGATGTCCTTGTCGGGGCAGGCGAATCTCGGGACGTTCTCCAGCATCCAATCCTCCGCCTCGGCGTTCGGGATCGCGTTCGCGTAGAGTTCCTCGTCCATCGCGTTGAAGCGCCGGACGTAGTCGCGCAGAATCTTTTCCGTGTCGGGCAGGCGCGCGGGCGGCGCTTCTAGGTCGAGTCCGCCGTGGACGGCGCAGCCGACGTATTCGGGGAAGCCGCTGCGGCCGTTGTAGTAGAGGAGCCAGCGGTCGTTCGCCTCGTCGCGCACGATCGACGGCTTGTAGGTCGCGCTGCCGTCCAAGGTGCCGAGGTCCGGGGCCACGATGGGGTTCTGGGGAATGCGCCGCCAGCCCGTCACGCCGTCCTCCGACACGGCCGCGCCGATGCGCGCCGTGTCGATGTCCGAGTAGCCGATGTAGAACATCGCGAAGCGCCCGTCGGGAAGGGGATGCACCTCGCAGCCGCCCACGCGGTCGCGGTCCCACGAGTCGCGCGGGCCGTGCGCGAAAATCGGGTTGCCCTCGAACTTGCGCCACGCGAGGCCGTCCGCCGACTCCGCGTAGCAGATGACGTTCGGCTCGTAGGTCTCGCCGGCGGCGTACCACATCCGCCAGACGCCTCGCTTCTCGTCCCATCGGACGTAGGGGTTCATCACGGAAAGCTTCTCGCAGTCGGCCTCTGGCACCAAAACGGGGTCGCGCCGGACGCGCGCGAAGCGTACGCCGTCGCGGCTTGTCGCGTAGCCGATCTTCGACGCCCCGCCCGCCTGGCCGGTGTACCACAGGTGCCACACGCCGTCCCTGAAGACGGTGCAGCTGCGGTTGACGGTGTCCTCCCAGCCGCTCGCGGGATCGGCCTCCAGGCAGACTTCGGGCTCCTGCGACCAGTGAAGGCCATCGTCGCTGCGCACGAGGGCGATCGCCTTGCGCGGGCGCCAGGAGAAGTACATCGTCCAAGGCGCAGGGCCGTCGCGCACCACGTTCACGTCGAAGCACGTGCCGAGGCGCTCCCCGCCCAGAATGGGGTTACCCTCGAACTTCGTCCAGAGGCCGGCGGTTTGAAATCTTGAAATGTGGCTTTGGTTTTCCATGTGAAATCTCGTCTCCAGTCAAGGACACACTGCAGGATGGTTGCGGCCGGAGATGGCATTTTTGCAGCCAGCTTCGGCAAGCCGTTCGGCAATGCGCCGCCCTATGCCGCGCGACGACCCTGTGACCCAAGCGATTTTTCCTTGAAGTTCCCCGTTCATTGCGACTTGTTCCTTTCCGTCATCGAAGCTTTCCCATTATACAGGAAAGCTTGGCGGGGTTCATTCACTCTCGGAATCTGCCGGTGGGATGCCGCTGCGGAGGATGACGACTTCGGGCCGCCGGAGGAAGTGCTTGAAGCACTCCTTGCCTTCGGGCGTGCGGGGGATTTCATAGCCGCCCCACAGGTTGACAAACGAGAAGCCGACGCCTTCCGCCGTGAGCGCCCTGTGGAGCCAGTCGTAGTAGTCGGGCCGCGCCTCCTCGACCGCCCCGCTCTCGAAGAGTCCGCAGACCTTGCCGCGCCTTTGCGCCTCCTCGGTGATCTGCCGCATCTTCTCGACGGCGCTCGAAAAGCGCTTTCCCACCATCTGTCCATCCGAGCCAGACCCGATCAGGTAGTCGTCGTAGCCGATGAGATCGACGTAGGCGTCGCCAGGGTAGCGCCCCAGAAAGGAGAATGCGTTGCCGTCGCCCTCGGTTCCCATCTCCCACCAGTAGCGGTCGGGCGAATAGGCGAAAAGGAGGTTCTCGCCGCCGCCAGTCAGTTCGCGAAGGCGCTCCACCGTGTAGCGGAATATCTCCACGTAGTCGCCCACCGTGACGGAGCCGCGCCCCCACCACGCCCAATCGTCCTCGCATTCGTGGAAGAGCCGCACCACCGCTGGGATAGGCTTGCCGTCGGCGCCCTTCAGCCCGTCAAGGAACGAGGCGATCTCCTTCAGCCGCGCCTCATACCAGGCGCGGGGATTTTGGTACGCGGTTGCGGCGGCCACCTCGTCCTCGCCGCACGACGAATGCCGCCCCTGCCCGCATTTTCCGCCAATCCCCTCCAGGATTTCGCGGATCACGCACTTGTCCTCCTGCGGGTAGCCCTCGGAGACGTAGCGGTAGCGGTAGGGCTTCTCGCCGTATTTCGGGTCGCACCAGCCGCCCGGCGCGTAGGGGTTCTCGACATGCCAGCTGAAGACCGGCACGGCGCGGTAGTCGCGCCACGCCTTGCGCACCATCGCCGTCATCGACGCCCGGTTCCTGGCGTATGCCTCCTCGCCGAAGTAGGTGCCGGCGACAAGGTTCAACTCCGTGAAATACAGGACGGGCGCATAATCCTCGCCCGTGACGCCTTTGAACTTCGACGTGAAGGCGAACTCGTCCGGCGCCTTCGGACGCCAGCCGCCCTCTTCCTGGACGTGGAAGGCCGGATCCGTCGGAAGCCACGGATTCGTCCACGAATAGACGAACCGGCCCGAATCGGCGATCTGGCGGAGACGGGAGAGGAACACCTGCGCGGGGCTGGCGGAGGCTTCAACGCAGAGGGCGCAGAGGCAGGCGCAAAGGAATACTCGTTTTTTGACAGTTGTCACAGGATTTCCCATTGTTCACAAATCACTGGCGCGCCTCGTCAAAGACGCGGACGTAATCGACGAGGAAGGTGTCGCCGGCCTCTGCGGCCGAGAACGCTTCCGGGACGGGCTTGTGGTCGGCATGGCGGTAGCCGGAGACTTCCGTCGAAACCAGGACGAAGAGCGGAACGCGTGACACGTGTTCCTCCACGCGGCCGTCCTCGCGCCCGTCAATGAAGAACGTGTAGCCCTTGTCGTCCCACAAAACGCCGAAGCGATGGAACGCGGAGGTGTCAAGCGCCATGTTTCCGCCGACTTTTTCGCGGTGGATGTCCTGCCCGTAGCCGCCGTGGAAAACATTGTGCGGAACGACCGCGCCGGGGCTGAAACTCTCCATGACGTCGATTTCGACGCCCGTCCGCGCCGGGTCGAGGCTCGCGCCGATGGTCGACGACTGCATCCAGAACGCGCTCCACCAGCCGGGTTTCTGCTGAAGGCGGCAGCGGCATTCCCAATAGCCGTAGAGATGCTCGAAGAGCGGCGCGTGCAACTTGCCGATCGGCCACTGAAGATGGTCGTTCCAGAACGTCGTCTCCGCGACCGGCTCGTCCATGAAGTTGAAGCCCGTCTGCAGCTGGGAGCTTACGGGACGCCCGTCTTCGATCCTGATGTCAAACACGGCGTTGCCCTTGCCGTCCAGCCGCACGGCCGTGTCGGTCCAGGCGGGGTGGCGCTTCTGCATCATGCAGGTGCGGAAGGCCCACTTTGTCCGGTCGAGTTCATCGCCGTCGAACTCGTCGCTCCAGACGAGTTGGAAGTTGCGGCCGGCGGGCAGGAGGCTCGGCTCGTGGCCGGGAACGGGAATGCTTTCGACACAGTCAAACGGCATCGCGCCGGTTGTGGGGGAAAGTGTGTTTTCTTTCATGGCCGAATCGTGTTGTCCTTGCGGATGATTTCGTAGAAAAGCGTCGCAGCGTCTGGGTCGTAATCCGTGCGGGCCGTGAAGCGGAGACGGCCCGTGGCGGTGTCGAAGGAGGCGGGGATCTTGGCGAGGCGGTGGCCAGAGGAGGAAAGGCGGAAGACGGTGAAATCGGCACCCATGTCGCGGGCCGCCCGGAGGTCCGCCCCTGCCGGTAGGGCGCGATCTCCGAACGCGCCGCCATCCACTGTCAATTCGATTTCCGCCACGCCGTTGCGTGCGAGGTGGGGAAGTCCGCCCCAGTCTTCGAGAATCGTCAGCTCTGGGTCGCGGTAGCGAACGCCGCTGTTCTGCACGTCGGTAAGGTGCGCGACGAAGATGCGCGAGGATTCGGGAATGGGCTGTCCGTCGAGCGACGAGGCCCAGACCGTGGCGGGGGTGGCGGCGAGCGCGAACCGCAGCGCCCCGGCGTCATGCGCGCCGGATTCCGCAAAGCCGCCCGAGGTGCAGGGGGTGTCGATGAGGAAGGTGCCCGCGTTCTGGTCGATGCGAATCGCGCCGCGGGCTTTCTCCTTGGCGCCAATCGCGGCCAGGTCGGCCCCGGCCTGCCTTGAAGTGGTGGAGAGCGTGGCGTGGGGAACACGGACGACGGGAGACGCCCCCGAACCCCCGGTGGACACCACCGTCCCCACCTTCGCGTGCCAGCCCGCCCACAAGAGGGCGGGAAGTTCGCACTTGGGCGCTCCCGTGCGCGGATCGCGCAGCGCAGACACGTCGAGGACAAGCGGATATTCGGCATCAAGCTCCGGAAGGTCGCCACGGAGGAAGAGGCAGAGGGCTGCGCGTTCGGAGGCGAGGCCGAGCGGGTCGGCGTTCAAGTTGAAGTAGTCCATCCGCCCGCCTGGTTCCTCCACGCCTTGGCGGTCGTGGCTCCATGCGAAGCGCCACATGCCGTCCCAGCCCTGGAGCGCGCCGAGAGCGCCCGTCACGATCCCCCCGCAGCCCCGGAAGCGACCGGGGCCGCTGAAGTTCCACTCCGTAAGGCAGAACGGCTTGTCCATGAGTCGCCGCCACTCGACATCCCGGCCTCCAGCGCCATAACCTGCAATGGGATTCCTGTTCGGACAGCTGCTCGGAAGCGACCACTGCTTTTCGAGGAACTTCGGATGGTCGACGTAGAAGTGGTCGTCCACGAAGTCGAAGTGTGTCCGCGACAGCTGATACTGCACCGGGTTGTACCACGACGAGAGGTTCGACACCGGGGCGCGACAGCCGCACTTCTCGCGAACGAACGCCTTGATGCGCTCGAAAAGCATCGTCTCGCGCTCGGCGAGGAACATCGCGACAGCACCCGCGCGCCGCCCCTCGGGTGTGTTGCCGGAGGCCTTGAGGTCGTCGGGAATTTCATGAGGGATATCGGCAAAGGCGGCATTTTCCGTCTTCGCCGAAATCCACTCTTCCCACGCCTCCCGCACGCATGGGTGGGCGCGAAGCGCGGCGCCGCCCCAGTTGCCGAGGTTGCCCTCGTTGACGAACGAGAGCGTGGCGAGGGCCGGTTCCCCGGCGAGGCTGCGCCCCGTGCGCGGGTTCACGTGGCACAGGAAATTCTCCGTCCAGGCGCAGAGGTTCGAGAAGGCCGGTTCCCAGAACGCGCAGAGGATCTTGTAGGTGGCCGCGTTCCCGACGACGCCGTCGCGGTCGATGCCGATGGCGCGCCACGGCGTGGAATACGAACGGGAGACGAAGAGATCGGTCGTGAGATAGACGCCCCGCTCGACGCACGCGGCGACGAGGTTGTCGAACTTCTCCCACTGCTCCGGCGTCGGCGTGACGTCGTCCTGCCCCGGATAATACCAGCCGTTGTCCACGATGAGGAAACGCTCGTGGTGGTGGATGCGGAGCGCGTTGTAGCCCATGCGGACGAGGTTGCCGACGAAGCGGTCCGCCGCCTCGCGCGACGAGGGAAGGTTCGCCTCGTTGCAGAGGTTGACGCCGTAGAAGCGCTGCGGGACGCCCGGCAGCCCCTCGAACTCGAAATGGTCGCCGACGGCGACGACGCGGCCGAACTTGCCCGCCGGCGCATGGTGCGGAAGCGCCTCCGTGAAGTCCAGCGCCGATCCCGGCTCAATCCACGGGTCGAACCGGAGCGGAATCCAGTCCGGCCCGGCCGAAATGGCCAACGGCTCGGCAACGGCGTTGGAGCAAAGAGCGCAAAGGAAGGCAAAGAGAGACGCACAGGCCTTCACGGCGGCGGTCGGAACTACCGGATGCACATCACCGTTGCGGCGGGTGGAAGCACCGTGCCGCCGGGTTCCCTGAAGATGTGCGAACAGGAGAAGTGCGTCCCCGTCGTGTCTAGCGTCGCTCCGGATTTGACGCGCACGATGCCGTAGGAGGAGGAGTGGCCCGCAAAGACGACTTTTTCCGCCTCCACCGTAAGGTCGCACGTGGCGGCGAGCGCCGCGCCGGACACCGTAAGCGTGCCCGTGCCGGTCTTGACGACGTTGACGCGCTCGCCGACCGCGACAGCAAGCGCGGCGTCGGCGTCGCCATAGCCGAGCGCCAGCGTCGAAACGGTGGCCGCGCGGTTCGAGACAATGCCCGCGCCGGTCGCGCCGGAGAACTCTGCATCGAAGCCGTTGAGGTCGAGGAAGGCGCCATCCGCTACCGACAGCGCACCGCGACCGGGCTTGAACACGGCGTTCGTCAGGACGATGCCGCCGCCAAGAATCGTTGTCGGCCCCGTGTAGTCGCAGACGGAATTCGGAGTGTGCTTATTGAAGTAGAGAGTCCCGGCGCCGCGTTTCGTGAAGCCGCCGTTTCCTGTTATGTTGATTTTGCGCATGTCCCCGGTCGAACCGCCGGAAAGGTTGCGGTTGAGCCCCAGTTCCACGTCGATTGGATGGCCGTTGATTCCCTCGACGGTCATCGTAGGGTTGGGCCAGGAGCCTCCGTAGGTATGACCATACACGTGGAAAAGCGGAAGCGATGCCGCTTCTCCGGAAGTTGTCGGCTTGTAGGCGCCGCCGTCGAACTGGATGCGCGAGTTGCCGGCGCCATGGTGCGAAACGCAGTTCGCACGGAGAAGGCCCGTTTCGCCGCCGATGACGACCTGGGCGCAATCGACGTAGTTGGCGCAGTCGAACATCAGCGTGAACGCCTTGCCGTCGCCGGGAGCCGTCCCGCCAGCCGTCACGGTGCCGTTCGTGATGCCGAGAAAGGCGGTGACGGGCGTTTCGACGCTTTTGTTCTGACGCCCGAGGCGAATGCCGCCCCCGCCGGTGATGCTGGCGCCGTCCGTCACGGAAACGGAAGCCGGCATGTTGACCGCGAACTCGTATCTGTTGTCGGCCGTCATCTGGCCGCCATCGTGGACGTTTATCGTGGCGGTGCTCAATACGCCCTGCCCGGAGCCCCATCCGGCGTTGTAGTCGTAGGTGAACTTGTTGTATTGCCCGATGTCGAGGAAGGCGCCGGAATAAAGCCCCTTGAGAAACGACAGGGTGGAAGTCCCCGTCTTTCCCGAAGCGTTGAAGAGTTTCAGCGGCAACGCTTCGAATCCCGTGTTTGCCGCATTGACTTTGATCTGTTTGCCGTTGCCGATGATCTGGAACGGATTCGCGGCGGAGACGGACGGATCGCAGACGAACGTTCCCTTGAACTCGATGGAACTCGGAGTCAGCGGCCCCTCCATTCTGTCTGCGTAGTAGCCCTCCATGGACGTGAGATCGAGGGTCCCGGCATCCCACACGGAGGCGTCGAGCCGGTAGATGGACTGCGCGCTGGCCTGGATGGTCGCGCCCGTTGCGGCCGCGAGCGCCGCGAGAGGGGCGGCGAGGAGTTTTATCGTCTTCATTGTTTTCCCCTTCGGGATTGTGCTGTTTGCGTTGCGGCGGCCCGCGCGGGCCGTCCGGCGCCGGAAAACCCCGGACCGGGGTTCCGGAACGCGGTTCAGCATAGCACGTTCCCAAAGGGGAATTTATAGTTTCTGATACAAAATCTTCACGGATGCCGATTGCGCCGGCGCCACTTAGCCCCTGCCAAGCAGTTTCGCGGCGGGCAGAATGAAATCGAAATATCCGTCGGCCGAAACCGTCTTTGCAAGATGCCCGTCATAGACAAGTGCCGTCCGTATCGATGCGTCGGTCATCCTGCGAAGCGCCTTGACCTTTTCCGAGACCTCGTCGATGATGCCGCCGCCGATCTCCCTCCGCCGTTTGATCTCCACGACCATCATCGAGCGCCTTGTCTGTATGAGCAAATCGACCTGAAGGCCGCGGACTTTGGTGCCGGTCTTTCGCGCGTATGGCGCGGCCGACAGGACCAGGGACGATTCAAGACCAAGGTGCGGAAACAGGTCCGGGACATGGGACAGTATCAGGTTCTCGAACTGCACTCCAAGCAGGGATTCCCATCCGGGCAACTGTTCAAGCGAGGAAAAGCGGAACAATCCATCCTCTATGGCGGTCTTCCTCGGCTCGATGGCGTGAAGGTAGAATCTGGCGTAATTGTCGCTTATGCGGTAGCGTTCAAGCCGGAGCGGCTTGCCCGTCATCGGATTCAATCCGCTTTCCCTTGCGGCGAAGCCCGCCAGCCGGAGGTCTTTCAACGCCTGCGTGATTGCCCCGTTGGGGACTGTTTTCATGATGGAGGCCAGCTGGGAGGCGGATTTCGGGCCGTCGGCCAAAAGCCGCAAAACGCGGCCGCGGCTTTCCGTCCGGCGTCCAAGCACGGCGGAGAAAACGTCGTCGAACTCCCTGAAAAGCAGTGAGCGCGGCAGAAAGCACAGCCGGCGTATGTTCTCGTCGGCGGAAAGCTGCGGCTTGATTTCCTCGAGATACTTCGGGACGCCGCCGGTAACCGAAAACAAATCGAACAGCTCCCCGGATGACAGCCTTTCCGCATTCGGACCCAGCATCTTTACGGAATCGGCAAGTGACAGTTCCTTTATCGCCAGGTCAAGGGAATCGCGCCCGACGAACCCCGTATTGTCGAGTATGTTCTCCGCAATCCACGAGGAAACGCTGCCACACAGGACGAAAATCAGATTGGGGTGTTTTTTGAGGCGCTTGTCCCACGCTTCCTTGAAATACCCGGGGAAATCGGGGCAGTGGCCGCCAAGCCAGGAAATCTCGTCAAGAAGCACAACCGTCCTTGCGTCATTGGGGATGATGCCGTCCAGCTGGGCGAAGGCCAATGACCAATTCGAGGCCGCCTGGCTGTCTCTTTTCGCGTATTCGGCCACTCGTTCGCAGAAATGGCGCCGCTGGTCGGCGTCTGTGACCCCTTTTCTCGGGGGCAGGCCTTCGATCGCGATGAAGCACTCGGCCGTTCTTGCCGCGAACTCCTCGATCAGCGTGCTCTTTCCAATGCGCCGCCGCCCACGGCATGTGACCAAAACGCCCGAATCGCGCCCCCACAAGGCTTCGAGCGCGTTCATTTCCTCGACTCTTCCGACAAACATTGCACCTTCCTTTCGCGAAAACCGCCGCAAATTCTACCACGATGGCCCATGCCGCGCAAGCAGAATCGTATCTGCTAAATTCGATTCTTGGAAATAACAGACAATAATAGAAGCGAAAATTCGCAGAAAGTTATCTGCTAAACGTCATTTTTAAATTTAGCAGACAAGTCAGGCGTTTGTTTCCGGACCTGATTTCGCAAAACGAACGGCGGTTGGGCTTGAGAATCGACGGCCGGTGTTGATTGTTCATTGGTGCCGGTTTCGTCTGCGCCACTCGCTCATGGACATCCCGGTGCGCTTTTTGAAGAGCGAATGAAGCGCGATGTTGGAGCGAAATCCGCAGAAGTCGGCGACCGCGCCAACGGGAACGTCCGTCCGGGAGAGAAGCGTGAAGACCTTCTCGAGGCGGACGTGCAGGATCTCCTCCAGCGGCGAGTGCCCTACGGCCTCGCGGAAGCGCCGGTCGAAGAGCGGACGCGAACAGCGGAAGCGCTTCGCGAGTTTAGCGACCGTGAGTCCCTCGCAGGCCTCGCGGCGTATGGTCTCCATGGCTTCCAGGACGAACGGTTCACGCCGCCCGAAACCGCCTGTCGATTCCCGCCGCACGGCAAGCAAAGGCTTGACGAGAATTTCCGCGCTCCGAGTCTCGATGGAGTTTTTTTTGACAGGATTTACAAGATTGACAGAATTTTTGTCAGCCACAGAGGACACAGAGTTCACATAGCCTTTGTGCTTCTTTGTGTTCTTTGTGGCTAAAACATCCCCAATGGCCTTTGCCGCCAGATACCCGGCCAGCTCATGGTCAATCTGGATGCTGGAAAGCGTGGGGCGCGACGCTTCGCAGAGCGCCGGGTTGCTGTCGACGCCGAGGAGCGTCAGTTCGCGCGGGATGGAGCGGTGGCAGCGCCGGACCGCGGCAGCGGTCTCAATGGCCGCCAGGTCCCCCACCGCGAAGATGGCGGTGTGGCGCGGGAGGGAGGCGAGCCAGCGGACGAGCCGCGCCTCGCGCCGCTCCTTCGACTCGTTCCTCCACGGCAGGCGGAAGAGCGGCTTGCCGGACGCGGAGGCGAGAGCGGCGAAGGCCCGCTCGCGCCGGAGAGACCAGCCGCGCCGTCCCGGCGGCCAGGCGAACGGCACGACCGCGAACGCGGCGGGAAGCCTGTCGGAAAGTTCGCGGAAGGCCGCTTCGGCAATGGCGGCGTCATCGTAGCCCACCCGCAGGCCCCGCCCGCCGTAAAGCGAGGGGTCGGCGTGCATGTAGACGACTGGAACCGCGCCGAACCGCCGTGGAGGCAGGTCGCGGCGTCCGCCGGAGCATTCGACGATGCATCCGACCACGGGCCGGTGCATGAAGAACAGGGCGGAAAGACGATCCGGCCGCGAATCGGCCGGCGGCACCTCCACCACGTTCCAGCGCAGACTACAGGCGTAGCGGCGGATGCCGTCGAGACTCGCGTCCCCGATGTATCCGCTTGAACCCGTGCCGAGATGGAGAATCGTGGCTGCCATCGCGTTACTGTCCGGGCGAACCGGCGCCAATCGTCACAGCGGCTCGACAATTGGGATGTCGATGTTGCGCTTGCGGGAGGAGAAGTTGATTCCGATCAGCGTCACGGGGCGCTTGCCGCCCTTCCACTTGTCGGCGTAGCCGCGCTCGCGGATCTGCCGCATCGCCGCCTTGGAGGACTTGTTGTACTTGAACTCGAAGACGTAGACGGCATCCGGACGCTGGACAACGGCGTCGGCGTAGCCGCGCGCAGAGGGGAACTCCGGCGCGGGGTCGGCCCCGAGCATCGCGAAGAAGAGCTGGAAGTAGCGCTTCGCCTCCGCCTCGTTCGCGATCCGCCAGTCCGGCGGCACCTGCGCGTAAAGCGAGAAGAGCATCGTCTCCACCACTTCCCGGATGTCGCCGGAGGCAATCTGCCGCTTCGCCCTGTCCACGAGCGTGTCGAACGGGCCCTCCTTCATGCCGAGGACGCGGGAAATGTAGCCGCGCTTCAGGGACGCCCGGATTTCGAGGTTCGGCGGCCCGAGGACGTAGGATTCCGTCTTCGGGTCGCGTTCCGCCTCTTCCGGCGTCTGCTCCGGCGCCGGGACCACCTCCTTGATCGTGAGATAGCCGCTCTGGTAGAGAAGCGATTCGACGGGAAGCGTCAGCGCGTCGCACACGTCGAGCGTCATCGGGTCGGCGGGGACGTGCTCGAGGTCTTCCGGGAGCTTGCCCGAGGCCCGGATGCGGTTGAAGACGAGCGTCGAGCTGCCCGTCGTCTCCCAGTAGCTTTTCAGCACCCCTCCGTCCTTGCCAAGAAGCTTTCCGAGCGAGACGGGGTTGATCACGCGCCTCTCGCTCTGCGGCGAGAAGCGGTAGCCGTCGTACCACTCCAGGATTTTCGCCCGGGCGGCCTCCCGGCTGATTCCGAGCCGGTCGCCAAGGGCCTCCACGTTTTCGCCGAGCGGCCCGTCCAGCTCCTCCGGCGTGTAGCCGAGCAGCGTCGCGAAGCGCGGAGACAAGGAGAGGTCCGCCAGATGCGTGAGTCCTGAAAACACCGCGAGCTTCGTCAGCTTCGTCACGCCCGTCATCATCAGGAAGCGAATGACGTCGGAGTTGATCTTCAGCTTCTCGTAGAAGTCGTGGAGGAGATTGCGGACCTTCTCCAGCGTCTCGGGGGCGTCAAGAAACTTCGCCACCGGCTCGTCGTATTCGTCGATGAGGATGACGATCTTCCCCGTCGGAGAGAGATTCGCGGCTGCCTTCAGGAATTCGTCGAAGTTGACCGACGCCTCCACTTTGTTGTCGTATTCGAGCTTGACGATCTCGCAAAGACCGCGCACCAATTTGGCAAGGGCCGCCTCCAGATTTTCAAATGTCAGGGCATTGACCTTCGACATCGAGAAACTGTAAACTGGCGTCGGCTCAGTCCATCCCTCCCAAGGCAAGTCGTAGATCTCCAGTCCCTTGAAGAGGTCCCTCCGCCCCTCGAACATCGCCTGGAGCGTGGAGAGCATGAGAGACTTGCCAAAGCGGCGCGGACGCGAGATGAAATACTGGGCATCCGTCTTCTCCAATGCAAGCTCGTAGAGAATATCCGTTTTGTCCACGTATTTCTTCGTCTTGTCCTTGATCAAGGACTCGAAATCGTGGACACCGGTGGTGAGTTCCTGGATTTTGCGTTTTGCCATGGCGCGCCCCTTTGCGTTTGCGGCTTCAATTCTAGCAAAACGCGGGGCGAAAGCCAAGTTGGAAAATGTTGTCAATGTGAAAATGTTGCCAATTGCCAATGCCAGCTGCCAATTGCTTTTAGCCACAAAGGACACAGAGTTCACAAAGTCGTTGCGTTCCTTTGTGTTCTCTGTGGCTCAAAATTAAGTATCTTGGTTTGCCGTTGTTGTTTTCCTTTCGGCGGCTAGAACCAGAGCGAGAACCAGTTGGCGGGGTCGTCGAGGTTCGAGACGGAGGCGTAGTCGGCGAGGGGAATTTCCCGGGTTTCGCCGCTGCGCTCCAGGACGAGGATCCACGGCTGCGGGATGCCGGCGTTGGCTGCCGT
The DNA here is from genome assembly GCA_946624575.1 of uncultured Verrucomicrobiota bacterium. GTDB lineage: Bacteria > Verrucomicrobiota > Kiritimatiellia > RFP12 > UBA3636 > UBA3636. The sequence continues at coordinate 13,959 of CAMOSH010000103.1, forward strand.
GCGCGGCGCGGGGCGTAGCGCGGCGGCGCGCCAGCCCTGCCCGCGCAGGGAGGAGGCGAAGAGAGTCTCTT
>CAMOSH010000104.1 GCA_946624575.1 uncultured Verrucomicrobiota bacterium
TCGCTCAAGTGGAGCGAGGTCCCCGAACCCGAACTCAAAGGCGACTTCGACGTCCTTCTCGAAGTCAAGGCGTGCGCCGTGAACCGCGCCGACCTCATGCAGCGCGCCGGCATCTACGCGCCGCCGCCGGAGTGGCCGCTCTGGCCTGGCCTCGAATGCGCCGGCGTCGTGCTCGAAGCGCCCGAAGGCGGCCGCTTCAAGCCCGGCGACGCCGTGTGCGCGCTGCTTGGCGGCGGCGGCTACGCGGAGCGCGTCGTCGTGCCCGAAGGGATGTGCATGCCCCTGCCGAAGGGATTTTCCTTCGCGCAGGCCGCCGCTCTCCCCGAAGTTTACGCCACGGCCTATCTCAACCTCCGCATCGTCGGCGAAATCCAGAAGGGCGAGACGTTCTTCATCAACGGCGGCGAGGGCGGCCTTGGAGTAGCCTGCATCCAGCTCGCGAAACACGTGTTCGGAGCAAAGGTCGTCGCGCAGGTGGCGTCTGACGAAAACGGCGCGTTCTGCCGTTCGCTTGGCGCCGACGTCGTCTCGAACCGCTTCAAGGACGACCTCGTGAAGACTCTCGAAGCCAACCCGCCGAACGTCGCGATCGATCCGGTGGGCGGCCCGCTCATGGGCAAGTGCATCGCCACCATGCCCTACCGCGGCCGCTGGATATCCCTGGCCTCGATGGCGGGGCCGGAGACCACGCTCGACGTGAACCAGCTCTGGCGCAAGAACCTGCGCGTCATCGGCTCGACGCTGCGCTCCCGCACGAGCGCCGAAAAGTCGCAGATTCTCGCGGGACTAGTCCGCGACGTCTGGCCTGTCTTCGAAAGCGGCGCCATCGCTCCGCAGATACACGCGAAATATCCGCTGCGCGAAGCCGCCGAGGCGCACCGCGCGATGCAGGCCGGAGAAAATCGCGGCAAGCTCGTCCTGGAGGTGCAGTCATGAAAAATCCCGCAATAGTCTTCACCGCGCCCTGCGTCGCGGAGGTACTCGACCTCGCGGTCCCCGAAACCACGCCCGGCAAGGTGCTCGTGCGCACCATGCGCTCGTGCATTTCGAGCGGCACCGAACGCGCAAATCTCGTCGGCGACCCGATGATCGGAACGAACAAGCGCCCGGACGACCCCGCGGTCTTTCCGCGACACCTCGGCTACAGCCTTTCAGGCGTCGTCGAGGCGGTTGGCGACGGCGTCGAATCTGTAAAGCCCGGCGACCGAGTCTGCGCCAGCTGGACGAAACACATGCTCTTCAACGCCTTGCCGGAGCGGCAGGTCTATCGCGTTCCGGACGACGTCTCGTTCGAGGAGGTGGCCTGGACGCACATCGCGACGTTCCCGATGGCGGCGCTGCGCAAGTGCCATTTCGAGTTCGGCGAAAGCGTTCTGGTGATGGGACAGGGAGTCCTGGGGCAGCTGGCCGTCATTCTCGCCCACGCGGCGGGGGCGGCGCCGGTGATTGCGGCGGACCCGGTGCCCGCCAAGCGAGAACGCGCGCTCGCACTCGGCGCCGACCTGGCGTTCGATCCATCGGACCCGAACTTCGCGCAGAACGTGAAGGACGCGACCGGAGGCGGCGCGCGCGTGGTTGTGGAAGTGACCGGCGTGGACAAGGCTCTCGACAACGCGCTCGACGCCACCGCATGGTTCGGCCGCGTGGCCCTGCTGGGCTGCACCCGCCACTCCTCTTTCGCGATCGACTACTACCGCAAGGTGCACGGACGCGGCGTCACGCTCGTGGGGGCGCACACGATGGCGCGTCCAAAACAGGAGTCCTCCGAAGGCTGGTGGACGGAACGCGACGACGCGCAGGCGTTCCTGCGGATGCTCTCGCTGGGCCGCGTTTCGCTCGCCGGCTTCACGGATGAAGTCCACCCGTTCGCCGAAGGCCCGGCGGTCTATTCGCGCCTCGCCGCAGGCGGCGCGTTCCCGACTGTCCAGTTCGACTGGGCCAACACGGCGGAATGATTCCCGCCGACGGGGCGCCGGCGCCCGGCCATGGGCCGCGGCCGGCGCCCCGCTAGCGCCCGCCGGGCAGCTCGCCTTCGACCGCCTGCTCCTGGGCGTCTGCGGAGGCGCTGCCACGAGAATGGGCGCGGTTCTGCGTCCAGCGCGAAGACTTCTGGCCGCGAAGCGCGTTGACGAACGCGGCCACGGAGTCCGGCGGGCACGTCGAATCAGCAAGCCCAGCAGTGACGACGCAAGGGACCTTGACGCGAGCGGCGAAGTTCACGCCGTCAAAGTACCGCAGCGCTGGCTGGTAGATCGGGCGCCATCCAGGCAGCCGCCCCTGCTGCGCTTCGCCGCCAAGGCCGCAGAGCCAGGGCGCATCCACGACGAGGCGGGTGACGTCGTCGTCGAGCGCGGCCACTGCGGCGGCAAGCCAGGCGCCCTGCCCCGCCCCAGTGGCCTCAAGCTCAAGTCCGTTCCATTCAGGGAGCGTCGCGGCGAATCGCGCCGCGACGAGACAACGAAGGATGGCGCCGGCGTAAAAAGACGATTCGGGGCTGGAGTTTTCCGCGTCGTGGAACCCGTATCCGCCGCCGTGGCCTCCGTCGTTTGCACGTGCCATGTACGCCTTGTAGTAGTCCCGGTCGCGCCCGAGTTCAAAACCATGGACGTTGACCTGAACCGACAAGACGCCCTTTTCAGGTGCCGCCGCCGGGGCAACCGGCGCACTGCCGCCGTCACCGTAGTCGAAAAAGCGCAATTCCAGAGGAAGGGAACCCTGCGCTGCGTCTTTCGGGACGACGATCCAGCCCGTGGCGGGGCGGACGCCGCCGCCAATTTCTACGCGGAAGGAGCGCGCGAAGAATCCAGGGACGAGCGCGGCGTCGGCCGGCGGAGCCGGAAAAACCTGCGTCTGCGAAATGTCGGCCGCCGCGGCGCGCGCACGGATTCTGCTCCAGAACTCGTCGAAATCCTCGGGTTCGGGGATGCCGCGCAGCGCACCGGCGCCGAATCCGGCGGCGGCGGTGGCGGAGACGGCACGGCCATCCCGGCGCAACGGCGCGGCCTCGGGCCCCGTCGCGACAAACGCAGAAGCGACGGCGAAACCCGGTTCGTCCCGCGAGACGCGCAGGTGCAGCGCCTGGCCGGCGCCAACGAGAGCGGTCCCGGAATCAGAAGGGACGGGCGCGGCTTCGGCACCGGCGGCGCCGCCACCGGCGGAGCCAGGCGCCGGCTCGGGAGTAGCAAGCGCGCCGCGCACCGACCAGTGAATCCAGGCGGGGGCGGCGGACGCATCGCCGGAAAGGCGGAACGAAACCACCGCAGTGTCGCCGGGCGCGTACGAAAGCGGCGGCGCATCCGTGCGGGCGTCCATGAAAGACGCGGCGAACGCGGCGGGACCGGTGAGCGGGAAAAGCGCGAGCGCCGCCGCAAACGCGGCCCCGCGAGGAGAAAACGCGAAAATTGGCGAATCGGGGAATTTCTGTGTCATGACGCGGGAATCATACCACGCCAAATCGAATTCCGCCAACATGGCGGCGAAATTCGTGATTGACGGCGCGGACGGAAGAGGATTAGTATCCGCCGCACCGTTGGAAAACAACCTACGGGCGGGGAGCTGGACATACGGCTGAGAGGGCGCATGCGCGCCGACCCGAAACAACCTGATCCGGGCAATGCCGGCGGAGGAAAAGACGATGAAATCGATAATGTGGCAGGGCGCCATGGTGGAAACGGAGGCCGAAAGCGTCGCCGCGTTTCTGGAAGAGAGGAAGATCGACGCGGCAACGGCCGTCGTCGAATGGAACGGCGACGTGTTCGCGCCGGGCGACGACCTTTCAGGCGTCGCGCTGTCGGACGGCGGAACGCTCTCGGTCTTCAAAATCGTGGCGGGAGGCTAGCAGGAACAGGCGTCGGACGGCGGCGACCGGAGGACGAGTCCGGTCCGCCGACATCCACCACGGGAACCGGACAATGACAAACACGTACTTGACGGAAAAAGAACGCGGCGTCCTCTCCGCGGCGCGCGTGGGCGTGGCGGGAGCGGGCGGACTCGGCTCCAATGCCGCCGCACATCTCGTGCGCGCCGGAGTGCGCCGCATCGTGATGGCAGATTTCGACGCGGTCTCCGAATCGAATCTCAACCGCCAGTTCTATTTCCGCGACCAGATCGGGCGGCCAAAAGTCGAGGCGCTCGCCGAAAACCTCAGGCGCATCGAACCGGATTTGGAGCTGGCGTCGCATTGCGTCCGGCTCGACGAAACGAACATGCCTGCGATTTTCGCCGGTTGCGACGTCGTGATCGAGGCATTCGACAAGGCGGAGTCCAAGACCGCGTTCCTGCGCGCCGACTTCGGCGGGATTCCGCGCGTCTGCGCCAGCGGCATCGCTGGCTGGGGCCGGTCCGCCGCTATCGGGGTCCGGCGGTTCGGAAGAACGCTCTGGATCGTCGGCGACGGAGAAAGCGACATAAACCGGGGACTCGCCCCGCAGTCGGCTCGCGTGGGCATAGCCGCCGCCATGCAGGCAAACGTCGCGCTGTCGCTGCTCCTCGGCGCCGAACCATGAGCCAGCCCCGCCCTTCCCCACCCTTCCCGCCCCATTCGCGGGCATACGTTCCTTGAATGGCAGACAAACAAATCGAAAAACAATGAAACCACTTGTCATCGGCAACCACCGCTTTTCCAACCGCTTCTTCCTCGGCACGGGGAAATTCGCATCCACCGAACAGCTTCGCGCGACGCTCGCGGCGTCGCAGACCGAGCTGGTCACCACCGCCCTCTCGCGCGTCCACGAAACCGACGCCAATGCCGACGACATACTGTCCGCGATCGACCGCAACAAGGTCGAAGTCATGCTGAACACATCCGGGGCGCGCACGGCGGACGAGGCGGTCCGCATTGCGAAGATCGGGAGGGCGGCCGGATTTTCCTGGATCAAGCTCGAAATCCACCCGGACGCGCGGTACCTGCTTCCGGATCCGGTGGAAACGCTCGCCGCAGTCGAGCAGTGCGTGAAAATGGGCCTTGTCGTGCTGCCGTACATCAACGCGGACCCGGTGCTCGCCAAGCGATGCGAAGAAGCGGGCGCGGCCGCGGTGATGCCGCTTGGGGCGCCGATCGGATCCAACCGCGGCCTGCGCACCCGCGACATGCTCGAAATCATCGTCGAGCAGGCCGGAGTCCCCGTCGTGGTCGACGCCGGGATCGGGCTGCCCTCGCACGCGGCGGAAGCGATCGAGCTGGGCGCCGACGCGGTGCTGGCGAACACAGCGGTCGCCGCGGCCGGAGACCCGCCGAAGATGGCCGAGGCCTTCCGTCTGGCCGTGCGCGCCGCGGAACTGGCGCGCGAGGCCGGCCCCGCCGCCGAGCACCGCACCGCCGCCGCGTCCAGCCCGATGGACGACTTTTCGATATTCCGGGAATAAAGTCGTCCCTGGTCACTTGCCAGAACGCCGTCGCGGGAGTATCGTTTGCGGGGCCGCGCATGAACGCGCCGGACCACATTCCGCAGCATTTCCTTTCGCATGACCCAATCCTTTCAAAACGACGCGGTGGCCGATTCCAGCGCCCCCGAAACGCTGATAGCGACGCCCTCTTTCCCGCAATCGCGGCGCAAGGGGGTTTTCGACTTCGGGCGGGACGGCTTCGGCTGGCTTGAACTGCACGGGGTGCCGCCCGGCAGGTACGAAATCGTCCTCGGCGAACTGCTCGACCGCGCAGGCGACGTCGCGAACGAACCACCGGGCTCTTCGATCCGCAGAATCAAGGTGGAATGCGTGGCCGACGCCGATCCGTACCGCGTGCCGCTGCCGACCGACAACGTCAATCTGCGCGGCTACGACCCGAAAGCCCCCGCCATACGCCTGCCGGAGCGATTCGGAATCGTGATGCCGTTCCGGTACGTCCAGGTTCTGGACGCGCCGAAACCCCTGCGGGCCGAAAACCTGGTGCGGCAGACGCTCCACGCCCCGATCGACCTCTCGCAGTCGTCGTTCGAATGCGACAACCCGATCCTCAACGAAGTCTGCGAACTGTGCAGGCAGTCGATTCTGGCAACGAGCTTCTGCGGGATATACATCGACGGCGACCGCGAGCGGACTCCGTACGAGGGAGACGCCTACATCAACCAGCTCGGACACTTCGCGGTGGAAGCCAGCTTCGACATGTCCAGGCGCACGATCGACCACCTCATGGAGCATCCGACGTGGCCCACGGAATGGCGACAGCACGCGATCAAGCTCGTATGGGCGCACCTGGAGTGGAGCGGCGACGTCGCGACCGCCGCGCGCTGGTACGACATTCTCGCAAACGACCGCCTCATGCTGAAGTACGCCCGCCGGGACGGACTTATGGAAACCGGTGGCGAGTACCGCGCTGGATGCGTGATTCCCGGATGCGGCGACATAGTGGACTGGCCCGTCGGAGAGCGCGACGGATTCGAGTTCCGCCCGGTCAACGCGGTGGTGAACGCGTTTCACCACCGCAATCTTCTGGAAATGGCCGACGTGGCGCGCGCCCTCGGCAAGACGGAGGACGCGGCCGCATTCACGAAGCGCGCCGCCGCCGTGCGTGAGGCGTTCAACGCAGTCTTCCTCGACGCGTCCGCCGGACTCTACCGCGACGGCGAAGGGTCGAACCACCACTCCCTGCACGCGAACGCGGCCGCGCTCGCGTTCGGGCTTCCTGAACCAGAATCGATTCCGCGACTGGTAGAATTCCTGGACGGCAAGGGACTTGCCTGCAGCGTCTACTTCGCACAATATCTTCTCGAAGCGTTCTGCGTCGCGGGGCGGTCGGACCTGGCCGTCAAATGGATGGCCTCGACGGGAGAGCGCAGCTGGAAGAACATGATCGACTTCGGCGCCACGATCACCATGGAGGCGTGGAACGTCAAGGCGAAACCCAACCTCGACATAAACCACGCCTGGGGCACGGCGCCTCTCAACGTCATCTCGCGGTTCATAGTCGGCGCGACGCCGCTCTCGCCCGGATTCGGAAAGGCGCGCGTCGCGCCGCAGCCGGGAACGCTGCACCGCATCCGCGCGAAGGTTCCCACGGCGCACGGCCCCATTGGAATCGACATCGACGGCGGGCGCCTATCCCTCGAAACCCCGGTGCCGACGCTCGTGGAGTGGCGCGGCACAAGCGCGGAAGTCGCGCCCGGGCGCCACGAATTCAGCTGAAACTCAAAGCGAAACGGAACCTGGACTGACGACGCGCCACATGTCGCACGAAACCAAAAAGCGAAACTCCTCCCGGCGCCTCTGGATGGGGGCGGGCTTCGCGGCGGCGCTGGCGGGGGATTTTCTTCTGGCGGTCCGCGGTGCGTCCCGGAACTCGACTGAATTCCTCGTCGGCGTTTGCTGCTTCGCCCTTGCGCATCTGGCGTGGATGGCCGGACAGCGGCGCGAGCGGCCGCCCGACGCGCGCGTGTTCTTCGCCGCCGCGCTGCCGCTTGCTCTCTTCGCCGGAGTCCGCCTGGCGGGGGCGGTTCCGCCTGCGACCCATCTGGCGCTCGTGGCATACGCACTCGTCACGGCGCTTTCGCTGGCTGTCGCGATAGCAACGGAGCGCAGGTTTTACCTGGCCGGAGTCGCGACGCTGCTGGTTTCGGACCTCATGATCGGCGGGCGTCTGCTCGGCGTGCCCGGCTGTTCGTCAGCCGCCGGCCCGCTGTACGTGGCGGCCGAAGCGTTCCTAGTGGCGTCGTTCGCGCTGGGAAACCGCGAACCGCGGCGTCGCGGGATTCCGCCGCGGGAACTTGCACTCGACCGCGGCATCAGGTTCGGGGCGCTGGCGGCGGCGGCGTTCGCCCTTGCAGCGATGAGCTGGCCCGGCGGCGGTTACAACCCGTTTCTGAAGATGCTCAGCGCCCTGGGGCGCACTTCCGCCGGAGGCGTAGACTGGCCGTGGTGCCACTACTTCTTCCAGCTGGGGATGTTCGCCGCGGCGACGGCCGTGGCCTCGGTCTTCCTCCCGGAAATCCGCACCATGCGCGGATGGCGGAAAAAGGCCGCGTCGTGGGGGCTGGCGGCAAACGTCGCTGGGCTGACAGCCATCGCGCTCGTCCCGGAAAACGTCAACCAGCTCTTTCACAACGTAGGATGCTGGAGCGCGACGCTCGGCGGCGGCGCGATACTGCTCGCACGCGACAGGCCCGGACGCGACCGGAGATGGTCTTTCGTCCTCGCGGCAATCGCCGTTGCCTTCGGAGCGGCGGTCGGACTCCACGCCGCGAAACTCGTCCCATACGTGCCATGGACGCCTTCCGGCCAGAAGTCCGTGATCCTAGCGTTTTCTCTCTGGGTCCTGGACTGCGCGGCGCGCGTCCCCGGCGCCAGGATCGGCCGAGGCACACGAGCCGTGGCCGTCGCGCTCGCGGCGCTCGTCGCGGCGCGCGCCGTCGCATTCGGCAACCCTTGGGGCGGCCGCCCCCCGCGGCGGCCATCGGCGCCGCGCGCGGCCGAGTCCGGTCGCGCCGCGCCGGACGCGCCGTTCACCGACGACGAGCGCGCCGCGCTGCGCTGGCTCGAACACGTGACCGGGCCGCTTTCCCCTGACGAGGAACACGACTGGTGGGATGTCGGCGGCTCGCAGCACGGGCTTTTCGCCAAACGCTACCACATCGCGTTCTGCGGATACGCGGCCGCGGCCCTCGGATGGCGCGGCGGGGAGCAGGAGCGCGCCGCCGCAGGACGCATTCTGGGGCGCTGCGTCGAGCGATACCTCAAGCCCGACGTCTGGGGCTACGCCATGAGCAAGTCCTACTGGGGCCGCAAGCCATGGGCGCCGGATCCGACATTCCGCGAAAACGTGATGTACACCGGCCACCTTCTCCAGCTTCTGGCGCTCCACGAGGCGTTCACGGGCGACACGAGCCGCTGGACGAACGGGTGGGATTTCGTCTGGAAGGACGGCCGGCGCGTCCACTGCGACACGCGCCGGCTGAAGGACGTCACGGTGCGGCAGATGCGCGAGGCGGCGACCGGCGGCGTGACGTGCGAGCCTGGGCTCCTGTTCTTTCCGTGCAACAACCACCCGCACGTGGCGCTGCGGATATTCGCCGCGCTCGGCCACGGTGACTGGACGGCGGAGGCGCGCCGCTGGGAGAAATGGGCGCTCTCGCACTATCCGCGCCCGCCATTCGGCGGCGGGGCGCTGCGGCTTGTCCACCACGTCCGCTCCGGACTGTTCTTCCCGCGCGGCCACAACGGCCTCGACGGCTGGTCGCTGCTCTGGTACGAACCCTGGGCCTCGGACCGCGGCGAAGCGCTGGCTCTGTGGCGGGAAGCCGCGGAAAGGATCGACTGGGACGCGATTGAAAAAGGGCCGGACGCCGCCGGAGAATTCCACCCGTGCCTCAATCCGGCCGACGTGCCGCCCGTCGCGCAGGCAACGTTCCTCGCCGCCGCGGCGCGCGCCTGCGACGACCCGGAAACTGCGGCCCGGCTGGAAAAAACCGCGCGACGCGCGCTTGTCCGCAAGGACGGCATGCTCTGGCTGGACGTCGGCCGTGAATGGCGCGTCGGCGCGACCGCGAATTTCGCGATCTCCCTCGCAGAATCGAACGGCTTCCGATTCCGGGACGCAATCCGCGACCCCAGGAGGAGATGACGTCGCGCGCCACGTCGAAAACCCGCATGAGCGACGCACTTACTGCACGATGAACGCAACAAACCCGCAAACCTATCCAGACACTTCGGAACTTGACGCCGAAAAGGAAATCGGCGCGACGTTCCGACTTCGCGCACCGACTTCGCCAGTCAGGCTGCGCATCGCGGTCGCCGGCGACTTCTGTCCCGGCGCGCACGGCTCGGCCATCGCCAGCGCAGGGCGCGGAGATTCTCCAATGGCCATGCTTCGGCCCCTGCTCGCCGACTGCGACTTGCGGCTCGTCCAGTTCGAAACGCCTCTTGCGCGAGAGGCGACCCCCATCCCGAAAACCGGACCCAACCTGATTTCATCCCCGGAGTCGGCGGAAATAGTCCGCGGCGTCTTCGACGTTGCGCTTCTGGCGAACAACCATGTCGGCGACCAGGGGCCAAATGCCGTGCTTGAAACGGTCCGCGAGCTGCGCGCACGCGGCTTCGCGACCGTCGGGGCCGGGGCCGACACGGAGGAGGCCGCCGCCCCGCTGCGCATTCGCGCCGGCGGGCGCGACGTGTCCATCCTGAATTTCGCGGAATACGAATTCGGAGTCGCCGGCGACGGCGCACCTGGCGTGGCGCCGCAGCGCCCGGAAGCCGACGCGCGCGCCGTGGCGGCGGAGGCAGCAGCCGGCCGCATCGTGATCGCGGTGCTCCACGGCGGACACGAATTCTTCCCATTCCCCTCGCCGCGCCTTCGCGACCTCTGCCGCTCTCTCGCCGAGGCCGGCGCGTCGCTTGTCGTGAACTGCCACGAGCACACCCCGCAGGGACTGGAGTGGCATCGCGGCGTCCCGATCGTGTACTGCCCCGGAAACCTGTGGTTCCCTCGCGACGACGGCGGATTCGGGAATCCCGCGCACCGCCCGCCACTCTGGAACTTCGGATACGTCGCGAAAGTCCTTTTCGATGACGACGGGCCGTTTTCCATCGAACTACTGCCATTGGAAGCCGAACGGGACCGCGTCCGGCCGCTGGAAGGCGCGGACCGCGCCGCATTCCTCGACTACATCCGCCGCGTGTCGGCGCCCATAAGCGACGACGCCGGACTGAGCTCGCTTTTCGACTCCTGGTGCACCGACAATGGACGCAAGTACCTGCTCCTCGGCATCGCCGCGCTCCCGGATTTCATTCGCGACGCACGCCATGCCAACAACTGGGAAAACCCGGTGCAAGACCCGAAGCCGTTTCTCGAAATGCGCAACGTCCTGACGTGCGAATCCCACCACGACCTCGTGCGCCGCTACATGCGCCTGGTCGTGGAAGGCGGACTGGAGAAGGCGCAGCACCTAGCGCCGGCGCTGACCGCGTTCCAGAATCCTGAATTCGCGCTGCCGCCGCCACCGCCGCCGCCACCGCGCGCGGAAACGTTGGACTACTTCGAGCGCAACGTATTCGGGCGCGTTCCGGACGCTGCGAGGAACCCCTCGCTGCGCTTCGACGAAACATCCCCGGAAATCCCCGCGATGGACGGGCGCGCCGTGAGACGGCGCGTCCGCGTCGGCTACTCCGGCCCCGGCGGCGAAGGGCATTTCGACCTGCTGGCGTTCATTCCGGCCGACGCCTCGCCGGAGCGTCCGGTTCCGGCGGCGCTGCTGCTCTGCAACCGCGACCCGGCGGAAAACATGGATCCCGAGCGGGCGCGCCGCACTCCCTTCTGGGACGCCGAGCGCATCGTCTCGCGCGGCTGGGCCGCGCTGGCGCTGCACACGGGATCCGTGGTTCCGGACAATGCCGACGGATTCGAGGGGCATCTGCAATCGCTGTTTCTGGGGCCAGGCGAAAAGAAGACGCCGGACGCCTGGGGCACACTCGCCGCCTGGGCGTGGTGCGGGAGCAGGGCGATGGACTGGATCGAAACGGAACCGCGCATCGACGCGCGCCGCGTGACGGTCGCCGGGCACTCTCGCGGCGGCAAGACCGCGCTTTGGTGCGCCGCCCAGGACGAACGCTTCGCCATGTCGGTCTCCAGCTGCTCCGGTTGCGGCGGCGCGAAGCTCAACCGCGTCTGGCTGCCGGCATCAGAAAACGTCGCGCGTCTCGTCCAGAGCTTCCCGCATTGGTTCTGCGGGAACTTCGCAGCGTTCGCAGGACACGATTTCGACATGCCGTTCGACCAGAACTGGCTGCTTTCGCTCGTAGCGCCGCGCAAGCTCTTCATCTCCTCCGCTACACTCGACCCGTGGGCCGGGCAGTTCGGAGAGTTCATGGCCGCGAAGACGGCGTCCGCCGTCTGGCGGGCGCTTGGCCGCGGGGGAATTCCCGGAGACGCCGCGTTCCCTGCGCCCGACGCGCCGCTTTTCGGAGACGGAGTCGCATACAGAATGCACCGCGGCGTCCACACGATTCTCTCGTCGGACTGGGACGCCTGGATCGACTTCGCCACCGGGGCGAACGCCAGGGCCGACGCATAAAAACCAAGAAAAACTTCATGCGTTTGCACAAGCGTTGAATCGACTGCGGCGTTGCTGTATGATTCCCCGCGATGCCGGAAGTAACGGCGGAGGGCGCCGATTTTACGCCATGCCGGCCAGAAACACCGCAAACAAAGGGAAACAAAAGCGATGGCATACGTCACATGGAGTCTGGATTCACTTGAAAAGTTCTGCGCCGACGCATTCAAGGCGTTCGGTTTCGACGAGCAGGGCGCGAAATTGATTTCCGACGTGCTTCTCACGTCGGACCTGTACGGGATCGAAAGCCACGGCATGCAGCGCATGGTGCGCTACCACAAGGGCATAGCCAAGGGCCAAATCCACGTCGGGGCGCGTCCCGAAATCGCGTTCGAAACACCGGTCAGCGCCGTAATCGACGGCCATTCCGGGATGGGGCAGCTGATAGGCGCGTTCGCGATGGAGAAGGCGATCGAAAAGGCGGAGAAATCCGGCATAGGAATCGTCACGGTCCGCAATTCCAACCACTACGGGATAGCGGGCTACTACGCGCAGATGGCGGCGAAGCGCGGACTCATCGGCTTTTCCTGCACGAATTCGGAGGCCATCATGGTGCCGACGTTCGCTCGCAAGGCGATGATCGGATCAAACCCGATAGCCGTCGCGATGCCAGCAGACCCCCATCCGTTCTTCTTCGACGCGTCCACGACCGTCGTCACGCGCGGCAAGCTTGAAATGTACAACAAGACCGGCAAGCCGCTTCCGGACGGATGGGCCCTCGACGAAAACGGCGCGCCCTGCGACGAGGCGCCGCGGGTGCTCTCCAACATCGTCGGCAAAAAGGGCGGCGGCATCGTACCGCTCGGCGGCTCCGGGGAAACGCTGGGAAGCCACAAAGGGTACGGCTGGGGCATGGTCGCGGAGATTTTCAGCTCCATCCTTTCGCTTGGCGACACGAGCGACAAGTGCTGCACCTTCCCAGACAAAACGGGGATATGCCACGGTTTCGCGGCCATGAATCCGGCGATTTTCGGCGATGCCGACGCAATCCGGAAACATTTTTCCGAATATCTGCAGCGTCTGCGCGACGCGCCCAAGGCGGTGGGCCACGACCGAATCTACACGCATGGCGAGAAGGAAGTCGAAGCCGCCGCCGACAGGCGCAAGAACGGAGTCCCCGTAAACGACGGGACGATGCTCGAGCTTCTCGACCTTTGCAAGTACCTCGGGCTCGACTTCGCGTCGTACTTCCCCGGATACGTTCCGCCCGAAAAGCGCACCGGGTTCACGGGGAACTACTGATTCGCCGCCGCGCCGCGACAGGTCGCCCCGCCGGACGCGTCTTCCGCCGCGTCCGGCGGGACTTTTTCCCGGGCAGGAAGCGGCCCGCAGATTTTTTGGCTTGCGCGGAAGCCGTCGCGGTTTTAGAATCAGCCGCGTCCGAATTTTTCCAAAGAACCACAAGAATCCGCCGGGCGGCAAGACCCGGCACCGTTCCATGCTAGACATAAAGAAAATCCGCGAAACCCCGGATGAAGTGAAGGCGGGACTGCGCAACCGCGGCGCGGACCCGGCCGCAGTGGACCAGATCCTCGCCCTCGACGCCGAGCGCCGCGAGAAAACCGCTGCCCTCCAGGCCCTCCAAGGCGAACGCAACGCCAAATCCAAGACAATCGGCGCCGCCCGCAAGGCGGGACAGGACACCGCGGCGCTCCAGGCCGAAGTGCGCGCGCTCGGAGACCGCATTTCCGCGCTCGATGCCGAGACGGCCGCCGTCGACGAAAAGCAGCGCTCCATCCTGCTGTCGCTGCCCAACCTTCCCGCGCCGGGCGTCGTGCCCGGCGGCAAGGAGGCCAACGAGGTGGTTTCGATCTGGGGCGAAAAGCCGAAGTTCGAGGGCTTCCAGCCAAAGGACCACGTCGAGCTGTGCACCAGCCTTGGCCTCGTGGACTACGACCGCGGCGTCCGCATGGGCGGCAACGGCTTCTGGCTCTACCGCGGCATGGGCGCGCGCCTGGA
>CAMOSH010000105.1 GCA_946624575.1 uncultured Verrucomicrobiota bacterium
TCGCCCCTGTCATCCTCATCGTTCTCACCGTGCCACTAAATTCCGCGAAGAACCATATTCGATCGAGTCGAGCATCATTTCATTTCGAGAAACCCCAGAATGCCCAGGGACGAGGATGTTTGCCGGCCTGACCATGAACCCATATCTGCGCCCAAGGTTCCTCGCGGACAGAAAGTCGCCGAGATGATTGTGGAATATCGGGCACTTGGCGTATGTGTGAATTCCCGCCGCCTTCAGCTTCTGCAAGGTCTCAAGAGACCTCACGAATGAACCTGTGACACCGGTGATCTCGTCATGGAAGGAATCGGAGCCCGAATAAAGGCTTATCGAAACGCTGTTGAGAGGCAACGCGACCAGCGCGTCGAACAGGAAGTCCGAAATGTCAATCCCGTTGGTGTAGATGTCACACAGCATTCCGCGTCTGACAATTCGCTTGCATACCGCAAGGAAAGCGGGGTGTAGCGTCGGCTCTCCTCCGGTGACGAGGACGTTCATGCAACCCATCCGGGCGAGCTGATCAACAACGGAAAGCCATTGATCTTCAGAAAGTTCCCCAACTTCCGTCTGTTCCGCCGGGACATCGAGGTAGCAGTGTCGGCAACGGGCGTTGCAGCGCCAAGTGAGTTCCAGCCCCGCCGACCAGAGCCGACCAAGGCGGGCGCAGACATCCTGACAATAGACTCCGATGTCAAGCGACGCAACGCCTTTCCGCGTAGCAGTTCCAGTCTTTGCTTCCGAGCCGGAGCGCTTTTGGATCGCAGACGATTGAAGAAGTCCGAGTTTGGCAAGTCGCCGCACGAAGACGGAGCGGTCTCGAAGCGCCGCCGAGACAGGAGACGCCCCGCGCCGCAATGCCGACAGAACCGGCGCGGCGTCTCCGGAAAACAGGAATTCCTCGCCCGTTGTCACATTGCGGACGTACACCTCGTCGCCGATCTTCCGGAAGAAGACCGAGTCGGAGAGGCGGAGCTTGTTGGACGCCGGAGTCGTGGTCACATTTCAAGGCCCTTCATGGCGTCGATGGCGGACGTGTCGTCACGGCTGGAAATGCGGTTGCCGTCGTCATCGCGCAGGACTGCGTCAAGCTCTCCTGATTGCTCCCAGCGGTGGAGTTCTCGGATGCGGACAATGGTCCAGGGATGGGTGAGGAACATGCGCTGCGAAACACCGAGGATTTTCTTCCAGGTGCTTTCGTCGAGATACTTGTCGAGGGCGTCGGCCTGGCGGCAGATTTCGTCGATGTCAAGTTCCGACTCGAAGCCGGTGTGACCAGTCATGAGCTTCATGAGGCCGCCCTGAATCGGAGCGGGGCGACCGAGAGCGACCACGGCGGCGCGGTCCGCGCTGTATTCGCTGGCCCGGTACCACTGCATGAGGAAGGGCGTGGCCAGCGAAATCGCGCCTGCGGCGATTTTGGAAAGGGCGCCGGCACCGGCCATCACGGTGGTGACGACATTGTGCCAAAGCAGGTGGTCGCAGGCGATGTGACCGCACTCGTGGGCGATGATTCCCGCAGCCTCGTCGGGCGAGACCCGTCGCAGCAGTTCCGTTGAAATCACGATGAACGGCTTCTTGATGCCGGACGTGTATGCAATCGGCTCTCCGCGCCCGATAACATAGACGTCGGGTTCGGAAATGCCCAGCGTCGAGCAGATTCCGCCCATCGCCCGCTTGATCTTCGGGAAACTGCGTTCGGTGACCAGGACTCCGTTTCCAAGCAGTTCGATGCGGCTCACGATCTCGTTGTAGGCGGCGGACGATTCCCGGACGAGGATGTCCACGCCGGGAACACCGCGGATTTTTGCGAGCAGCTTTTTGTCCAGAGGGTGCTGGTAGGTCTGCGCGGGGATGCTCATAGTCGAGAAAAGCTCCGTTGTCGGTTATGGATTGACGGTAGCAGGTGCCGCGTTCGTGGCAACCGGCGAATTCTGATTGTCGGGAACCACGCCCTTTGCTTTGTCCTGGCCTTGACCGCATCCGCGGGCGGCGACGACGACGAAAGCCGCAGACACGGCCGCCGCGATTCCGATCTTTCCCAAAGGAAAGCGACCGCCAGAAGTTGATGTGCCGGGACGCGGATTCGGAACGGGGGCGACAGGGCCACCGCGAGAGCCTTCCGCATCGCCGGGCCCTGAATCGCGGTCAGTTCCTACAACGTCAGGTTCTCCATCGCGGAAACCAGTGACGACGAATTTGGCCGGGATGTCCGGAAGCGCGTCCGCGGAAGAAGAATTGCAGGAGTATGGCGCATTCGTGAAGAGGAAATGCACTCCGCGGGCCGTCGGGAACTTATGCTCGGCAACGAAGCGCCAGGCTCTGTCGCGCAACTCGTCCCGATTCGAGCGATTGCGGGAAATGCGCAGCCAGGTTCTGGATGCTGGGGAAGGCCCGTCTTCAAGCCATTGCACTTCTGCAGTGGCGACATCCTTCGCCGCCGCAAGGAGTTTCGCCTCATCGGCGACGACCTCCGTCCCCGAGATGTCGATGAACTGGGTCAATGTCGGCAGGAGGGACAAAGGATGGAGCCATGCGACAAGCAGCCGCCGGGCCTTGTCCTGGGCATGAGAATCGGAATCGGGAATTTCGATTGCAAAAGTAAACCGCGCAGGACGGTTGCTGTCATTGTCGCGGCCCACGACATCCTGAAGAAACAGAATCCACTTGCCGCTCTCGCGCGCCAGGGCCGCGAAATAGGCGTTGCCCGCGGAAATCGAACGCACGGGATCGCAGATTTTCCAAAGACGGTCGGCGTAGTCGGGGCGGCCGCCGACGTACCAGCCGTAGTCCGGAGAGCCGGAAGGGACGGTGTTTACGAAGATTTTCATGGACGAATTGGAGGATGGCGCGGGGTTGGCAGCGGAGAGCCGCGGTTCCGGCGTGGTGACGGATGAAGGAGCCGTGGCGGAGACATCAGCGCGGGACGAGATTTCGGTCTGTCGGGAGAGCCGGCCTGCCGCGCGAATCGAGTCGAAAAGCGCAAGGTCGGCGTCCTGCCGAAGCCGCCCCCGGGGACCGGAAGAGGCGCATTCCGCGACCATATCGCGGAATGAGCCATCGACACCGAATCCGACAGGGACGTCCGCAGCGCCGATGCAATTGCGCAGAAGCGATTCGAGGACCGAACGCTCGGAATGCCAATCCGTCGCGAGAGCGAGGGCGGCGCGGACTTCCTGAGAATCCGAAAAGTCGAAAACGATTCCGAGACGGTTGAGAATCGGGGTGCCGTAGAAATCGGAGCGACCGGAATCCACATTGCCGAAAAACAGCGCCGCAATGACAGCGTCGCCTTCCATCTGCGCGACAAAAGAGGCGACTCGACCGCGTTTGGCGGCGCTGCGCTCCGCGAGCGAAAGCGCGACGTGGTCGGCAGGCGCGGGACGCCCGTCGAGGCACATCCAGACGTAGTCCTGGGTTTCCCTGCGTCCCGCGCTTTTGACAAAAACCTTCATGCCATCGGCGATTCCCGCTTCATGGTCTGGAAAAACGTGCCGCGACATCCTGCTGCCAGGATTCTGGCGCCTTCCTCGAACTTACGATCGAGCTTGAGGAAAGACCGGACTTTTCCGGCGAATCCGTCTCCGCCGTCCTTGACATAACGGTTCAGCGCATAGACAAGGCAGAAACGCAACGTCTGGCTGCAGTCTTTCGGACAATAGGCGCGATCCTCGAAACGGTCAGGCATGGTGAAGACCGGGGACGGAATCGAATCGCCGGGCTGCATGGGCGTGAAATGGTCGAACGTGACGCATCCCGTGGTCTGCGCCGGGGCGCAGACCACGGCGCAGCGCGGAAGGGCATCCAAATGAGCCAGAAGCCCGGCATATCCGGCACGGGTCGCCTCGACGAGCGCGCGATGCCCGTCCGGAGTCCGGTCGTACTTTTCGCACTTGATGGGAACTAGGACGACAAGGCGCGGAGTAGAGTCCGAAGCCGGCCAGGCGGCGCGCACAGTGGCGGCGACATGAGAGGGAATGTTGCGCGCCTCGTGCCAGCGACCGCCCTCCTCCATGAGATAGGGGGCGTCCACGGCGATGAGCAGGACCTGGGCGTCACGGACGAAAGCGAGCACCTTGGCGTAGTCGGGGTCGGCGGCGTCGCGCGCGCCGGCCGAGAGCCATCCGCCGGGATAGTCCTGAAAAGAAAGCCGGATCTGGACCTTTTCGTCCGAACGGCGGCGCTTGAGATCGAATCCGTAAGATCGGGCTTCCGAATCGCCGGTGATGGCACCGGCGATGTTGCCCCCAGCCCGAATCGCGGAAATAAGTTCGGAATAGTTTTCCGAAAGAACGTCCGCCGTATCCGGATCGGCGGAAAGGGCCATCTGGTCGGAAACCTTTTCGACGAGAAGCGAGTTTTCGAACCGTTCAAACATGGCCGAAAGGACGCTCGTCTTGCCAGCGCGGCGCGGCCCAAGCATGGCCACGCGGATTTCAAGCGTGTCCCGGGGAAGCACTTTTTCGAGCAAATTGCCTAGCATTGGTCGCCCAACCCCCTTCTAGTTCCGTGACGGGACCTTGGTCGGATAGTAAACCACGTTCATCGTGGCGCATCCATCCTCCGTTCCATGCCTGGCCATTTGCTCGTAGACTTCCTGGAGACGGGCGCCAGATTCGCCGAGCTGGCGAAGGAACGCGGGATGATTGGCGAAAAACGTTCCAAACAGACGGTTGAAACCGATCGAGTCGGCTAGTTTGTCGAAAAACACCTCGAAAGGAGTTTTTCCCTTGAACTTCGCTACGATTTTCGCCAGGAGCGACGCGCGCTGCCGCCAGTCGGCCGCCAGTCCGGCGTATGCGCGAAGAAGACACATCGCGAAAATCTTGTCGCAGTTCATCGGGTGGAACTTCGTGGCATCGCAGTGCTCCGGAACGACGGGAGAAAACTGCAGCGTGCCGCAGCAGCGCTGCGGGTCGAACCGGCTCCGGCCAGTGCACTTGATGCCGCCGACCGTGATCATCGGCGCAAAGAACGCATCGACGTTGCCCCACACGGACGGGTCCTGAACGTATTCCACGAGCTCGGGGAAGAGATTTTCCACGTCTTCGCGGAGTTTGTCGCAGGACTCCTTCGAAAACGGCAGGTCGATTTCGCCCACAACGTCGTCGTATTCGGGCGCCAACGCCAAATGCTCGCACTTCACCGGCACGAAAATCAAGGTCGTCATCGAAGTCGCGATCGATTCCTTGACAAGTTTCGTGATGCGGGGATAGTAGGTCCGGTCCTTGAGATACGGGTCGGCACCCAGCTGCGTGGTGGCGTCCACGGCCAAAAGGACGACATCCGCATTGCGAATGACGTTTTCCCATTGCGCGACGTCCTCGCGCGACCACATGAGAAAGTCCTTCTTCGCGTTGCGGTCGATCATGGCCTGGGAATAGAAACCTCCCGGGAAGTCCCAGAACACGAGTTCCGTCTCGTGATCGCCCATCTTGAACGAAACCGGCGTGGACCGCACGGTCATATCGCCGAGGATGTCCCCGACGGACATGTCAACGGCACGGGAGGACTTTTTCGCTTCGACGGCTAGATTTTTCAACTGGGCGTATCCGTCGGAAAGCGTTGTATGCGCCATGCCGACAGCCTCCAGCGACGGCCTGACGGCGAGATCGGAAAAGGCGCCGCCGCCCGCGTCCATCCGCTGAATGAATTGCTGGATGTCGTGTAGCATCACGGACAGGATGCTTGTCTTTCCGGCACCTTTCGGGCCGATCATGACGATGTTGAGCTTGCTCATGAAAATGTGTTTTCCGTGTAGTGGCTTGCGAGACCGGACCAAGATAGCCCCGTCAGGCCTGGGGGATTTGGCGCAAGATGGAGGAAACTGCGTCGAGACGTTCGCGCAGCCGGGTCGCGGAACGGTTGGCCGTGCTGTTGGGATCGAAGACGTCCGGCCACACTTCTCCGCGAAGAAGCTCGTAGAGCGAAATCCACGATTTTTCCACGCCCTCCGTGCGGAGAGTCCGGTCAATGAAATCCTCGGCGACTGCGAAGACCGCGAGCTCCGGGGCGGAAGCCGATTTCTCGGCCAGTTCGCAAGCCACGCGATTGGCGGATTCTTCGGCAAGGGTCAAAAGCGCGGCCCGAATGCTGGCCTCGCTCGAAAAATCCACGGAACCCGAAAGGGAATCCGCGAACGTGGCCTGCCGGAGAGGCGAAAGGGAGGTCGAGACGTGATGCTCAAGGAAACCGGAGAACCGAAGCTCGAAATCGGCGAACGCCTCGCACTGGGCGGCCAGCTGAGCCCCGTCCGGCGTTTCGCGGCAAAGCGCTGCGAACGCCCGAAAGAATTCGCTTCCGGCCAGAGGATTGCCGTCGGAGTCCTTCAGGGCGGCGACATTCCCGAAACCGCCTCCATGTGGAAATGGAGCAACGAAAAGACCGGAGATTTCGCGTTTCGACGCCTCCACCATCTCACGGCATGCGTCCTCGACGGCCGAAAAGCGGTCGCGGACATTGCAACGCATAAAGCTGAGCAGATTGAAGAACGCCGCGCCGCCCTGCCCGGGATTGCGGTCCATTTCAAACCTGACGCGCTCGTCCGAGAGAGAGTCTTCCAGACCATCGCGGAATGATGTGAACACGTCGGAAATCTTCCGCATGAACGGATTGGGCGCAGTGGAGCTGTCGGAATCGCCGTCAAGGACAGTGGCCCTGGAATCGACGAAGCGCTGCAGCGCGCCGGAAAAACGCGGAAAGGAGGATTCGAACAGGTCGCGGAGCTTCCGGTAGTCGTCCTGGCCGATCGCGCGGTCGAGCCTGAGCGTCCTGCGGGCCTCGGCGACAAAGGCGGCAATTCGCTCACGAAACGCGGCGATTGACTCCCGAGCCGCCACGAGTTCCTTCTCGTCAAGATCAGGAAGCGTGGCGACGAGGTAGTCCACCATCGGATCGAGGACTGCGGCGCGCACGGCGGACGGATCCTTTGCATCTACCTTGACTAGCCTTTGCGCGGGAATGACACCGGCATCGAAGTCCTTTTGCCAAAGGGCATTGTATTCGGCGTCGGCTCCGTTGCGGCGGATTTCACCTGTTCCGGCATCGCGGACGACAGCCTGGTTAGCGACATAAAACGCCTTGAGATCGAGAGGGGTGTCTGAAAAGAGACGAGCGCAGCTGCGGCAGGAGTCGAACATCTCCCGCTCCTTCCTGGTTATGCCGCGCTCGGTCGGGATTCCGACGAACAGGACGAAATCGGCCGTCTCGTCGAGGACTCGCGAAAGAATGGCCTTGTCGCGCTCTTCCGAAGCGGCGTTCATGCCGGGGGTGTCAACGACAACAAGTTTCCCGACATCGGCGCTCGGAAACGCGCAGTGGATTTCGACGCGGGCGACGCCGAGATTCTCGGCGCGGCTCTCGCCGTCGGCATACGTGACGAAGGATGCAACCTCGTCGAGTCCGACGCGACGGGCGGAAACGCCCGGAGAGAACACGGACTGCTCCAGCGCCTCCGCGTTGTCGCGATACGTCTTGAGGAGACGCCAAAGCGAATCCATGGAGGACGAATCCGGCTTTTCGCGCGCATCGAAATCGCGAACGAATTCCGCCATGGTCCGGAAAGCGGGCGCGGGCCAGCCAAGCAACGCGTAGCAATCCGCAAGGATGGAGGTCATTTCCGACCGCGAATAATAGAACACGTCGGCGTAGCCCGGAACGCCGGAAGGAAGGTTTGCAATGCAGGACTGGGTGGACGTGCAGGCCCGGCCGCCGCTGGCCGGAATCTGGTCGTTCCCAAGACCGGTGAGGCTTTGGAGAAAAGTCGATTTGCCCATTCCGGCCTGGCCGACCACGGCGACGGCGAGCGTGTCCTTCGCGAAATGGGATCGCACCTTTTCCAATGCGGACGAAGCGGCGCCAAGGTCAGCCTCGATGGACGCTGCGGAGGACGCGAGCGCCTGCGCCGAGACGTCCGGCCCAGTTTCGGCCAGCGCGGAACGGAAATCTGAAAGCTCCTCGCGGGCGTTCCACATCCAGCGCTGAATGGACGCAATCGCCGCGCCTTTTTCCTTGCGCGCAGCGATGATGGAATCGATTTTCTCGGTCCGTGCAGTCATGGGCGTGTCGTCAGTCGCAGAGTTCGAGAGCCTTTTCGGGGGTGGCAAGTCCGAGGAGTATGGCTGAGATGCCCTTGGCGTATTTGGCCATGATGGTGGCCGGGAGCATCATGAACACACGAAGACGCTCGACTGGATCCGGGCCATGCAGGACTTCGTCCGGCCAAGTGATGTGGAACTGGATTTCGCCATCGCTGAAGTCGAGTCGGAAGTCGCCATTGCGCAAACGAAAGCCCGCACGATGGAGGAATTCGGAAATTTCGGCGAGATGACCTTTCGCCGATGCCGGAAGCGTGGTGAAGTTCTGGATGTCCCCCTCCTCCGCGAGAACCGTGAACCGCACGGAATTGTAGGCGCCTTCGAGGCCGCCGATTCCGCCTCGGAAAATGACGTCTCCGTCGTCGTCAACGGTCTTTTCAAACGTCCAGTCGTCATCCTTGAAGAATTTTTCAACTATCTCCGCATTTTCCTTCGCTGTCATTGTCGTGTCTCCAGTTTGTTGGTGCCGGTGGCTTGGTTGTTGATGAAATCAGGCGAAAACCCGATGCGCGGGGCATTTCTTTGCTTCCAGGACTCCCAGTTGCGGTTTTTCATTTCGGACTCGCGGGCGAGGGCGTCGAGGCGCGTTTCGTTCGTGGTCTCCTCTCCCAGGAAAAACAGACCCTGGCTGATGGTGCGAAAATCGCCCGGGGAAAGATCGGGAATCGAATTGAGGCGCGCGACTTCTTCGTCGGTCAGCTCCGAATCGAACGCGCGCTTGAAGAAGAAACGCTTTCCCTCCGGGGTGAGGAAATCGAATTCGAACTTGTACGTGAACCGGCGCATCACGGCAGGGTCCAGACGTTCGGCCAGATTCGTGGCGGCGACCACGACGCCCTGGAAGTCCTCCATCGCGCGCAGGATTTCGTTCGTGTGCGAAAGCTGCCAGCCCTGCGTGGCGTCTTCACGGTTGTGCAGAATCCCGTCGAATTCGTCGAGAAACAGGATGGAACGGGTTTTCGACGCCTCCGCAAACGCCTCGCGGATGAATTTTTCCGTGTTGCCGACGTATTTGTCGAGAAGATCGCCGGCGGTGCGGACGACGACTGGGAGATCGAATTTTCGACCCAGATAGCGCACGAATTCCGATTTGCCCGTGCCAGGAGGTCCGGAGAGCAGGATGTTCATGTGCGGCCGGTCCGGAAGCGGAGTTTCGCCTGGCGCGGCATCGAGGGCGGAAAGATAGTTGGCGACGGCGGTCTCGATTTTTGCAAGCGGAATGATGCCGCGCACGTTCAGTGGCGCGAGGGAATAATCCTTGACGAGCTCAAGCGCGGCGGGGCTGCGATTGGAACCGGACCTGGCGGGCGCGGAAGACCGCCAGGTCTCGGACTTGGCGTCGTCCCGCTGCCGAGACCCGGAAATCGCCGCGATGCCGGCCTCGGTTGCCTGCACCAAGCCCGGAGAGGCCTCCCGCCAGCGCTTGCCCGATTCCGTGGAAACATACGCTTCGAGAGGAGTCTTCAACCCCGTCAGGACGGCCATCGCGGCGGGGGCAAGCATTTCCACCATGGAGCCAAGGAGAGCCAAGGCCTTTCCGGTTTCTGATTTCGGCCGCAGGAGAAACGCGCGCGACGGAAACGCCGCGAAGAAGCGCAGTTCGCCGTCGGCAAGGTCCATGTCGTATCTGCCAACGAGAATGCCACGGTTGGCGAGGGCGAGGAGCTGAAGGATTGCCTGGCGGTCCGCCGGTGCTGGGCGCGGCGGCAGTTCCGCCATCCCGGCGACGTACCCGCCGTTGTCGGCGAAGTGGAATTTCACGGCGCCTAGTTCCGGCGAGACGACGATTTCCACGCCCGCCACGTCCCCGTCGGCGTCCAACTTCGGGGAAAAGCCCAGTCGGCGCAACTCGCGCACTAGCAGTCTGAACGGAAGTTTGCCGAACATGAAACTAGACTTCCAGATACGGGGCGCCGGGAACCGGAGAAGACGAAGGCAGCGCGAACGAGACTCCGCCGCGGGACAATGAGGCACGAAGACGGTCGAGCGGGATTTCACCACGGCCTTCGCGAATCGGGATGGACAAGCCGCAGAACATGAACGTGCCCGATGCGCGACGCGGCTGGCGGATGCGGACGATGGCCGCGCCTTTCCCGGAGACGGGAATCCTGATGTCGGCCTTCCATGCGCCCGGGACCGCAGAAGAGCCGGAAGAGCGGAAGTGGAGCATAGCGGTGTCTTTTCCTGTCGGATTTGAGGTGGAATCCTGTTCTTGACCGGCATCCGAAACGATAGCGGCGGCGCCTTTCAGCGCGGAAAGCGCGGCGCCGGCGACAGAAGCGCCGTGAGGCACGGCACCGGCTAACGCGGCTCCTGCTAACGCGGCGGTCGGCGAGGCGGCGAGCGCCGCTGCGCCGTGCAGGCCGAAAATCGACGCCGCGGTCAGTCCCAGAAATTCCAAAAGCGCGTTCCCGCCATCGGATTTTCCATGTTTGGCGGAAAGTGTGTCAACGATTCGACGGGCCGCCGCGGAAGTTTGCGGAAACACGAGCGAAAACGCCCCGGCGTTTTCGGCGGCGACGGACGATGTTACGAAGTCCTCCCCCCCGGAAAAGGGGGAACGGCTTGAAGCGCGATAAAAACTAGGCCTTGACGCCTCCTTCCTTCCTGGCGATGGATTGGAGGCGGGTGAGCGCGCGTTTGTGGATTTGGTCGACATTCGAAGCAGAAAGTCCGGTTATGGCAGAAACCTCTTTCGAGCGCAGTCCATCGCCGTTGCGCAGAATCAAAACGATGGCGTGAACGGGATTCGAATCCCAGAGCGCCGCGATGTGGCAGTTGGCGAGATCGAGAGCTTCACGGGCGGAAGCCACTCGGTCGGGAGACCGCGTCTCATGCCCCATTAGAGCGGATCGCTCCCCGTTTTCTGACAAGTCAAGCGGATTTTCTTTTTCATGGAAGCGCCGAAGCGTCTGCATCGCAGCCCACGTCCATTCGAAAACGTGACTGGAAAACGACCTCTCGAAACGAAATTCGCGTATGTTGCGAGAATCGTTTGCGGTGAGGGACAGAAACACCTCAGACGCCACGGACTCCGGCGTTTCGCCAATTTTTTCCAGGATTTCCGTCCACTTGCGGCTGTGAAGGACGGACGGTAGGACCATTTCGCCGATTACTTTGGTCCAGGCGTCGGCGCGAACGCCGTCATCTGCCGAAAGCAGGCGGGCGACGAGGGCGCGGTCGGCGGCGAGGCGCTCCTCCGGCGCCGATGGTCGCTGGTCGATGGAGGTGGTCTGGGTAGCGGATTGGCGGCGTGGCATGGCGGGGTCTCCGGGCCTTCTGGGCCGGAAGAAGACCTAGCAGAACCCAAACGGCCTCCTTCCGAATACCCTCACTGAGGCCCTGAGAATGCCCTTGACTGGTACACGGAAAAAGGCTCGCGTGAATACACGCGGTCCTTCTTGCATCGTGTCGCAGTCGTGAAGTTTCTCAGGTTTCAGTGAAGCGACTTTGTGCAGAAAGCTATGACTTGAAGCTAATCGAAAATGTCGTTGCGCCGCCGAGCGGCGGCTGGAGTTTGGAATCTGGACTTTCAGCGCCGGCACCCGTTGCGCGGCACACGGACGAGGATACGCGCGCGGACGCCAAAAGTCAAGATTCCACGGCGGGCGCGCGGGAACAACGAGCGGCGCGCTTGGTTCTTCGAACTACGACCACAAGCGGCGCGCCGGGATTCGACGGCGAATCGCGCGGCCGTCGATGCGCGGGTCAAGCGAGACCGCCCTTTTCTGGTGGACGATCCTGTCCACGCGATCGGTCCTGAAATCGCCGTATACCAGGACCACGTCGATCCTGAAACGCGTGGGAGAGCAGTTCCGGAGCCAGTCGATCGCCGCGCGACACAGTGAGCGCCGTTTTCTCCGGTCAACCGCGGCGAACCCGCCACCGAACAGATGGGAGGCACGGGTCTTGACTTCGACGAACACGATTACGCGGCCTTCCGGGCGCGGGTCCTCCATTATCAGGTCGATTTCGTTTCTCCCGACGCGCACCCTGCCGGCGACGAATTTCAGCCCGGCATTCGCGATCAGCCATTCCTTCGCCTTTCGCTCCCCCCACCAGCCCTGCAGGGCGGAGCGCGGCGACTTGTCGTCCGGGACAGCTCCGGACTCGCGCGGCTTGAACCATCTCATGACGAAAAGACCATCCCGCCCGCAAATGCTAACCGCAACGCGCGTTTGTCGCAAGCGTTCTTTGTGGGCAGCGCGGCGGAGGCGCGGCCGGAGGCCGCACCCCCCAGTTCCGCGGGCTGGAAGCCCGCGCTCCCAGGAAGGCCCGCGCTCCCAGGGCGGTCCGCGCGGCGCGCGTGCGGTGCCGGCTTGGTGGCGCGTCGAGAGCGACGGATAAAAGAACCCAACAGAGCCGCCGCGACGCCTGCCCAGCCAAGCGAAAGCAGGATGGCAAAAGCCATTGCGTCATCAGCGTGCGGGTACGGACTCACGACAGCGCGCCCCTATCGCGAAGGCGCATTGCATCGCGCCGCCAATGACACTTCGGAAAGCAAGATTGCCATGCGCGAAAATCCAGTTGACAGCCATTTCGGTTGCATGGCGGAAATGATACCAAAGCGTCCAATTCAAGGCAATTCAAATTTAGTTCTACCGATTCCCCTTCGCCGCGTTGTGCGTTCGACAGAGCATCTGGCAGTTTTTCGCATAGGTCGTCCATAACTGCTGGCGTCAGAATTTTCATTCGTTTGCCCTGCCCTCGCGCCGGGGGGGGTGGCAAAGGGGTGGCGCTTATGGTAGTATCCGCCGCGACACGACGGAATCAAACCGAATGAAAATACTAGTCACCGGAGGAACGGGCTTCACGGGAAGCCACCTCGTCAAACACGTTCTGCGCGAAGGCCACAAGTGCGTGGTGCTGGACAACCAGAGCTCCCCGAATCCACGCCAGGCGAAGCTTCTGGAAGAGCTCAAGGCGCTCGGCGCCGAGGTGATCGTCGGGGACGTCACGGTCGAGGCTGACCTGCGCCGCGCGGTCGCAGGATGCGACGCCGTCTACCACCTGGCGGCCGCGTTCCGCAACATCAACGTCTCCCGGAAGGTGTACGACGACACCAACGTCCATGCTATGGAGACGCTGCTGCGCCTTTGCAAGGAATGCGGCGTGAAGAAGCTGATCTACTGCTCGACGCAGGGCGTCCACGGCGACATCAAGTCCCTTTCCGAAAAGCCGCCACGCCCCGGCAGCGAGGAAAGCGAAATCAAGCCCGAGGACTACTACCAGCTCACCAAGTACCGCGGCGAGCAGGCAGTCCACGCGTTTTTGAAGGACAATCCCGACTTCGACGTCACGATCCTGCGCCCGACCGCGCTCTACGGACCCGGCGACCCCGCCCGCTTCCTGATGATCTACAAGCGCGTGAAAAAGGGGTGGTTCCCGTTCTTCGGCAAGGGGAAGGCATTCTACCACCCCGTGTACGTCGAAAACTTCTGCGACGCGTTCTCGCTTGCCCTGACCCACCCCGCATCCAAGGGCCAGACATACATCATCGCGGACGACAAGTACTACACCATCCGGGAAATCGTCCAGAAGATCGCCGACATCGAGAAGGCCGACGGACTGATTTCCGGCTGCCGGATGCTGTTCCTGCCCTTCTACCCGGCATATCTGCTCTCGTTCGTCGTAGCGGCGCTCTGGAAACTGCTTCCCGGAGACCCGCCGATCTTCCCGCGCCGCGTCGACTGGTACCGCCAGAACCGCGGGTTCGTGATCGACAAAGCCCGCAAGGAGCTGGAGTACGAGCCGAAGGTGTCCCTCGACGAAGGGCTTAAGAAGACGTACGACTGGTATCGCCAAAACGGCTTCCTGTAGTGAAACGCGCCCTGCCGTTCGCGGCGGCGCTGGCCGTCGCCGCAGTCTCGTC
>CAMOSH010000106.1 GCA_946624575.1 uncultured Verrucomicrobiota bacterium
GTTCTCCGTGCCTCTGTGCCTCTGTGTGACACTTCAACTGCGACATTTAGGGTTAATTGTTCACAAAAAAACAATTGTTCGCAAATATCAATTGTCCACAAATGTCAATTTGTCCACAAATGTCACTTGCTCGCAAATCAGCATGGACACCAAATAACAATTGACATTGTCGATTGATGAACAATGAAGATTTGAGAGCCTTCGCAATTTGTTCAATTGTCGGCTTGCCCAACCACTAGAACGTGGTGCGCACGAAGTCGTCGATTGCGTTTTCGACGTCCTGCACCCGCGAAAACGACAGCAGTTTTGCGGCGTATTCCTCGCATTGCGGGACGGAAAGGCGCGAAAGCAGCTCCCGGTTTTTGGGGATCTGGGATGGTTCGAGGGAAATGGTGCGGATTCCGATGCCGACGAGGAACGGCAGATAACGCGGATCGCGCCCCATTTCTCCGCAGACGGCGCACGGGATGGAATGCGCCGCCGCGGCGTCGGCAATCAGTTTGAGCGCCTTGAGCACCGTGGGGTGGTGTGGAATCCAGCAGTTCGAAACTGCAGCATCGGTGCGGTCGCAGGCCAGGAGGTACTGGATCAGGTCGTTGGTGCCGATCGAGAAGAAGTCGGATTCCTCGGCCAAGGCGTCAAGGCAGCCAAGCGTGGCCGGCACCTCGATCATAGTGCCAACGAACGGCTCGTGCAGTTCCTTGTCGCCGATTTCTGCGTGAAGGGACGAAAGGCATGCTTCGAGGCGTTCGCGGGCGGCGCGGAACTCCTCGGCGGACGACACCATGGGGAACATGACCGATATGTCGTCGCGCCCGGAGTTCTGGATCGCGCGCAGGATCGCGCGGAGCTGCTGCTCGAAGATGTCGCGGTAGCGCAGGGAAAAGCGTATGCCGCGCAGACCGAGCGCGGGATTGTCCTCGTGAGTGCGCTCCAGGTATGGCAGCACCTTGTCCCCGCCGGCGTCAAGGGTCCGGAACGTCACGGGACGGCCCGGCATCTTCGCCAGGACCCGCGAATAAATCGAAAGCTGTTCCGCCTCGCCGGGAAGCGACGTGCGCATCAGGAAGGGGAATTCGGTCCTGTACAGGCCGACTCCGGCGGCGCGTGCGTCGACGGCCGAGTCCAGGTCGGCCAGGATGTTGACGTTCGCTTCGAGCTGGATGCGGGTGCCGTCAAGCGTGGTGCCGCGTTCCGGGCCGGCGAGCGCGGCGCGGCGTTCGCCGGCCTCGTCGTGGTGGCGATTGAGTACGCGGCGGCGCAGCTCTTCGCCAGGGCGCACGACGAGCGATGCCGAAGCGCAGTCCAGAACCGCCTCCACGCCGTCCGGCAGCGAAAGCGGCGCCCGCGAATTGACGACGAGCGCCGGGATGCGCAGCGACCGCACGAGCAGCGCCACGTGCGCTGTGGCGGCACCGGAACATAGCACCAGGCCGGCGGCGCGGTCGCGCGCCACGCGAAGCACGTCGGACGGCAGGACTCTTTCGGCCACTACGATATCCGCGGTGCGGCGGTCCTCGGCGCCGCCGGGATCGGATTCCGCGGCGGCGTCGATCAGGCGCAGCGCCAAATCCTCGACGTCGCGGGCCTTTTCCTGAAGATAGTCGGACTTCGAGGCCTGGAAGAGAGCCATGAACTCGCTTGCCACCTGCACGATCGCCTGCTGGAGCGGGACACCGCCGGCAAGCGAGAGTTCGCGGATGCGGCCGCCGAAATTTTCGTCGTGCAGCATCATCATGTCGGCGTCCAGGAGCATGGACGCGGCTTCCGGCAGGCGCTTGTCGAGTTCCGTGGCTAGCGCGCGCAGCTGGGCTTCGAGGATCTCGACCGCCTCGTCGAACGAGCGCACTGCGGGCGGCAGCGAACCTGCCTGCGCCAAATCCGGGAGGGCGCGGAACCTGGCCAGGCGCAGCGGCCCCATTGCCAGACCGTTTGAGATGGCCTCGCCCCGGAACTCCACGGTTTCGCCGGCGGCGACCCGGGTTCGCGCATCCGCGGCCAGGTCGCGCGCGCCGGACCCGGCGGCCGCGGCGCCGACGCCGGATGCGTTTTCGGACGCGGCCGCGCCGAGGAGCATGGCGCCGGCCGTTTCGATTGACGGGGAGCAGCGGTCTGCCTCAAGGCGCGCCTCGGAAATCTCCTCGGCGAGGAACGGGATTCCGGTGCGCCGCCAGAGCGCAAGCGCTCCTATGCGTTCGCGGCCGCGCAGCAGCGGCAGTCCGAGAAAGGTCTGCGTGTCGCCGTCAGGAAAATTGGGGTGGGCGACATAGCCGCGCATCTGCGAGGCGGTTTCGGTGTAGATGGGGCGGCGCTCGGCGATGACGCGCCCGCACAGCCCCTCTCCCAGGCGCATGACGACCGTGGCCTGCCCGAACATCGGGAAGCCTGTCGCCGCGCGCATGGCAATCGTGTCAGTGGCTTCATCGTAAAGGTACAGCGCGGCGCGCTCCGCATGGAATTTTTTCGCGAAGCGCTCCGTGATTTCGTCTAGAAAACGGTGCGATCCGCCGCTTGGAACGGCGGCGGTGTGGATGGCGGAATCTTGCGGATTGTCGTTCGCTTCCATGGATAAGCGGCATGAATTCGCATTGTCGGCGAGTTCGCGCGGCGGGACCGGATGATAGCAGAAACGCCGCCGCGGGACAATCCCGCCGCCGCGGCGGGCGGGTTGTCGCCGGGCGCGCCGCCGCTGCGGCGGGTCAGATGGCGACCGAAGTCTTGCCGTGTCTGCGCCACGCGTCCAGGATGGCGGACGCCGCCCGCGGCACGTCGGACTGGTCCTCTGGACCGGGAACCCAGACCACGTCGGCCTGGTGGCGCCACCAGGTGCGCTGCTTCTTGGCGAGGCGGCGCGTCCTGGCGGCCACGAGCCCGATCGCCTCCTCTTCGGAAATCTCGCCGCGCAGCAGCGCGAGCGCCTCGGCGTATCCGATTCCGACGCCCGCTGTGGAGCGCTCGAATCCGGGGTGCGACGCGAGCAAAGCTTCCGTTTCGCGTTGAAGCGCGCCGTTGGCGAACATGGCGCGGGCGCGCCGTTCGATGCGAAGGGCGAGACGATCCGGATCGAACCACAGCCCGGCCAGCGGCGCCGACTGAACGTCCGATGCCGTCGCCGCGCAATTGGCCGCCGCGCCCTCCTCCGGCTCGCGGTGACGCGGCTCGGATTCAAGGATTTCGATCAGGCGTATCAGGCGGCGCGGGTTGGCCGCGTCGATTCGAGCCGTGGAGCCGGGGCAGAGCGCTTCCGCGCGGGCGGCCAGTTCCGCGATGCCGCCATCGCGCGCGGCGATTTCATCCAGTCTCGCCCGCAGCGCCGGGTCGGATGCCGGCGCGTCAATGCCGCGCAGCAGCGCGGTCACGTACAGGCCCGTGCCGCCGGCGACCACGACGTCGCGCCCGGCGGCGTCCGCCTCGTCGAACGCCGCGCGGGCGGCGTCCAGCCAGCGCCCCGCGCTGAAAGGTTCGTCGGGCTCCACAAGGTCGGCGCCGCGAAAGACGGTGCCGGCCAGCTCCTCGGCCGTCGGCTTGGCCGTTCCCACGTCCATTCCCCGGTAGACGAGCATGGAATCGGCTGAAAGGACGATGGCGCCGGTGCGGCGCGCGATTTCCGACGCGACCGCGGATTTGCCGGACGCCGTCGGGCCGACGAGAAAATACGCTGAACGATGCGGCTTCAAGGGACGAACTGAGAAAGATCGGAGAGAACCAGATCGGCGGGGGATACGTCCTGCGGCGGATGGTTCGGGAGGCGGAGCGCGACCACGCGCATGCCGGCGGCCTTGCCGGCGCGGACCCCGGCCGCACTGTCTTCGAACACGGTGCACGCCGCGGGATCGGCGCCGAGGCGACGCGCGGCCAGGAGGAAGCCCTCCGGGTCCGGCTTGCCGCGCCGCACGTCCTCGCTCGCCACGACCGTGCCGAAAGACCCAGAGAGGCCGACAAGCTCCAGCGCGTCCGCCACCTGGGAGCGGGTAGAACCGGAAACGACGGCCAGGGCCTCGCCCGCGGCCGCGAGCCGGCGCACGAGTGCGACGGAACCAGGAATTGCGACGTCGGTTTGCGCGACGAGTCTTTTGAAATGCGGAACCGAGGCCACGGCCAGCTCGTCGGATGGAATTGCGGCGAGCTTCGGGAAGCGCTCCGTCAAGTCTGCGTAGATGGACGACCAGGCGCGGCCGTAGACGACGCCGTTCACCCAATCCATGTCTGCGGCGCAGCCGAGCGCGGCGAGCGTGGCGCCCAGGGCCGGGCCCCAGAGCACGTCCGTGTCGGTTATCGTACCGTCCAAATCGAAAAGGAATGCGCGTTGCATGGCGGCAATGATGCCACAACGGTCAGTTTGCGGCAACGGGAACCGGACGATTTTCAGGAGCGCGTGATCTGGAGCCCGCGTGAAAGCGATATGGAAACGAACCTCGCGCCTGGATTTGGCGGGTTGCGCGAAAGCTCCTCGCGAATCGCGGCGGCCTCTGCGGCGCCGGGCGCGATCGCCAGCATGTAGCCGCCGCCGCCGGCGCCGAGAAGCTTGCACGCGGCCCCGTGCCTTTCCATCGTCTCGGCGATCGGCACGAGCGCCGGCGGGCACGTCCCGGAGTCGAGCTCGCGGTTAAGGTCCCAGCTGCGGCGCAGCGCCTCCATGAGACCGCGTTCGTCGGCGCGCTGGATGGAGTCTGCGACGAAATCCGCGTTGCACGCTATGTCCTCGATGCAGGAAAGGACTCGCCTGTCGTTGAGGAAAATGCCGCGGACGATGTCGGCCAGAATCGAGCGTGCCACGCGCGTGTGGCCCGTGTAGTAGAGCAGCGCGCGGCCGGAGAGGATCATGTCCGAAAGCATCCCCTCGGGCAGGTAGCGCACGTCCGGGGACTGGCGGATGCCGGGCGCGGAGACAGCGTATTTCGCGCCGGGCAGGACGCCGCCGAGCTGGTCCTGCCAGCCGCCGCCGGACGTGAGGAGCTGTTCGAGCACCGTGGTGCGGTCGAAAAGGTCCTGAGCCGACCATCCAAGGGCGCAGATGTCGCCGAGGACGCCAAGGATCGTGGCGGCCAGGATGGAACTTGTGCCCAGTCCCGACCCCTTGGGGATCGCGGCGAGAGTGGAGATTTCGAGACCGCCGCCCATCGTGCGGGAAAGCTGTTCGCGAAGCGTCGCGGCGGCACCGTCGGCGAAGCGCGGATCGAAGCCGGCGAGCCGCAGCGCGGCGCGCGGGATGGAAAACGGCCCGAGCGCCGACGGAGAGCAGAGTTCCTCGTAGGTGGAGATAGTTTCGGACAGCCCCAGGTCGATCGAGTGTAGCCGGATGCACGGTTCGGAGCACACGGACGCGAAGGCCTGGATCGGCGGCTGGCCGTTGAGATCGACCGCGAGGTTCACGACGCGGCCTCCGTGTTCGAGGCAGTACGGCGGCGTGTCGCTCCAGCCTCCGGCCAGATCCAGTCGCGCCGGAGCGCGGCCCCAGACAATCTGGTTGTCGAGGACGTTGCGAGAGGGCCGCACAGGGGAAAGCGCCAGGTCGCCGACGAGCAGGTCCCGCAGGAGCGCGAAGGCGTCAGGCGTCGGCGCCGCCCCGGACGCCATCTGCCGGAACATGGCGTCGTGGACGCAGGCGAGCGGCGGAGCGCCGTCCGGCAGCGGCGTCGGCGCGTCGGCCGCCGCGCCTGCGGCGGCAATGTCGGCCGCGGCGGCGGCGAGGTCGAGCGCGAGCGCGTCCTCGACGCGCTCGTCCGGGGTGCGCCGCCGCTCCGAAGCCCGGATGAAGCGGTCGCGCTGGGCCAGGCGCGGCGCGAGTTCGGCGCGCTGGACCAGGTCCGTAGCTGACACGCGCCGCGCGCCGAGCCAGGCATCGCGCGCGGCCGCGGTGGCCGCGGCGTCGCCGCCAGCGACTGGCGCGGCGGCCATCCATTGCAGAAGCGCGGCGCCGGCCGGATCTGAGAAATCGACGAGCGGGAACAGGGGCGCGTCCTGGATGTCGCGCCCGGGGTCGATTCCGGCGTCATCCGGGGAAATCCCGCGAGCCGAGAACCATTCCGGCGCGCTCCGGCCAAGCCAGACCGTGCCCGCGTCGCCGACGGCGCCGCGGAACGGATCCTCGAACCCGTAGACGCGCAGGGCAGTTTCCGCGGCGCCGGCGCCGGCCGGCACAGCGTCGACGCACACGCCGGCGGGCAGCGCCACGTTCCATTCGTTCGGCGGAATCCCGGTCAGAACATGGTCGCCGGACAGTTTCCAGCCCGCGGGCACGTTGGAGTTCTCGATCCAGATGCCGTGGATGCCGGGATTCGCGGCGGCGGGGGCGTCGGAATTCAGTATGAAGCGTTCGCCGGCTCCATGCGACGCGGCAGGCGACGCGTCGCCGAACGAGCGGCGGTTCTCAGCCGGCGCGACAAGCTGCGCGACGGAATGGAAGACGGAGCGGTTGGTTCCGAAGTGGTAGAACCTGCCTTCCGGGAGCGCCAGCACGGCGGAGGAGAGGGCGGCGATGTCCGGATCGGGATTGGCGGGATGGCGCCCGAGCGCGGTCCCGAAGCGGTCGAAGAGGTCGTATGGCTCCGCCGTGCCGCCGGGAAACTCCTCGGTCTTTTCGTCCCAGCCGCACTTGGCCAGCAGGACCCGGATTGCGCGTTCCGAGAAAAGCCAGACGCCCGAGTCCAGGGAGAACGGGTGCGAGGCCGCGAGGCCGCGTATGGTGTCGGGGGACGGCTTCTGCAGGAAGAACTCTATTTCTCCGCGCGTCGAAGGATCGCTGAAAAGGACGCCGTGGGCGCACGCCTCCTCGGGAGACGAGGGGATCCCGACGACGAGAACGTCGGCTTCCGGAAACGCGGGCACGGGCCCGGGCTGGCGCACGAGCGTGTCGCCGCACGCCACGGCCAGCCTGTACGATGGCGGCGCGTGGCGCAGGAGGTGCGCGAAATCGGAGAGCTGGGCGTCGAGAAGCGTCTGTCCCGGAGTCTGGCCGGAGCGGCCGGCTATTCGTGGCATGGGGAGGCGCAGCTTGCCTTCGGCGGCGTATGCGGGAAGGCGGCGGCTCTGGCCGGACGCGTGAATCATCAGCTTGGGGCTTTGGGAGAGCCACTGAGAGAGTGTGCTCCGCGGCGCGAGCGCGCGGCGGGCGAGATCGAGCAGGTTGGCGGTGCCGCCGCCCGAACCGAGCTGTCTGCCGGGAGGGTCGCTGGCGGCGAATTCGGCGCGCAGTCCGTGCAGCGGGCAGGCCGCCGCGGCGGGAGGAAGCGATATTATCGTCTGGAATTTCATGGGGCCAGAAGCAAGGACGGGACTGAAAACGCGCCCAGGGCCGCTCCCGCGGCGTTGTGAAGGGCGTCTGACACGGAGGCGGACCTGTTTATCGCCGGCATGGCCTGGCACAGTTCGAGGGCGAGCCCGAGCAGGGAATGAGCGGCGAAGATTTTCAGGCGACGGAAGAAACCTGCGCCGCCGCGGCGCAGGAAGCCGACGGCGGCGGTAGAGCAGAGCACGAAGTAGCACACTCCGTGGAAAAGCCAGTCGAAGCGCTGCACTTTCGGCGAGAACGTGGCGTCCACCGCGTAATGCGGATACAGCGAAAGGGTCAGAGTGAACGCCAGCGCGGTGAACCAGAGCACCCGCGCCACCGTGACCCGGGCCTCCGATCCGTCGCGACCGCGATCCTCCGGCGCCACGCCGTTCATCCGGCGGTCATCAGCCCCGCGACTGCGGAGCCAACCAGCGGCGCGTCTTCGACAAGCACGGTCTCGAAATGGATGCCGCGCGGTCCGAGGATGTCGCGCAGGCCCTGCTCGACGCGGCTCTTGAACATTGCCGAGCGCGTCTTGTAGTACGTGGATCCGTCGATTGCGACGCAGACCGGGTGCAGTGGATCTTCTCCGCCGCCGCCGCGAATGACAGCCGCCGCGATGTTCGCCGCCGTGAGCGCCGCGGCGCGCACGAAGAGCGGTTCGCCGAGAACGGTCATCGCTCGGCGGTCGTCTTCCGTGAGTTCGAGCGCCGCAAGAGGACCGCCGGGGGCGTACGGGTTCGCCACGAAATCGTCGAAGTCCTTTGTTTCGAGCGCGGCGACGCCCTCGATCCCGGCGGCCGCCGCCGGAGAAAGCAGGCCGTCCTCCGCCGCGCATTTCCAGACTTCCAGTCCCACGGCGCCGATGTACGCGCCGGAGATCATCTTTTCGAAGAGGCCTTCGTCGGGCTGCTTGAGCCTGGCGCAGGCGCGAACGTCGAATTCGGAGCGCGGAGCGCCGGCGAAGCCGCCGCTTTCCACGTTGACGATCATCGAGCCGCCTGGCTTGAGCCCCGGTGCCTTCGCGATGCGGGAGGTGCTCTCCACGTACGCGGTGTTCGTTCCGGTGCCGAGTATGAATCCGACGTACGATCCGTACCGGCGGGAAAGCCCAGCGGCGCGCCCGGCCAGCAACGTCGCGGCGGTGTCGTTGAGCACGCGAATCGCCATGCGCTTCCCGGTCTTCGCGGCAAGCGCGTCCGAGATGCGCGAGCCCACGCGTTCGCCGACGACTTCCGGCGCGTCGATCTGCTTGGACCAGCGCAGCAGCCTGCCGTCCAGGTCAGGATAGATTTCCGTCGGATACGAAAAGCAGAAGCCGACGGTGTCGGAGCGCCCCGCCACGGGTGCCAGGAACGACGCGAGGGAGTCGAAGAACTCGGCCGCGCCGACAGCCTGGCCGCGCGTTCCCGGCATCGCGGTCTTGCGGAAGTCCTCGATCCGGGCGCGGCCCGACTTGTCGAACCACACTACGGCGACGCGCAGGTTGGTGCCGCCGGCGTCGAGCACCGCGACCGGCGTTTCGACCGGAACGTCGCGGGACGGGTCGAGCCACGTCGGGATCATTGCCAGCGACGAAGCCCGCGATTCAAGCCCGGCGGACATCTGCCTGTCGAATTCGGCGAGCAGGGCCTCGGAATCCACATGTGCCGAAAAGGCGTGTTTTTCGAAAAACTTCTGGATTGTCATGACGTGATGCGAATGCGTGAGCGGCGGAAGGCGGCCGAAGGGGCGTGGCCGGGTTCCTGCGACGCGGTGCGGGCATTGTACCGCATGCTCCCGCGAAGCGCAATCTCCCGTTGCAATCGGGCGCGCCGACGCGGTAGGATTGCGCCGTCATGAACTCTTTGGACACTCTTCTTCTCGCCGCGGCGGCCGGCCGCCCGTGGGCGCTGCGCGGCGTTCGCGCCCTCGACCCGGTTTCGGGATCGGACGAAACCCGCGACCTTTTCTGCGACGGGGCGCGCCTTTGCGACCGCGTAGTCCCGGGCGCCGCCGAATTCGACGCGGGCGGCTGCCTGGCCATGCCCGCCGCGATTGACTTGCACGTGCATTTCCGCGAGCCCGGCGGCGAGGGCGCCGAGACCGTGGCGTCGGGGCTGGCGGCGGCCGCGCGCGGCGGCGTGGGCACCGTTGTCGCGATGCCGAACACGTCGCCGCCGCTGGATAGTCCCGCCGCGCTCGCGCGCCAGCGTTCGCTGGCCGCCGCCGCTCCCGAGCGGCGCGTCCGCTATCTGCTTTCGGCCTGCTGCACCGTCGGCCGCGCCGGCGGCGCGGTCGCGCCGCTGGAGGAGCTGGCCGCCGCCGGCGCCGTAGCGTTCACAGACGACGGCGCGATCGTGGCGCCGGACTCCGCCATGGAGGAGACGATGCGCCGTGCGGCCGCGCTGGAGCTCCCGGTGATGGACCACGCCGTCGATCCGAAGCTCGCTGCGGGAGGCGTGGTTCGCCCGTGCGCCGCCGCGGCCGCGGCGGCACTGCCGGTCTTTCCCGACGAGGCGGAACTGGCCGCCGTGCGGCGCGACATCGCGCTTGCGCGGGCCACGGGCGCCCGTCTGCATCTTCAGCATCTTTCCGCGGCCGGTTCGGTGCCGCTCGTCGCGGCGGCGCGCGCCAGCGGGCTTCGCGTCACGGCCGAGGCCACGCCGCACCATTTGCTTTTCTGCGCGGACGACATTCCTGGCGACGATGCCGACTGGAAGATGAATCCGCCGCTTCCCGACGCCGCGGGGCGCGCGGCCCTCCGCCGCGCGGTCGCCGACGGCGTGATTTCCTGTTTCGCGACCGACCATGCGCCGCACCCCGCCGCCGCGAAGGCGCGCGGCTTTCTGGCGGCGCCTTTCGGCGTGATCGGTTTGGAATGCGCCCTGCCTGCGACCTGGCTCGCCATGGTGGAGCAGGAGGGGATGCCGCCGTGCGAATGGGCGCGGCGCTGGACGACCGGCCCCGCGCAGGCGCTGGGCCTGCCGCCGCCTTCTCTCGCGCCGGGCGCTCCTGCGAGGGTCGCGCTGCTGCGCCGCGCGCCGTGGACTCCCGGCGCCGACGCGCTCGCATCCCGCTCCTCAAACTGCCCGTTCCTGCACCGCCGCTACCCGGTTTCCGTCGCGGCCCTGCTGTAGGTCGCGGCATGCAGTAGTGTTTCCGCGAATTTTGTTTCAAAAAAATCGCTTGCTTTTTTGAAACAACTTTGGCATCCTCCGCCCCCGCCACGCCCCTGGCGCGGCTAGGGGCGCGGATTTCTCCCGTCACCGGACACCGAAAAAAGACACTGTCTCCGCTGGATTTCCACTAACATGAAAAACACTCGTTCACCAATGAAGAGAAATCTTTTCCTCTGCGCCGCGGCCGCGCTTTCCGCAATCGAAGCGTCCGCTTCCGGCTTCTCGCTTTTCCAGGGCGACACGACGGGCTGCGCCGACGCGGCTGGTTCGATCGCCGTCGGCGGACGCGCCGGCGACGCGTATTACAACCCGGGCGTCCTGTCCGAGGCGACCACCGGATCGGTGGTGCAGGTCGGATCGTTCTTCACGCGGCCCCACCTGAAGATCGAGGGGAGGAATCCCTACACCGGCGAAAAGTACCGCACGGCCGGAAAGAAGAAGTGGTTCGCGATTCCGCACATGTATTTCGCCCATGCGCTCGCCGACGACCTGTACATCGGGCTGGGGCTGTTTTCGCGCATCGGTCTCGGCGACGAATTCCCGTCGGGCTGGTTCGGGCGCTACAACAGCACCAAGGTCGATTTCGCGACGTACGACATTTCGCCGATGATTGCCTGGCGCGCGACCGACTGGCTCACCGTCGGCGCCGGCCTCACGCTCCAGTACTTCGACATCACGCTTGAGCAGGACATCGACGCGGCGGGCATCGCCGGTCTGCGCCGCTACAACGATCCGTCGCCGTCGCCCTACGACGTGCACCAGCGCATCCACGGAACCGACGACTGCGCGGTCGGCTGGGATCTCGGCGTGAAGCTCGACCCGATCGAGCGCCTGCACCTGGGCCTGGCCTACCACAGCGAGGTGACCGCGCACGCCAAGGGTCACGTGCGCTACACCGCGCCGGCCGCGATTCGCGCCGCCTATCCGGGCTTCTTCCGCGACACAAAGGCGCACGGCAAGATCACGGAGCCGTCGTACTGGATGGCCGCGGCCGTGTACGACTTCACGGACCGCCTTTCGCTCGGTATCAATGTCACGCGCTCCGGCTGGAGCAGCTGGGACAAGCTCGAAATCTTCGAAGACCAGG
Source organism: uncultured Verrucomicrobiota bacterium (assembly GCA_946624575.1). Lineage (GTDB taxonomy): Bacteria > Verrucomicrobiota > Kiritimatiellia > RFP12 > UBA3636 > UBA3636. The sequence goes on from CAMOSH010000106.1 coordinate 11,522, forward strand.
CCTTTCTGCCAGGGCACGACGTGATCGGCGCCGACAAGAAGTGGCGCGACGTCTGGCGCTTCTCGGTGGGCGGCTCGTACAAGATTTCCGACGAGTGGACCGCGATGGCTTCGTTCACCTGGGACGACTCTCCCATCAACCGCAAGCACGCCGACTACATCGTGCCGGCCGATACGCGTGAAATCTACGCGGCAGGCCTTGCGTGGAAGCGCGGCCGCTGGACGCTCGACGGAATGTACTTCTTCGAAAAAATCAACGACATGAGCGTTTCGGCGCGTCCCGCCGAAGGCATTTTCACCGGACGCTACACGGGAGGCTTCTCGCATGCGTTCGCCTTCAGCGCGAGCTACGAGTTCTGACCCTGAGTCGCAACCTCGAAACGGAGTCCGGCGGCCTAGTGCCGCCGGGCTCCGTTTTTTTCGGCCTTCGCGGCGCAGAAAACGGCGTGTCGAGAGGCCTTGCGGGCGTTCCGGGCCGCGCCGCGAGCCGCGCCGCGCGGAAGGGGTTGGGCGTGCCGCGCGGCCCTTTTTGGGTGCGCTACATTTCGCGCCCGGACGGGCGAGCAAACACTAGCAATAGCGGTGTCGAAAATTCTTTTCGTGCGATAACTGGCGTTTTTGCAGATAGTTATGCCCGATTGGCCTGAAATACGGTGATTTTGCCCCTTGCAATAGGGCGGGGCTTGTGATTCAATCGGGGGCCTTGTCGCCCCGTTTTCGCGAGCATACTCGCGGAATGCGCGAAAAGGTCCGTTTTCGGGCGTTTTTCGCGTGGTGGCATGGTTTTTCCAACCCCAAAAACATTTCTTCAACATGGTCACTGAAATACTCAAGCGCGACGGCCGCCTCGACTCGTACAGCGAGGCGAAGATCGTCCGCGCCGTCGAAAAGGCGATGCTTTCGTCCGGTCGGTCCGACACGTCTCCCGCCGCCCGCGTCGGGCTTGCGGTGAGCAACGCGTTCGGCTCCCTCTCCTCGAACCAGACGCCGAGCGTCGACGAAGTCCAGAAAGTCGTGGAGGGCGCGCTTGCCAAGGCCGGCTACGAGGACGTCGCGCGTTCGTTCAGGCTGTACCGCGCAAACCGCACCATGACGCGCGAGAAGAACTCCGCGCTCATGCACACGTTCGACGAGATTACGACGCGCGACGCGCGCGACAGCGACCTGAAGCGCGACAACGCCAACGTCGACGGCGACACCGCGATGGGCACCATGTTGCAGTACGGTGCCACTGCCGCCAAGGAATACAACGAGAAGTTCCTTCTTCGACCGGAGCAGGCGAAGGCGTACCGCGAAGGCGACATCCACATCCATGATTTCGACTTCTACGCGCTGACGATGACGTGTTGCCAGATCGACCTGCTCAAGCTCTTCCACGGCGGGTTCTCGACCGGGCACGGGTTCCTGCGCGAGCCCAACGACATCCGCTCGTACGCGGCGCTGGCGTGCATCGCGATCCAGTCCAACCAGAACGACCAGCATGGCGGCCAGAGCATCGCTCAGTTCGACCGCGGGCTGGCGCCGGGAGTCGCCAAGACGTTCGCAAAGCGCTATTGCATCGATCTTGCGGAGGCGCTTTCGCTGATGGCGCCCGACGGCGTGGAGGCGCCCGACGCGGCGCGCATGAAGGCGCTTTTCGCGACGGCCGAGGCGCGCGCCTCGGAAAAGCCCGCGGTCGGCGGCTCCCCGGCGTTCGACGCGGCGCTGCGCGCGGACGTGCTCGCCGCCGCGCCCGGGATTCCGGAGGCGGCGCTGGACAAGGCGCTCGCCTACGCCCGCAAGACTGCGACGGCCGAGACCGACGAGGCGACCTACCAGGCCATGGAGGCGCTCGTCCACAATCTCAACACCATGCACAGCCGCGCCGGCGCCCAGACGCCGTTTTCCTCGATCAACTACGGTACCGACACCAGCGCCGAGGGCCGCATGATCGTGCGCAACATCCTGCTTTCGACCGAGAAGGGCCTCGGCCACGGCGAGACGCCCATCTTCCCGATTCAGATCTTCCGCGTCAAGGACGGCGTCAACTACAACCCGGGCGATCCCAACTACGACCTGTTCCAGCTCGCGTGCCGCGTGAGCGCCAAGCGCCTGTTCCCGAACTTCTCGTTTGTCGACGCCCCGTACAACATCCAGTACTACAAGCCCGGCCATCCGGAAACCGAGGTTTCCTACATGGGCTGCCGCACCCGCGTCCTCGCGAACGTCCACGATCCGGACCGCGCCATCAGCACCGGCCGCGGCAACCTGTCGTTCACCTCGATCAACCTGCCGCGCCTCGCCATCGAGGCCCACGGCGACGAGGCGA
>CAMOSH010000107.1 GCA_946624575.1 uncultured Verrucomicrobiota bacterium
TGCATCCATAAAACCATCAATCTCTGTGCCTCCGTGCCTCTGTGTGAGAAAGTCGGTTCGTGTCAACTGCGTTTTTTAGGTTGAAATGGTGGTTTCGCGGCGGACGGGCGAGGTGTCCGACTCGCGCTCAAGGACGGTCGAAGAGGTTTCGCCGACGCTTGAAGCGATTTCGGTGCGGGAAAGAACGCTGGCGGGCAGGCGCGTAAGCTGCTCGCGCATTTCGGTCCAGCGGTTGGTGATTGTGACCGGGGCGTCGGAAAACTCGACGGAGCGCGCGTGCGCGTCGCGCTCGGGCGCGCGATGCCTTGCGCATGGTGGGGAGTTTTGCTAGACTGCGCGGCCATGCGCCACACGACGGCGCGGAGAACCCGCCGTCGCGCGAGGCGCAACGCCTTTCCCAGATTCCCGAAATGGACAATGTAATCGACTCGCTCAAGGCCCGCGGCCTTTTTGAAAACTGGACCGATCCAGGCGTCTACGACCTGCTGAAGACCCCACAGACCGTGTACTGCGGCTTCGACCCGTCGGCCGACAGCCTCCAGGCGGGCAACTTCGTGGCCATCATGACGCTCTGCCACTACCAGCGCGCCGGGCACAAGGTGCTGGCGCTCGTGGGCGGCGCCACCGGCATGGTCGGGGATCCGTCATTCAAGACGAGCGAGCGCAAGCTCCTGTCCGCCGAGCAGGTGGCGCACAACGCGGAATGCATCGGAAAGCAGCTCGAACGCTTCATGGACTTCGGTCCCGGCGAGCGCCAGGCGCTTCTGGTGAACAACCTCGACTGGTTCGGCAAGTTCTCGTTCATCGACTACATCCGGGACGTCGGGCGCTATTTCCGCATGGGTACCATGCTGGGCAAGGACAGCGTTCGCGCGCGCCTTGAGTCCCCGACCGGCATGAGCTTCACCGAGTTCTGCTACCAGACGATGCAGGGGTACGACTTCCTGCATCTGCACGACACCTACGGCTGCCGCATCGAAGTGGGCGGCTCCGACCAGTGGGGCAACATCACGGCGGGCACGGATCTGGTGCACTACGTGCGCGGCGAGCAGTGCTACGGCGTCACGGTGCCGCTGGTGAAGGACGCCGCTGGGCGCAAATTCGGCAAGAGCGAGGGCAACGCCGTGTTTCTCGACGCGGAAAAGACGAGCTGCTACAAGTTCTACCAGTTCTTCCTGCGCAGCGAAGACGCGGTCGTGGTCGACTACCTCAAGGCGTTCACGTTTCTGCCGCTGGACGAAATCGCGCAGCTCGCGGAGACGGTGAAGTCCGCCCCCGAGAAGCGCGAGGCGCAGCGTGTGCTGGCTCGGGACGTCACCCTGCGGGTGCATGGCGAAGATGGCCTGGCGCAGGCTGAGCGCGCGACGGCGGCGCTCTTTGGCGGGTCGCTTGCCGGGCTGTCGGCGGACGAGCTTCTTTCTGCTTTCGGCGACGCGCCGTGCGCGGAGCTGCCGGCCGGCGAGACGTTCGGGCAGAGCGTGGCGCGCGTTGCGGTGGCGGCCGGGCTTTTCAAGAGCCAGAGCGAGGCGCGCCGCCTGGCAGACGGCGGTGGCCTCTACCTGAACGGCGAACGGGTTTCGGCCGCCGACGTCCTTTCGGAAGACCGCGCCATCGACGGAAAGGTGTTCGTCCTGCGGGCTGGCAGGAAGAACCAGCTGGTCGTCCGGCTCTCGCGATAGTGTCTGGTCCTCGAACGCCATGACACCATCAGACGCCGATTTCCCCAATTGCAAGTTTTCGATCCAAACGACTTCACCATGCGCCTGATACTGGCATCCCGCAACGAACACAAACTCGTGGAGCTCCGGTCGCTCTGCGGACTTCCCGGGCGCACGCTCGTGTCCGCCGCGGCGTGTCCCGGCGCTCCGGAGCCGGAGGAGACAGGCTCCACGTTCGCGGAAAACGCGCTGATCAAGGCCCGCGCGCTTCGTGACTTTTCGGGAGAATGGGCGCTGGCGGACGATTCGGGCCTCTGCGTGGACGCCCTTGGCGGGGCCCCCGGAGTGCTCTCCGCGCGGTATGCCGGCGAGCACGGCCGCGACGGCGAGAACAACGCCCTGCTCCTGCGCAATCTTGAGGCGCTCGGGCCGCGCGCGTCCCGCCGATGCCATTTTTCATGCGCCCTGGCGCTTGTCTCGCCGGACGGGCGGGAGTTCGTGACGCTTGGGCGATGCCCGGGGACGCTTCTTCGTGAGGGGAGGGGAGACGGCGGCTTCGGGTACGACCCGCTTTTCCTGCCGGACGGCCATGATCGGACGTTCGCCGAGTTGCCGCGCGAAGTGAAATGCACGTTCTCCCATCGCGCGGCGGCGGCCGCCCGAATGCGGCCGCTTCTGCGCGCGCTGCTGCCGCCGGAGGCGTTCGGCTGACGCCCCCGCTGCGGCGCCCGGCCCGCGATCCGCTCCGGCCCGGCCCGCGTCCCGGTCTTCCGATTTGCCGCCCCACGACAATTTTTCGTTCACAAAGCCGATTTTTTCCAGCAATGTCAAATCTCGTCATAGTCGAATCTCCGGCGAAAGCCCACACCATCGGGCGCATTCTCGGTAGCGGGTGGAAGGTCATGCCGTCCGTCGGGCACGTCCGCGACTTGCCGGAACACAATCTCGGCATCGCCATTTCCGCCGACGGGCGCCATTTCACCCCGGAATACGAAATCACGGAGGACAAGCACCGCGTCGTGTCCGACCTTGTGAAGGCCGCTGGAGGCGCGGACGAGATATTTCTGGCGTCCGACCCCGACCGCGAAGGGGAGGCCATAGCATGGCATTTGCGGGAAATCATTTCCGACGCTCTTTCAAAAAAGGGGGTCGAAAAGCCGTTCCACCGCGTCGAATACAATGAAATCACCCCGCGCGCGGTGCGCGCGGCGATTGCCAATCCGCATGACGTGGACATGGCCCGGGTGAACGCGCAGCAGGCACGCCGTCTGCTTGACCGCCTCGTGGGCTGGAAGGTGTCGCCGGCGCTGCGCCGCGCGGGCGTCGCGGGCGGTCGCTCCGCCGCGCTCTCGGCCGGGCGCGTCCAGTCGGTCGCGCTTCGCATGGTTTGCGAGCGTGAGAGCGAAATCCAGGCCTTCAAGCCGGAAAAGTACTGGCTTTTTTCCGTGAGGCTGCGCAAGCTCGTCGATCCGCGCGACCCGTTCGACATGCAGCTGCGGGAGCTGGACGGCAAGGCGGTCTCGGTGAGCGACGAACCGGCGGCCTCCGGCGTCGCCGCGTTTCTTGCGGAGGCGCCGTACGAGGTTTCCGAGGTGCGCCACGGGCGCAAGAAGCGCAATCCCGCGCCGCCGTTCACGACTTCGACCCTCCAGCAGGCCGCGTCCACGGCGCTGGGCTTTTCGCCGGACGCCACGATGCGCCTTGCGCAAAGCCTGTACGAGGGTTCGCTCATCACGTACATGCGAACGGACTCGCAGGCCGTCTCGCGAGACGCGCAGGACGCGGCCGGCGCGTTCATCGGCGCGACCTGGGGGGCCGAGTACGCCCGCCCGCACACGTATTCCAACCGCGCCGGCGCACAGGCCGCGCACGAGTGCATACGCCCGACCGATCCGGCGCTGCGCCCGCAGGATGCCGCGTCGCGGCTCTCCTCGGGGCGCGACTCCGACCGCGCCGCCCGCCTCTACGGTCTGATCTGGCGGCGTTTCGTCGCCTCGCAGATGGCGCCCGCAGAGTACGAGACGCTCGAAGTGTCCGTTTCGGCGCGCCGCCCGGACGGCGCCGCGAGCTCCGAAGGCGCGGCGGGGCCGCGCACCGCGCGTCTGTCCGCGTCCACGTCGCGTCTGGCGTTTCCGGGCTTTCTCAAGACCGAGGGCGCGGCGGCCCGCGAGGACGGCTACAACGCCAACGCCGCCCGCAAGCCGGATGCCGAGGACGAGGGCGGCGCGGAGGTGCGCAGCGACATGGTGCGCGAACTGCCGCCGCTGGCCGTCGGCGAGGCGCTGGAGCGCGCCGATCCGCCGGTTGCCGAATGCAAGGAGACCAAGCCGCGCCCGCGCTACAACGAGGCGTCGCTCGTGAAGGCGCTCGAAAAGAACGGCATCGGGCGCCCGTCGACGTTCGCCTCCGTGATCGCCACCCTCAAGAACCGCAAGTACGTCACGAGCGAGCGCCGGGTGCTATCGCCGACAGAACTCGGATCCAGGGTCAACGGCTGGCTTGTTCCGCATTTCCCGGAATTGCTGGACATCGGCTTCACGGCCGGCATGGAAAGACGGCTTGACGAAGTGGAGGATCCGGAAAAGAAGCTCGACTGGCAGGAAATGCTGGCCGACTTCAATGCCAAGCTTGTGAACTGGCTCAAGGAAAGCCGCGGCCCGGAAGCTCCGGCCGAGGCGGTCCGTTCGCTCCTGTCGGCGTTTTCCCGTGTGAGCGCCTGGGCCGAGCCGGAAGGCGACGGGTCGCGCGCCCAGGGGGACCTGCGGTTCGTCCAGAGCGTGGCCGACGACTACATGGGGACGCGCCATCGCCCGTCCCGTCGCGCGGAAAAGACCGCCGCCGAAATCCGGCGTCCAGCCCCGAATGCGGCGGGATACGCGTTCGATCCGACGCTTGGCCCCGCGCGCGGATTTTCCATGCGCCAGCTGGAGTCTCTCGGCAGGATACTCCTTCGCTACCGCGACCAGGTGCCCGGTGCCGACGCCGTCCTGCAGGAGGCTGGGCTGGGCGGCCTCGCGGACGCGCCGGAAGCGCAGCCGCCGGACGAGAATACCGTCCGCATCGTGGACATCCTTTCGGAGTGCGGCGTGGAGCCGCGCTCGGAGGAGTTCTTTTCGTCGCTGCGCCGCCAGGTCAAATCCGGCAAGCGCCTCAGTCCCAAGCAGCTGCACTGGCTCGGGCAGATGTTCCTCGACGCCCGCGAGCGCATTCCCGGCTTTTCGCGCGAGCTGTGCGAGAGCCTCGGCGTCGCCTGGCGGGAGCCGGAGGCGCCGATCGACCGCGAGCGCGTGGAAACGCTGCTTTCCGGGCTTGCGCGGGTGGAGCGCTGGAACGAGCCGGTCAAGCGCGGGCGGCGCACTTTCGACGACCACGAGTTCGTGACTTCCGTTTCGGCGCAGTTTGGCGCCAGGAATTCGCTTTCGCCGGCGCAGCTCGCCGTGCTGGACAGGATGTTCCTCCGGTACCGCGACCAGATTCCGGATGCCGACGCGACGATCGCGCGGTACGGGATCAAGCCCCCGGAGCGCTCCTCGCGGCGACGGTTTGGCTCCAAAAGCACGGCTTCCGAATGACGACACGCATGAATGTGAACACGCCTTTTTGCAAATTGCCGTTAGCCGCGGTTTTTGCCTCGGTCATTCCGGCGCAGTTTTGTCTTGCGGCGGAGGATGGAGAGGTCGAACCACCTCCCGCCATAATCCGCGCCGTCGAGCGTGACGCGGCGCCGGCCGAGGAGACGACGGGCACCGTTGCGGCGCCGGCCGAGGACCGCGGCGAGTACGATTTCGAAACCGACGGGGATTCTCATGGCGATGCGTCGGCGGATGCGCTTGCCAGAGGCGAGCGAACTTCGCGCCTGGTGTACGCCGTCATGCCGGAGCTGCACGTTTCGCGCGGGATTTTCGAGGCCGCGGACTCTCCTCGCGCCTGGACCAATTTCCTCGATTCGCTCGATCCGCAGCGCTTCTACTTCACGGCCGAGGACGTGGCCTCGTTCGAGCCGATCAGGTTCGCGTACGCCGACAGGTTGCGCAACGGCGACGTCACGCCGGCGCGTGAAATGTTCGAGGTCTTCCGCCGGCGCGTTCGCGAGCACCACGATTTCATCGCGTCCGCCGTGTCAAACGAGTTCGATTTCGCGACGCCTGACGAATGGCGCTGGCGCCGCAAAAACGCGGCCTGGCCGTCGGAAGGCGCGGAGCAGAACGAGCTGTGGCTCAGGCGCGTGAAGAACGCCATCCTCGCGGCGCGCGTCTCGCGCGTCATCCGCGATGAAAGGAAAAAGGAGAAAAATGCGGCTGGCGTTGCTGGCGAGACTGGCGAGACGGGCGCGACTGGCGCGACGGGCGCGACAAATGAGACTGCCTCCGCCGCAAGCTCCGACGACAAGGCGCGCGAGGACCTTCTGCGCGCCAGTACTGCGTTCCTCGACGTCCTTCACGACGCTGACGAGCAGTTCTGGCTTGAAAAGTGGCTCGACGCGATGGCCACGAGCTACGACCCGCATTCCAACTACATGTCTCCCGCCACTTCGGAGGATTTCGGCATCGACATGCAGCTCTCGCTTCAGGGAATCGGGGCGCAGCTCCGCACCGACGACGGCGCCGCCAAGATCGTCGAGATAATCCCCGGTTCCCCGGCCGAGCGCGACGACTCTCCGGAGCATCTCGTGCCAGGCGACAAGATCATCGGCGTGGCGCAGGAAGGCGACGAGGAATTCACCGACATCCGTCACTGGCCGCTCTACAAGTCCGTGCGTCTCATTCGCGGACCGAAGGGTTCCACCGTCAGGCTTCGCGTCATTCCCGCGAACGACCCCGACGGCATCAAGATCGTCACGCTCGTCCGCGACGAGATAAAGTTCGAGGATCAGGCCGCGTTTTCCCGCGTTGAAACGGAGCGTGACTCCACCGGCGTGGAACGGACGCTCGGCTATCTGCGGCTGCCGTCGTTCTACGCGTCCAGCATCGGCGCCGGTGATGGCGCTACGCCGCGCAGGGCCTCGCTCGACATGGCCGAGGAAATTGCCTCTCTCAACGCGGCCGGCGTGGAGGGACTCGTGCTGGATCTGCGCTCCAATGGCGGCGGTTCGCTCCCGGAGGCGGTCTATGTGGCCGGGCTTTTCATGCGCACCGGTCCCGTCGTGATAGTGCGCGAGCGGCGCCGCCCGGTCGTGCTTCCCGACAACGACCCGGCCGTCGCGTTCCGCAAGCCGGTCGTGGTGCTGACCGACCGCCTGAGCGCGTCCGCGTCGGAGATCGTCGCCGCCGCGCTGCAGGACTACGGCCGCGCCGTCGTGGTGGGTGACGAGCGCACCCACGGCAAGGGCACCGTCCAGACGCTCGTGCCGCTTGAAAACGGGGCGCTTGGCTCCCTCAAGGCCACTACTGCGCTTTTCTACCGCGTGTCGGGTTCTTCGACGCAGCGTCGCGGCGTCGAGAGCGACATCGTGCTGCCTTCTGTCTTTTCCACCTATCCGGAATTGGGCGAGGACAACCTGCCGGGGGCGCTGCCCTGGACGCGCATCGCGCCGTCGTTCTACCGTCCCGTGGACGACCTTTCCGAGGCGATTCCGGAACTTCGCGCGCGTTCCGAGGCGCGCCTTTCGACAAACGAGGCCTGGCAGGCCCGCTCCCGACTGCTCGAGCGCTTTGCCGCCGCGAACTCCAACGACGTCGTTTCCCTGCAGTGGGACGCCCGTCTGGAGCGCGCCCGCGAGGACGCGCGTCTCAATCGTGAAATCGAGCGCCTCAACGGAGGCCCGGTAGACGACGGCGACGAGTTCGGTGGCGATGACGACTACGATGACTACGGCGATTCCGGCGATTCCGATTCCGGCGGCGATTCCGGCGACGATTCCGGTGATTCCGATGCGGCCGAGCCCGGCTCCGGCGGCGAGAACGCGGCCGAGTCCGGCGGCGATCGCGGAAATGCCGTGAAAAAATCCGACGCCGACAGCGGAGATGCCGCGGCGGAGGCAGGCGTCATGGGCGGAAACGCCGCGGAGGAGTCGAGCGCGATAACCGATCCGGACGCGCCTTCGCGCCGCAGGTCGCGCCGCGATTCAAAGAAGCGCGACCCGAACGACCTGGTGCTCACCGAGGCGCTTTCGATCCTGACGGATCTGATCGACGTCCACGGGTCGCCCGAGTCTCTTGGCGGCCAGATGGAGACGTTCGACTTTCTCCGGTCGTTCTTCCGCTAGTGTCCCGGTGAAGTCCGGCTTTCAAGTCGCTGAACCGGAATCGTACTTTTCGACCTCTTTTTCCCACCCCAGCCACACGTCGATACACCCATGCCCGACACGGTAATCGTTCTGGACTTCGGCTCCCAGTACAACCAGCTCATTCCCCGCCGCATACGCGAAAAGGGCGTCTACAGCGAATTGTGGCCGTATTCCTCCGCCACGGCCGAGCGGCTTCGCGCCGTTCCCGGACTCAAGGGCGTGGTGTTTTCCGGCAGCCCCAAGAGCGTCAACGACCCCGACGCCTATTTGTTCGACCCCGGAATCCTCGAACTGGGCGTCCCTGTGCTCGGCATCTGCTACGGGATGCAGGTCGTCAGCAAGCAGCTTGGCGGAGTGGTGGCCCGCAATCCCACCGGGCGCGAATACGGCAGGATGCCGATCGAGCAGGTGGCGCCGTGCCCGCTTCTGGACGGCCTTCCCGCGCGCCAGGATGTCTGGATGAGCCACGGCGACCACGTGCAGGTGCTGCCTCCGGGCTTTTCCCTCGACGCGCGCAGCGATTCCGGCTACTTCGCCGCCGCGTCGGACCCGCGGCGGCACATCTACCTCGTCCAGTTCCACCCGGAGGTGCGCCACTGCGTCTACGGCAACGACATCATCGCGAACTTCCTCTTCCGCGTCTGCGGCGCCGAGCGCAACTGGACGATGGAGAACTACCTTGAACGGCAGATTCGCGAAATACGCGCCAGGGTAGGGTCGCGCCGGGTGCTGTGCGGCCTTTCCGGAGGCGTGGACTCCACCGTCGTGGCAGTGCTCCTGCACAAGGCCGTCGGCCGCCAGCTCACGTGCATGTTCATCGACCACGGAATGCTGCGCAAGGGCGAAGGCGACCAGGTCATGGAGACTTGCGGCGGGCTCTTCGGCATGGACGTCGTCCGAATCGACGCGCGCGAGCGCTTTCTGTCGAAGCTCGCCGGAGTCGAGGATCCCGAGGCCAAGCGCAAGATCATCGGCGCGGAGTTCGTCCATTGCTTCGACGAGGAGAGCGCCAAACTCGGCCACTTCGACTTCCTGGCGCAGGGTACGCTCTACACCGACGTGATCGAGAGCGGCACCGCCACGGCGCAGAAAATCAAGAGCCACCACAACGTCGGCGGACTGCCCAAGGACATCAAGTTTTCGCTCATCGAGCCGCTCAACGTGCTTTTCAAGGACGAGGCGAGGGCTCTCGGCGAGGCGCTCGGCATCCCGCGCGAGGTTGTCTGGCGCCAGCCGTTCCCTGGGCCGGGTCTCGGCATCCGCATCGTCGGGGACGTCACGGAGAGAAAGCTCGAGATCGTGCGCGAAAGCGACGCGATCCTGCGCGGGGAAATCGCAGCCGCCGGACTGGAAAGGGAAGTGTGGCAGTACTTCACGGTCCTTACCAACGTGCGGTCCGTCGGCGTTATGGGCGACGAGCGCACATACTCCCACACCGTGGCCGTCAGGGCCGTCACGTCGATCGACGGCATGACGGCCGACTGGGCGCGCCTGCCCTGGGAAGTGCTGGACAAGGTGTCCCGCCGCATCGTCAACGAAGTCCCCGGCGTCAATCGCGTGGTCTACGACATAACCGGCAAGCCGCCAGGGACGATCGAATGGGAGTGAGAAAGTTTTAAGGGTTGAAGTTGAAGGGTTGTGAAGTTGGAGATTTGAGCGGGGAAGAAAATGACGGGATTGTTTCTTAAGGCGTTCGGGCTGGTTTTTCTCGCCGAGATGGGCGACAAGACGCAGCTTTCCGCAATGGGGCTGGCTGCGGCGGCGCGCGGCGGCCGGAATGGCGTTCTGGCCGTGTTTCTCGGGTCGGCGCTTGCGCTGTGCGTCACGTCGGCAATCGCGGCGGTGGCCGGAGGCTGGGTTTCCGAGCACGTGCCTCCGCGCGTCGTGAAGGCTGTCTCCGGGATCCTGTTCCTGGCGTTCGGGGCTCTTTTCCTGCGCGAGGCGCTTTGCGGCGGCGGTGGCGCCACGTTGGCCGCGGACGGGGGCGTTCAGCCGTGAACGTCGGCGACTGGGTGGAAACGACCGCCGACCCCGCTTTCGTCAGGCGCGAGCGCGAGAAGGCCCGGGCCTTGCGCGCGTCGGCCTGGTGGCGGGCCCAGGTGGCGCGCGGCGTGTGCCACTACTGCGGCAGAAAGGTGCCGCCCTCCGAGCTGACGATGGACCATGTCGTGCCGGTGGCGCGCGGCGGCCGCTCGCGCCCGGGCAACGTCGTGCCGTGCTGCCGCGCCTGCAACTCCCAGAAGGGATGCCTTACCCAGGCCGAGCGCATTCTCGACGAACTCGCCTCAGAATCGCCCTCCTGACGGAACGAATCACCAATGAAGACACTGGATTGCGACTACCTGGTAATCGGCAGCGGGCTCGCTGGACTTTCGGCGGCGAGCAGGCTCGCCGCCTCCGGAAACGTGCTGCTCGTCACGAAGCGCGACGCCGCGGAGTCCAACACGAACTACGCGCAGGGCGGAGTCTCGTGCGTCACCCTGCCCGAGGATTCCTTCGACCGCCACGTTGCCGACACGCTCGACGCCGGCGCCGGCCTGTGCGACGAGAGCGTTGTGCGCGCCATCGTCGAGGCCGGGCCCGCGCGCATGGAGGAGCTTCGCCAGGCCGGCGTTTCGTTTGACACCAGGCCCGACGGCACTCCGGATCTTGGCCGCGAGGGAGGTCATACTGTTCGGCGCGTCCTGCATTCCGGCGACATCACGGGCCGTGAAATCGAGCGGGCGCTTCTCGCCGACGCGCGCCGCCGCGGCCCCCGCCTGCGCATCCTCGAAAACGCCCACGCGATCGATCTCGTGACCGTCCCCGACCCGGTGCGCGCCGGCGCGCGCGCCTGCGTCGGCGCATACGTCCTGGACGCCGTGACCGGCGGCATCTTCGGCGTTCGCGCGCCTCACGTGGTCCTGGCCACGGGCGGTGCCGGAAAGGTCTATCTCTACACGTGCAATCCGGACGTGGCCACCGCTGGGGGCATTGCCATGGCCTGGCGCGCCGGCGCCGACATCCGCAACATGGAATTCTTCCAGTTCCATCCGACCTGCCTCTATCACCCCGAGGCCAAGAACTTCCTCGTGTCCGAGGCGGTGCGCGGCGAGGGCGCCAACCTCGTCGATGCCGCGGGCGTCCCGTTCATGCACCGCTACGATCCGCGCGGGCCGCTCGCGCCGCGCGACATCGTCGCGCGCGCGATCGACCACGAGATGAAGACGCGCGGCCTGCCGTGCATGTACCTGGACATCCGGCACAGGGGCGAGAAATTCATCCGTTCGCGCTTTCCGAACATCGACGCGGAGCTGCGGCGCTGGGGCGTGGACATGGCCCGCGATCTCGTGCCCGTCGTCCCGGCGGCGCATTACTGCTGCGGTGGCGTGGCCACCACGGTCGAGGGGCGCACCAACGTGCGCGGCCTCTACGCAGTCGGCGAAACCGCCAACACCGGGCTGCACGGTGCCAACCGTCTCGCCTCAAACTCCCTTCTCGAAGCCGCGGTCTGCGGCGCCAAGTGCGCGGACTGGATTGCCGCCAATCCCAATGCCGGCGGCCCGCGCGACGCCGTCATTCCGCCGTGGGATTCCGGTCCGGCGGTGCCGAGCGACGAGCTTGTCGTCGTCACGCACAACTGGGACGAGGTCCGCACCTGCATGTGGGACTATGTCGGCATCGTCCGCACGGACAAGCGTCTGGAGCGCGCCCTGCACAGGATTGAAAATCTCCGGCGCGAGATACGCCAGTACTACTTCGACTATTTCGTGACGTCGGACGTGCTGGAGCTGCGCAACATCGCGGACGCGGCGTGGCTGATCGTGCGCTCCGCCATGGCGCGCCGCGAAAGCCGCGGTCTGCATTTTTCGCTGGACTGCCCGGATCGTCTTCCGGAAGCCCGCGACACCGTGATTCACGGTTTCGGACGTCCCTGAATTCCCGGCCCTCCGTTCCCGGCCTTGCACCGATTTCCCGCGATGTCGCAGTCGAACACGTCAGTCGTTTTCCGCAGCTCTCTGCGCGCTGTCGCCGCGATTGGCGCGGCTTGCGGCGCTGTGATTGGCGCGGCTTGCGGCGGCGCGGTCGTTCCGGCGCGATACGCGGTCGTGCTGGATCGCGCCCCGTTCGGTCCTCCTCCGCCGTCTGGCGGCTCCGCCGCAGACGCGGCGGCTGCCGCGGCGTCTGCGGCCGCCGCCGCTGCCGATGCCGCCGCGGACGGCGACAATCCATGCCCGCTGCGCCTGGTGGCGCTCACGCGCTTCGAGGGCGCGCCGGCCGCAGGGTTCCTCGACACTTCGACCGGGCTGTCCCACATGCTACGCCCGGGCGATTCCGCCGCTGGCTGGACTTTGCTGGAACTCGATTCCGAATGCGCCGCAACGCTGATGGCCGATTCCTCCGGTCGCGAAGTCCTTGTTTCCATGTCCTGGGCGCCTGGGCAGGCGTCGAAGTTGCTGCCGTCGCCGCGCGAACCGTATCTGACGACATTTCGCCCTGGGACCGGCGGGACCGGCGGGACTGGCGGGACTGGCGCGACTGGCGGGACCGACGGGACTGGCGGGACCGGCGGGACTGGCGCGACTGGCGGGGTGCGCGGGACTGGCGGGGCGCGCGCGGCGCTGTCCCCGGAGGAGGAGGCCGCGCTCGCCGCGAAGGCGACAGTCGTCGGCGCGGACGGAGAACGCCGGCTTTCCTATCGCCTGTTGCAGCGCCTGCGCGTCGAGGCCACGGAACGCAAGGCCGCGCAGGCTCGCGCAGAGGCTGAGGCTCGCGCCGCGGAGCTTGAGCGCGAGCAGACAGAACTCCTCGCCGCGCGACGCGCCGAGGAGCTGCGCGAATCCGAACGCGCCGAAAAGGCCGAGGCCGACCGCCGCGCAGGCATCGTCGCCGCCATCGGTGCGGGATACGACGTGGAGGTGGATTTCGAACTCAATGCCCAGGAGGCTGCGACTTTGCGCGACGCCGGCTACGACGTGCCCGACGACGCCCTCGAACAATAGCGTTTTCCATTTCCATTGGCGTCCTCCATTTCCGTTGGCGTCCCTCCATTTCCGTTAGCGTCCCTCCATTCCCGTTGGCGTCCTCCATTTCCCGCCCATTTTTTTTTGACCGCCCATGATAGACTACGAAGATTTCGGCCGCCTCGCCAGGACGTCTTCCATGCGTTGCGTGGCGTTCGTCCGCCACGGCGAGCGCCCGCGCATTCCCGAGGACGACCCAACGTTCGGCGAAAACCTCCCGCTTTCTCCAGCCGGGGAGCGCATGGCGCGCGAATGCGGCGAGGCATTGCGCCGCTTCGGCCCTCCGGTGTCGGAATGGGTCTTTCTCGCATCGCGTCTGCTACGCACACGCCTGACAGCCGCAGCCGTGGCCTCCGCGATGGGAGCTTCCCCGGAGTGCGTCCGCGTTTCCCCTGAGGCGAGCATTCCCGGCCTGTTCGTCGAGGACCAGGCCGAAACCCACAGGCATTATTTCGCGGAGGGCTCCGTGCCTTTCACGGAGCGGTTCTTCCGCGACGGTCGCGCGGAGGGGTACCGCCCCATGGCCGAGACGGTGCGCCTCACGATGGATTGGATAAGGCGCGGTCTCGGAGCTCGCTGCGCTTTCGTGGCGTCGCACGATGTCTTCGCCGGCATCCTTCTCCAGGGGCTTGGCGTTGCGCGCGTCGATTGCGCGCACTGGGTCGGGTTCCTTCAGGGCTGCGCCCTTTTCGAACGCGAGGACGGGTCCTGGCAGGCCGATTGGATCGTACCCGACAAGTCCGCCCCGGCCGCCGTGTTCGTTCAGTAGTCCGCTTCGGCGACTGCAAAAAAATCGCAAAAAAAACTTGTGTCGCGGTGAAAGCAAAAGCGGACAATTGTAGTTAGCAAAAGCGGACAGC
>CAMOSH010000108.1 GCA_946624575.1 uncultured Verrucomicrobiota bacterium
TCTCGCGCACCGTGCAGGCCATCGCCGAGCAGAACAACGACAAGGACGGCATCGTATGGCCGGCCGCCGTGTCGCCGTGCCAGGTCGCACTTCTCCAGCTCGACGCGAAGAACGAGGCCGTCTCCGCCGCCGTGTCCGAGCTCGAGTCCGGCCTTGAGGCGGTCGGCGTCGACATCCTCGTGGACGATCGCGAGGAACGCGCCGGGATCAAGTTCAAGGACGCCGACCTGATTGGCTGCACCGTTCGCGCCACCGTCGGTGCGCGCTCCCTCGAAAAGGGCGGTGTGGAAATCCGGCTGCGCCGCACCGGCGAGACGAAAATCGTTCCGGTGGCCGAAGCGGTGGCCGCGATACGCGAACTGCTCGCCGCCAACTGAACTCGCCCCGCCACGGCCGGCGCAGCCGCCTCCCCCACCACCCGATTCCCCACCACCATCATGGACGCGCAGCCCGCAACGACACCCGATCCCGACGTCCGCGCCGCGGCCGCGTCGCCGGGCACTTTCACGCGCCGCGATCTCGTGAGGCGCGTCGCGTCCGCCGCCGGCCGCGACATCCGGCAATTCGAGATCCAGCCGATAGTGGACGCGGTATTCGACGCAATCGCCGAGGCCCTTGCCGCCGGTAGGCGCTGCGAATTCAGGGACTTCGGGGCGTTCGAGCCCGTGCTCCGCGGACCGCGCCTCGCGCGCAATCCCCACCGGCCGGAAAACACCTACCACGTCCCCCCGAGGGCAACAGTCCGCTTCAAGGTCGGCGCCGGTCTCCGAGCCTCCATCGACCGCGCGTTCCGCCCGGCCGTCGCGCCGCCCAGCCAGCCTCCCAACCAAGCCACGCCTGCAACATGAGCGCCAACGAGAATCTCGACTTCCAGTTCGCCGTAGCGAACACCGAAATCATCGTGTCCCCATCCGGAACGCTTGAGACTTTCGGCGCCACGATCGTCGGCTATGTCCACGTGGCCGAACTCATGGACGAAGTTGGCAAGTGCCGCATCCGCACCGGCCGCATGAAGCTCGCCAAGCCGCAGATCATCACGCCCTCCGCATACTCCGAAATGCTTCTCGAGGGATTCGGCGAAGAGGCGCGCAAATACGCCGAGTGGCTTCAGGAGAACGAGGACGCCCTCCGCATCCTGCGCTACGGCTACTCGCTGCGCCGCGAATCGTTTTCGGAACAGGTCGTCTCCCGCCCTGTCGAAGCCGTTCTCGAAGAGGCAAAGAAGGACGTCGAAGGCCGCAAGGATCCGTTCCTGGCTCTGGTGCACGGGGTGGACGAACCGTGGGATGTCTCGCTTGTCCGACTCTTCTGGGACGTGGTCAATCGGTCCGCGACAAAAAACGTCAGGGAGATGGCGGCGAAGCATCTCTTCGAAAGCGGGGCCCGAGCCGGGATTTCCGACGACGTCCGCGCGGAAATCGAAAAGGCGTTCGCCGCCGCCGCGGTCGATCCGGGCATGGTCAAGCCGCTCGGCGCGCTCCTGCAGCGCCATGGCGCGTTCCAGGCATACGAGGAGCGTTTCTTCGAAATCGTCCGGCGGCATCGCCGCGACTGAAGCGCCGCCCGCATGGACACCGTTCTTTTCGTCACCGATCTCCACATCGGCGCGCAGATAAAGAAGTACGCCGGCGTGTTCGCGCAGGCGCGGCTGCGCAACTGGCACGTGGTGGAAATCGAACGCGAACGCACGGCGCGCCCCATTTCCGATTTCCGCGACACCTGGAAGCCAATCGGCGCGATCGTCGATTGCAGCGGGCTCGACAAGCCCCCGAATGACATCCCGCACGGTCTGCCGATTGTCTTCCTCGATCCGGATCCGACTACGGTTTCCGGCTTTTGCAACGCCGTCGTAAGCGACGCCGAGGGCATCGCGGCAATGGCCGTGGACGAGATGATCAAGGCCCGCTGCACGCAATTCGTCTTCGCTGGCTGGCGGAACCGGACGAACTGGAGCGTGTCCCGCGGCCTGGCCTTCCGCGACCTGCTTGCAAGGCGCGGCTTCGGATGCGTCCTTTCCGACGCGCCCTGGAACGAAGAGCTGGAGATGCACCGCCGCCTGGCCGCGACCCTTCGCTCGATGCGCGGAGGAAGGATCGGGGTCTTCGCCGCGAACGACTACGTCGCTCGCCATGTCGTCGCGGCGGCAGACATGACCGGTCTCGTTTCGCCGCGCGATGTCGTGACAGTCGGCGTCGACGACGACGAACTGATCTGCGAGGCGCTCCTGCCGACGCTCACTTCGATTGGCACGAATTTCGAAAAAGCCGGGCGTCTGGCGGTGGACTTGCTCGCCGAGGCTATTTCGAATCCCGGCCTTTCGAACCGCCATGTGATGTTCGGGCCGACGGCCCTTCGCCGCCGACAGTCGTCGCGAGTGGTCAACACCGGGGACTGGCGCATCGTCCGGGCCGTAGAGCGCATCCGCCTCGACGCATGCTCCGGTTTGCGCGCGTCCGACGTCATCAGGGAGACCGGACTTTCCCGCCGACTCGTGGAGCGGCGCTTCCTGGAGGCCACCGGCCGGACCATTCTCGAGGAAATCACGGAGGTGCGCTTTGAACGCGCCTGCGCCCTGCTCCGCGATTCCACGGTCCGAATCGGCGACGTCGCCTTCATGTGCGGCTGGGATTCGAATTCCTACATGAACCGCCTTTTCAAGATGCGCACCGGCATGACCCCGCGCCAGTGGCGCTACGCCACGGTCTGAATTCAACGAATTTCAGTTTGTCCCAAAAGGAACTTTTGTGCTAGTATCGGGGCACACGGCGTAAAAACCCGCCGCAGAACCCACCCGCGCTTTTAGATTTCAAGACATGCACGACAAAATTCTTCCGCAACTCGACGCCAAGTTCTCCTCCCTCTACGGCCGCACGGCGACAATCGTGGCGTACGCCCCGGGCCGCGTCGAAGTGCTTGGCAACCACACGGACTACAACGAGGGGTGCGTCCTCTCCGCCGCGATCGACCTCGGCACCTGCTTCGCCGTCGCCCCGCGCGACGACGCGCGCGTCAGACTCACGGCCGGGGACCTGATGCAGACGGTCGAATTCCCGGTCGCGGCGCCTGAGCGCTCGCCCGACGCGATGTGGAGCAACTACGTCAAGGGCTGCATCGCCGGATTGAACGAACGCTTCGGCGCGCCCGCCACGGGATTCGACGCAATGTTCCTCGGGGACATACCGCTCGGTTCGGGACTGTCTTCGTCGGCCGCCCTCGAATGCAGCGCGCTTTACGCGCTGGCGGCGCTGCGCGGCGTCGAACTGCCGCCGCTGGACGCGGCGAAGATCGGGCAGAAGGCCGAACACGAGTGGGCCGGGGTCATGTGCGGTCTGCTCGACCAGGCGACTTCCGTGTTCGGTCTCAAGGACCATCTCGTCATGTCAGACTTCCGCAGCTGCGAATGCAAGCCCGTGACGTTCCCGTCTGACGTGTGCTTCCTGCTTTGCAACACGCACGCCAAGCACGCGCTCGTCGACGGCGCGTACAACGAACGCCGCGAATGCTGCGAACGCGCGGCGCGCTTTTTCGCCACCGCCCTCGACCACCCAGTCAGGGCGCTGCGCGACGTCACTTGGGCCGAATGGGAGGAGAAGAGCGGCGAAATGGATCCGCTCGTCGCCAAGCGCTCCGCGCACCCGATCGGCGAAGGCGAACGCGTGCTTGCCGGGGTCGAATTGCTTCGGTCCGGCGACATAGAGGCGTTCGGACGGCTCATGTTCGAGTCCCACGAGTCGTCGCGCGTCTATTTCGAAAATTCGTGCCCGGAGCTGGACACGGTGGTCGACGCCGCGGCCAAGATTCCAGGAGTGCTCGGTGCGCGACTCTCAGGCGGCGGATTCGGCGGATCGGCGGTGGGGCTTGTCCGCCGCCGCGACGCCGAGACTGCCGCCGCGGCCATCGCGTCGGCATACGCCAAAACGCACGGCACCCCTTGCGAAGTGCGCACGCTCGCGTGCTCCGACGGCGCCCGTGTCGTCAGGAAATGACTGCCGGTCGCCGGACCAGACGCGCCATGACCGGCGAACTGCGCGCCGCGTCGGCTCTCGCCGCGCTGGCGCTCGTCCTCGCGGCGCCCTGCGCGCGCCCGGCGGAGGAGTCCGGCTACGGCGTTCTGGAGCGCGGATTCAACGGACCGGCCGGCGCGGTCGCGACGCTGCGCGTGACTCCAGGCGAGATCGCCCCAGACACGGAAGCGGAACTGGTGATCGGCGTCGCCGTCCCGCCTGGAGCGGAATTCACCCTGCCCGCGGAACTGGACAACCGGTTCGAGGGGCTGCGTCCGGAAGGCGACTACACGGACGAAAACGGGGCGCGCCACGTGATGCTGACTCCCGTGGCCGGCGCGGAACGCCACCGGGTGCGCCCGTTCGCGGTGGAACTGCGGCTGGCCGACGGCACGTCCGAGTCGTTCATCGCAGGTCCGGTCGAAGTGCCGTCGGCACCCATGG
Organism: uncultured Verrucomicrobiota bacterium; assembly: GCA_946624575.1. Taxonomy (GTDB): domain Bacteria; phylum Verrucomicrobiota; class Kiritimatiellia; order RFP12; family UBA3636; genus UBA3636. The sequence goes on from CAMOSH010000108.1 coordinate 4,449, forward strand.
CCGACGCCGCTCCCGGAAAGCTTTCCGGGGCGCCGGGATTCGTGCGGATCGGTCCTGGCGCGAAGGCGGTGGCTAGGGTTCTCGGCATCGCGCTTGGCTGCGCTGCGGGACTCGCGGCGATCGCAGTCGCAATCGCGAAAATCCGCCGCGTACGGAAACTGCGGCGCATGACGCCGCGCGAACGCGCCCTGCGCGAACTCGACGATTTGCTCGCGCGCAATCTTCCTGGCCGCGACCGGATGAAGGAATTCTACCTGGAGCTGACGCGCGTCGTGCGGCGATACATTGAACGGCGCCACGGGCTGCGCGCTCCGCGGCAGACCACGGAGGAGTTTCTGGCCGCCGCCTCGCGGCACCCGGCGTTCACCCCCGAAACCGTAAGCCGCCTGGACGCGTTTCTCGAAGCGGCCGACCTGGTCAAGTTCGCCGGCGTCAAGGCCACGGTCGAGGAAGCTGGCGCCGCCGCCGGAAAGGCGCGCGAATACCTGACGTCCGACCCAGGGGATGCGACCGCCGCAGACGGCGCGTCATCCGCCGAAAAGAGAAAGAGGAGCGTATCCCGGTGAACGCGCTTGCCTCTCCTCTGGCCCTGCTGCTTTTCGTGCCATGGTGCCTTTGCGCCTGGCGCGCGCTTCGCCGCGCGAAACGGCCCGCCGCCCTGCCCTTTCCCGCACTGCGCGAACTGCCGCGCACCATCACCTGGCGGCGCCGTGCCGCGGCGTTGCCGGCGCCGATGCTCCTGGCGGCGTCCGCGCTCGCGATCGTCGCGCTCGCCCGTCCGCAGAAGCAAAGCCGCGCGCAGCCGAGTTCGACCCGCCAATCGATCGCAATCGAAATGGCGATCGACGTGTCCGGCTCCATGTGCGCCCTCGACATGGCGACCGAATCCGCCCCGCACAAGACGCGGCTCGACGTGGTGAAGGAAACGTTCCGCCAATTTGTCGAACGCCGTCCTGACGATCTTGTGGGGCTTGTCGCGTTCGGAGGTTTTGCCACCACGCGCGCCCCGCTCACGTTCGACCACGATGCGCTTTTCCGTGTCCTGGACGCGACGTCCATCCCCGGCGAAGACGGAGTCCCCGCCTCCGAAGAGGAGACAATGACCGCGATAGGCGACGGCCTCGCGCTAGCTTGCGCAAGGCTCCGCGCGGCGAGCAACGTGGTCTCGCGCGTCGCGGTACTCCTTTCCGACGGCGAAAGCAACGCCGGCATCGCCACGCCGCTCGAAGCCGCCGAAATGGCCGCCGCCGACGGGGTGCGCGTCTACACGATCGGCGTGGGACGGAATTCGAGAGGGAACGTTCCCGGCATAACCAGGATGCCCGACGGAAGTGCGCAGATGGTCTGGGTCAACGCGCGGCTGGACGACCGCGTCCTGAAGGCCATCGCCGCGAAGACCGGAGGCCGGTACTTCGCCGTCGGTTCGCGCGACGCGCTTGACCAGGCGCTTGCCGAAATCGACGAACTGGAAAAGACTTCGCTCGAAGACGCCCCGCGACGCCGCGCCGACGAGAGATTCGAACCATTTCTCGGCGCTTCGCTGGCGCTTGCGGCACTGGCCCTCTGCCTCGCCCCGGCTTCTCGAAGAACTCTCGCATAGGCGCCACGTAGTCCACGTTTTCCTAATTGCGCACACCGAGCACAACCACGCACACGCATCAGTCCGCAACCGAATCGCCATGATAGTCTTTCTCAATGGAACGCTTGTGGAAAAACGCCTGACGCCCGCCCCGGCAAGCGCCGTCATCGACGTCGGCGGCGTCGGATACGAGGCGTTCATCCCGCTTTCAACGTACGACGCGCTGCCGCGCGAAGACTCGCCGTGCAAACTGCTGATACACGACTACGTCCGCGAGGACGCGCACGTGCTTTTCGGTTTCTCCTCCGCGGCCGAGCGCGATCTGTTCATGCTGCTCCAGGGGGTGTCGGGGATCGGACCCAAGACTGCGCTTTCGGCACTTTCCGGGGCGCAGCCCCGCCAGATCCGGGCAGCGATCGCGTCTTCCGACGCAAAATTCCTGGCACGGCTTCCGGGAATCGGCAAACGCACCGCGGAGCGGCTCTGCGTCGAACTCAAGGGCAAGCTCGATCCACTAGAAGCGGCGGCGGCCGACGGCGGTCCCGGAGACAGGGCGCAGGCCGATCCGGCGTTGCGCGACGCAGTGCTGGCGCTCGTCCAGCTCGGGCAGTCCGAGGAGACCGCAGTGGAGCGGGTACGCGCCGCCGCGGCCCGGGCCGGCGCCGTCAAGGATACCGCGACGCTCGTGCGCCTGGCGCTGTCGGCGCACTAGCCAAATCCACAGACAGACATTTTCCCCGAACAAAACGCCATTCACGGCATAACAGACTCACAACGACAACTCCCAAAATACGCAATGAAAATTCTTTTTCAAGGCGATTCAGTGACGGACTGCGGGCGCTCCCGCGACGTAAAGGAATACGAATCGACCGCGCTGGGCGGCGGATACCCGTCGCTCGTCCAGGCGCGTCTCCTGTGCGACCGCCCGCTCGACGGATTCCAGTTCGCCAACCGCGGCATCAGCGGCAACCGAATCGTCGACCTGTACGCCCGCTGGCGCTGCGACTGCCTCAATCTCACCCCCGACGTAGTCTCGATACTCATCGGCGTCAACGACAGCTGGCATGAAATCTGGGGCAACGGCGTCGATCTCAAGCGCTACGAGCGCATCTACAACGAACTTGCCGACTGGACGCTCTCCACGCTGCCGACCGTGCGACTTCTGCTGCTCGAACCGTTCACGGCCTCAGGCTCCGACCACTCCGGCGAATTCGGCGCCGAAGTCCGCGAGCGCGGCAAGATCGTGAAGGCGCTCGCCGAACGCATCGGCCCGCAGCGCGCGACGTTCGTCCCGCTCCAGTCGCTGCTCGACGAATGCTGCGCCGCCGCGCCGTGGCAGCACTGGACAGGCGACGGCGTGCATCCTTCCCCCGCGTTCCACCAGAAGATCGCCGACGCCTGGCTTGCGGCGGCGAAACTTTAAGGAAGCAATGGGCGGGACCGCAGAGACGGATCCTGCGGCCAGCGCGGAAGCGGCGGCCGCGGGCGGCGCCGCGAGGCGGCGGATGCTGCTGCACTCGTGCTGCGGTCCGTGTTCCACGCACTGCATACGCGCGCTGCGCGCCGGCGGCGTGGAGCCGGTCGTGTTCTACTCGAATTCGAACATCGACACGCGCGGGGAATGGGAGCGCCGTCTCGCGGCGCTGCGAACCCTCTGCGAATCCGAAGGCGTCGAATTGCGCGTCGATCCGTACGAGCCGGAATCCTGGCGCGCGGCGACGCGCGGACTCGAATCCGAGGCCGAGGGGGGGCGGCGCTGCGACGCGTGCTTCGCGCACAATCTGGGCCGGGCCGCGAAAGAGGCCGCAAAATCCGGACTTCCCGCCTTCACCACCTCCCTAACGGTCAGCCCACACAAGAACAGCGCCCGCGTGTTTGCCGCAGGGCGGGCGGCGGCGGCATCCGCATCCGCGACGCCCGGCGCGACGCCCGCCCCGGCATTCGAAGAATGGAACTTCAAAAAGCGCGGCGGCTTCGCCGAAAGCCTGCGCCTGTCGCGCGAACTTGGCCTGTATCGGCAGGACTATTGCGGCTGCGCGAAGTCCCACGCCGATTCGCTGAAGCGGCGAGCCGCGTCCTCCTGCCAAAAACCGCCATCAGGGGCGCCCGGTCACCAGAATCAGCAATGACAAAACGAACCAAACGTCCACCCCAAACACTCGAACGATGAACTATTCCGCATTTTCAGTCCACGGCTGCTTCGGCAACCACATGGTCCTGCAGCGCGGCAGACCCATCCGGATATCCGGAACCGCGCATCCGGGGATTCCTGTTTTCGGCTTGTTCAAGGGAAAGTCCGCGACGTGCCATGCCACGCGCGAGGGCGAATGGGAACTGCAGTTTCCCGCGACCGAAGCAGGCGGTCCGTACGAGCTCTCCGTCTGGACAACGGCGGGCAACGCGCGGGTCGTGTTCCGGGATGTCCTCGTCGGCGAACTCTGGCTCTGCTCCGGACAGTCCAACATGGAATACCCGGTCTACGGACCGGAAAACGAATTCTTCAGCCTGCCGGACGGCGAAAAGGTGGCGCACGACGGCGACGCCGGAATCCGGCTTTTCCAGACGCCGCGCGCGGTTTCGCCGGCGGCGCCCTGCTCCGAACCTCCGTCTCAGGCGTGCTGGATGCGCGGGGACGACCCAGCCGCCGTCGCGCCGTTCAGCGCTGTCGGCTGGTTTTTCGGCCGTGCGCTGCGCCGCCGCCTCGGCCGGGACATCCCGATCGGCCTCGTCAATTCCAGCTGGGGCGGCACCCAAATCGAGCCGTGGATTCCGCGCTTCGCATACGAAAAAGCCGGTGGGTTCGGCCCCCTTCTCGAACGCGCCGATCTCATCATGCGCGATTTCGGCGATCCAGACAACATGTCCGAAAGGCAGCGCCGCGAAAAAAGCCTTTCGGGGCTGCGGCGCTGGATCGACGACACGTTCTTCGCCACGGATCCGGACACGACCCGCGCCGCGCTCGCTGGCTGGGCCGCCCCGGAAATCCCGGCATCCGAGCGCGCCGCCTGGAGCGAGGTCCGGCTCGCGCGAACTCGCCTTCTCGCCTCCCCCGCCGTCGTCTGGTACCGCCGCGAATTCACGCTCTCGCCAGAAGAGGAGCAGCAGCCGATCGCAGTCTCGATCCAGAAGGTGAACGACTGCGACGAAACATTTCTGGACGGAAGGAAAATCGGGGAAACAGGCATCGACGTGCACCAATACTGGGCCGCAGCGCGCTTCTACACCGCAACTCCAGGCGCCGCGCCCGGCGGCCGCCACGTGCTGGCCGTGCGCGTACAGAACCACTTCGGCTCCGGCTCGATCGGACCCAAGGTATGCGTCGAAACGTCCGCGCGCCACGGCGATTCAGCGATCGACCTCGAAAACGGCGTCTGGCTCGAACGCACCGAACTGCGCTACGACGCCGCGGCCCATGGCGTCCGACCTCCGGTCCCGGACGCGGACTCGCCGCTGATTTCGCCACAGACCATGGCGACGCTCTACAATGCGATGATCGCGCCTTTCCTGCCGCTCTCCCCGCGCGGCGCGATTTGGTACCAGGGATGCTCGAACCGTCACGATCCGGACTCCTACGCCCGACTTCAGGACCTTCTGGTGTCATCCTGGCGCGAAGCCTTCCGCAATCCGGATCTGGTCTTCATTGCGACACAGCTGTCGGCCTGGCAGACGCATTCCCCGAGTGCGCGCCTGCCGGACGACTGGTGGAAGCAGCTTTCGCCGGAAGAATGCGTTTCCAACGGACCAGGCGTCCCGATCATACGCGACGCGCAGGCGGCGCTCATCGACGCACCGCACTGCGGAGTCGCCTGCACGATCGACGTCGGAGACCACTCCGACATACATCCCAGCCGCAAACGCCCGGTCGGCGAGCGTCTGGCCCGCGAGGCCGCGCGCGTCGCGTACGGCGACGCCATCGCATCTCCGGGGCCTCACGCCGTCTCCGCGCAGAAGCTTCCAGACGGCAGCGTCGAAGTGACGCTTCGCGACACGGGCGTCGGTCTCGAAATCCTTTCAGACGGCGCAGAGACCGCGGGGCGCACGGCGCTCGGCCCGGAAGCGCACGTCTTTTCCGCAGTCGGGGAAGACGGACGGTGGGTCTGGGCCGAAGGTAGCTTCGACGCCGCTTCCGGAAAGATCTCGATCCGCGCCGACGGCATCGCGAAGCCGAAGTTCGTCTGCTACGCCTGGAGCGACTGTCCGCCGGAAGAGAATCTCCTGAAGCGCGTCACCGACGGGCTTCCGCTCTTCCCGTTCCGCCTGCCCGTGGCCTGATCCCCGCCGGCCGCCCCCCCCGGCCCACGATCTCCATGGATCAAAACGGCGGAACGAGGGGGCTTTCATTTTCGGCCGCAATGCGGTAAATTCCGCCGTACAACGCCCCGGCGCCCGTTTCAAGGCGCCGGTCGCGCGCCATCAACTTCATGCCGGGGTGGCGAAATGGCAGACGCAGGGGACTTAAAATCCCCTTTCCGCAAGGAAGTGCGGGTTCGACCCCCGCCCTCGGCACGTCGCGTTGACGCATTCAACGCGTCACGCGTGCTCATCGCTCAACACGCCAGAGTCCCTAAAATGTCACTTGATCCGTTTCCAGACGCCGCGACGATCGCGGACTCGCGCGGCGGCCGCAAGACAAGGCTCCTGCGGCTGCTGCGCCCGCGTCGCTCGTTCGCTCCATGCGCCGCCTCGTTCGTGCTTGGCGCCTGGCTTTCGTATCTGGCCATTGGAGGCGACGAATCCGGATGTTCGAAAAAAAGGGCCTCCGCCACACCCGCCGACGCAGGGGAGGACGTGCCGGAGGCGGTCTTGATGCCGGGGCTGGACGTCCCGGTTCGCCCCGCACCGAAATCATTTCCGCGCGGAACGCGCCTGCCGGCCGGGACGACCGAGCGCGAAGCGTCCGGTTCAATCTCCCCTGGGAGCTTTTCCCCGGGAAGGGACCTGACTTACGTCGACGATCCGCGCTGCTGGTGGGAATGCGATTTCGACGGCGATTCGGACGACGAATGCGACCGCACCATGCACGCCGCGGCGGAAATCCCGTTCCGCAGGCTCGTGAACCTTGTAGCCGCCGCGCGCCCAGACCTCCAGCTGCGAGTGCAGGAGGCGTACCGCCCGACGGGCGACATCCATTCGCCGAAATCCCTGCACGGAGAAGGCCGCGCGCTGGATCTCACGCTCGGACTGCCCGGCGCAAAGGAGAGCCTGCGAGGTTCGCAGGGCACCGAAGCGCTCGAACTGCTGGCCTCACTGGCGTGGCAGGCCGGTTTCGACTGGGTCTACAACGAATATCCCAAGGGCGGCGGGCCACATGTGCATGCGTCGGTGCGGCGCGACGCCCCCCGCCTGCGCCACCCCCCAACCGGACTGCTGCACCAATGAACGACTCGAACTCGGATGCCGCCGCGCACGGAACACCGGCGAAACTCAAGGACGTCCGCGCCGGCGGGCGGTCCGCCGCCCGCGCCTATCTCGACGTCACGTACGGGCCGATGCCGCTCTGGAAAGAGCTCGCGATGGAACTCGCGACGCTGCTGCTATCGGGAGTTCCGGGCGCGCTCGGCTATTTCCTGCGCGGCAAATTCTACAGGCCGTTCTTCGGCGCGTTCGGGCGCGGCGTCGCCATCGGCCGGCACGTCTCGTTCAGGCATCCGGGGAAGATATTCCTCGGCGACGGCGTCATCCTCGACGACAGGTCCACGCTTGACGCCAAGGGCGACGGCAATCGCGGCATACGCATCGGAGACCGCGTTTTCGTCGGGCGCTCGTCCACTGTTTACTGCAAGGGCGGCGACGTGGAAATCGGTCACGACGCCTCGCTTTCCGCAAACTGCATTGTGTTTTCATCCAACAGCGTGAAAATCGGCGCCGGCACGATGGTCGGCTCGTTCTCGTACATCCTCTCAGGGGGCGAATACGATCCTGATTGCGGCGTCCCGTACTGCAAACAGTCAGGGATGATTACGCGCGGACCGCTGGAAATCGGCGAAAACGTCTGGATCGGAGCCCACGTCACGGTGCTTGACGCCGCATCCGTCGGTCCGGGCGCGGCAATAGGCGCGGGGTCGGTCGTGACGAAACCCATTCCCGGGGGAACCGTGGCGTTCGGAACGCCGGCCAAAGTCCGCCGCACTTGCGCCAAAGGCGTGAATCCGGTAGAATGACCGCCCGACGGAACGGCTTTTCTACGCTTTTTCTGAAGGCGCGGCGCGCATGGAACAAAAGGACGGCAATTGGTGGTACAGGGACGACGACGGACGCATTTGCGGACCGTTCTCCCTGAATGCGCTCCGCGACATGTGCGAAACCGGGAAAGTCCGCCCGGAAACCGCAGTTTCCGGAGAGTCCGCGCCCTGGGGCGCCGCGGCCGCGTCGGAGGATCTCCCGTTCGACTGCCTGGCCCTTCAGCCGCAGCCGGACGGCGGCTTCTGCGTGCTGGGGCCGTTTCCCCGGGATTTTCTCCGCAATCCGGAAGTCCGCGCGACCCTGCCAGCCGACTGCCTGGTGTTTTCCCGTCGCGGACGCCTGGAGTCGATCCCCGCCGCAGACTCCACGCGCCCCGAAAACAACGGTACCGAGGACGCGCCCGTCAACGCGGAAATCGAGTGCGAGGTGCCGCCCCCGCCGCCACAGCCACCACGGCGGCCCACGCCAAGCGCGGCGGCGCTCCTCGAAGAGCAGCTTCGCTTGGAACTTCGCCGCATGGCGGCGGCTCGCCGCACCGACGGGAATCCCCAGTCGCAGTCTTCGCGGCGCAATCCGCGCAATCCGCTTCAAGCCATTTTCAGCCGATGAACACGCCAATGGAACAGACAACGAACACGAATCCCGCAGCGACCGCTCCTTCGGCTGCGGCTCCGGCAAATGCGCCAGCTACGCCACAAAACCGCCAGTGGTGGCTGCGTCCTGCCGAAAGCGACAAGACCTGGTGCGTCGATTCCGCGACGCTCCTTTCCTACGCGCGCGAAGGTCGCGTCTTCCCGGAGGACCGCGTCTCCGCCGACCAGCAGCACTGGTTCGCGCCGGCCGGGCTCGCATTTCTCGAAATGGACACCGTGATAGTGCGCCCCGACGGCGGCATCGCCGGCCCATTCCACCGCGAGGCCGCCGAAATGCTGCGCTCATCCGGGAAAGTGCCGCCCGGTTCCATCCTGCGATCCGGGCAGCAGATGCTCGCGGCCGCCGAAGCCGAGGCCGCGCCACCGCCACCGCCTGCTCCTCCTTCCGCAACCATCGACGCCATCCGCGCCGCGTTCGACGAACAGCTGGAGGAAGTGAAGACCCGCGCCAAGGACGACCTATCGGCCAAAGACCGTGAACTGGACGCGAAGTCATCCGAAATCGCCGCCCTGCGCGCCGCCGTTGAAGACGCGCGCCGCGACGCCGCCGAGGCGCGCGGGACGCTTTCCCGCTTTCGCGCCGAAGCCGAGGACCGCGCCGCAGAAGCCGCGCGCGCAACGGAGGCCGCAATCCAGGCCGAGCGCGATCGCGCCGCGAAAGCCGCGCGCGAGGCGGAGGCCGCAATCCAGGCCGAGCGCGATCGCGCCGCAGAAGCCGCGCGCGGGGCGGAGGCCGCGATACAGGCCGAGCGCGACCGCGCTGCGGAAGCCGCGCGCGAGGCGGAGGCCGCGATACAGGCCGAGCGCGCCCGCGCCGCG
>CAMOSH010000109.1 GCA_946624575.1 uncultured Verrucomicrobiota bacterium
CCACAGAGAACGCAACGACTTTGTGAACTCTGTGTCCTTTGTGGCTAAAAGCAATTGGCAGCTGGCATTGGCAATTGGCAACATTTTCACATTGGCAACATTGGGTGTGACCAAACTTTGACAGAACGCAAAGGCCGCAATCACGCGGGCCGATGTGTCATCGAACGCCGCTGCGCGGCTATGACACAATCGGCCCGTTTTTTTTGTCGGGCCAAAAGCAGTGGACTGAAAATGGCGGCTTGTGGCATGGCCGCCAACGGCGGCGTCCGATGCCACAGCCGCTATTTTCATAGCGCTCTTTGCGTTCCGTTGCATGGACAGTTTTGGTCGCGCCCGAGGTGATGGTTGAACTTGACAAAACAGCGTCATTTCTGAATAATTGACGCAGTTTTGTCAAACAATTTGCAACCATGAAAAACAATCCCGTCCCGGAAGAACTGCGAAATCTCGGGACATTTCGCACGAAAGACGCCGAGGCGCTTGGCATCTCCCGCCAGAGGCTCCGCAACTGGCTCGCCCTCGGCCTCCTGCTGGACGAGGCACGCGGAGTGTACCAAACAGCCGACGCGGAACCTGGCAAGTATTTCCAGATGGGCGTGCTGGTGGCACGCGGAGTGCCGTTCGTGGTGTCGCTGCTTTCGGCGCTGCGCATCCACGGGCTTACGACGCAGCTGCCGTCGTCTCTTTGGATTACCGTTCCGCATGGACGCCATTGCCCCGTGGGGAGCGGACTTCACACGGTATGCTGCTACCAGTCGGAGCCAGCCTATTCAACCGGCGTTCTGGAAATGGATCTCGACGGAATCAAGGCGAAGGTGTATTCACCGGCGAAAACTGTCGTGGACTGCTTCAAATTTAGGCGCAAGATCGGGCTGGACGTCGCGATGGAGGCTCTGCGCGATGGTTGGAGAAAACGCGCCTTCACGATTCCAGAACTGGACGCCATGGCGGACGTGTGCCGGATGCGGTCCACAATGCGACCTTACGTGGAGGGGCTGCTGTCATGACAGCGAATCTTTCAGCGTCGGTTCTCACTCGTCTTCTGTCGCTTTCCCGGAAAAATGGGTGGGACTACCAGGAGGTCCTTGTGCGCTACGCGACGGAACGCTTTCTCGCGCGAATAGCCGCTTCGCGATGGTCGGACACCTTCATCCTAAAAGGCGGAAACATGTTTGTCGTTTGGCAGGGCGGATTCGATTACAGGCCGACGATGGACACGGATTTCATGTGGCGCGGGCGGGGTGATTCCGCATCGGTGGAGAAGGCAATCCTCGAAATCGTGGAGACTTCTCTCCAAGAAGATGACGCAATCCGCTTTGACATCGCGTCGCTGAAGGTCTCTCCAATCCGCGTTCAGACGCGATATGGCGGCATCGAGGCCACGATCCTGGCCATGATTGGAAGGACGCGCATTCCGCTTCACTTCGACTTTGGTTTCGGCGACAGGGTGTGGCCGGCAATTCGCGACGAACGGTTCCCGTCCCTGCTTGCGATGGAATCCCCACGCGTCCGCGCCTACCCGAAGGAGGCGACCATCGCCGAAAAGTGCCGTGCAATGCTGGAACACGGATTCGAGAACAGCCGCATGAAGGACTTCTACGACGTGTGGTTTCTCGCCAAAAACTACGAGTTCTCCTTTTCCGACTTGGAGACGGCTCTCCGGCAAACCGTCGGTGACATCGATTTTCCATCTGCAGGGAATGTCTTTGCCGCGTTTTCGGACGAATTCGCCAGCCATCCTCTCAAACTGGGTCAATGGTCCGGTTTCGTGAAACGTTCGCGGCTTGAGGGAAATGCTCCTACTCTTGCGGAAGCGTGCGCGGAGATTCGGGAGTTTCTCATGCCCCCGTTGCTCAAAATCCAGAATTTAGTCAAGTGGTCACCGGGGCGTGGATGGTTGAAGAATCTCTGATTTCAAGTAATTCCCCCGCAGACGGGCAGAAAGTACTGGCGTCCGCCCAACCTTTCAACTTGGCATTTGGCGGGGCGTTTGATAGAATTGAAGGCATGAACGACAACACCGACAATTTGCGCCCAATTCTCTACGGTGTCTCCGACTACGCCCAGATTCGGAAGAAGAACGCCTGGTTCGTAGACCGCACCGCGAAGATACGCGACCTCGAAAAGGTCGCGTATGCGCTGTTCCTGCGTCCGCGCCGGTTCGGCAAGTCGCTGCTGACTTCCATCTTGGAGGCATACTACGACGTGCGCTATGCAGACCGCTTCGACGAGTTCTTCGCCGGCACGGACATCGGCGCGAATCCTACCGAGGAGCGGAACAAATATCTCATCCTCAAGTTCGACTTCTCAACGGTCTCAAAGGTAGCCGCCTTCGCATCGACAATCATTGAGGAAATTGGACATGACTGGGAAAGATGATCACGTTTTCGACCTTGAAGAGCGTGTTGCCAAGTATGCCTCACGCGTTATCGGCGTTTGCGATGCCTTGCCGACCAAAACGGGGGCGGCACACATTCGCGACCAATTGTTTCGATCATCAACCTCCGTGGCAGCGAATTATGCAGAGGCAAGTGTTCCTGAATCAAGGAAGGATTTTGTTCACAAGATGAATGTCGCACTGAAGGAACTTGTCGAAACCCGCATGTGGCTGAAAATCATCGTTATGAGGCGATATATTGAAGACAAGTCGTTTGCGTCCTTGCTCGGAGAAACAGATGAACTTGTGAAGATATTCCATTCAAGTATCATGACAGCACGGAAGCGGAATGAATCCGATGCCATGACCGATTGACATTGGCATTTGTGTCATTGATGCTCAATTGACATTTGTGTCATTGACAAAAACTCCAAATGATCACCATTGACAGAAACATCAATATCAATGAGGCTCGCGCGGCGGGGCCATATTTCGTCCACCACGAGGGCGAGGCGGGCGGTGGCTTCTACGACATCGCGCTGGCGCCGCATATTGAAGACAAGTCGTTTGCGTCCTTGCTCGGAGAAACAGATGAACTTGTGAAGATATTCCATTCAAGTATCATGACAGCACGGAAGCGGAATGAATCCGATGCCATGACCGATTGACATTGGCATTTGTGTCATTGATGCTCAATTGACATTTGTGTCATTGACAAAAACTCCAAATGATCACCATTGACAGAAACATTAATATCAATGAGTCCCGCGCGGCGGGAGGCCCGTATTTCGTGCACCACGAGGGCGAGGCGGGCGGTGGCTTCTACGACATCGCGCTGGCGCCGCGCCTCCTCGACTGGCCTGACATCGCCCACTATTCCGGCCCGCTCTCTATCGGCTGGTAAGGCGGCGGCAGAACGACAGGGGATCGGCCAGATGCAAAGCAACGTCATTCTCTACGTCGGCATGCGTCCGGAATGGGACGTCAACCGCAAGCGCCTTGCCGGGATCGTGCGCTTTGCGACGCCGCGCGGCTTCCGCGTGGAAACGCTGATGGCAACCGAATGCACGATGGAAAGCACACGCGCGGCGATCGCCCGGCTGCGCCCCCTGGGCGTTGTGGCGGAATGCCACGGCGACCGCTTCCTGCCGCGCAGTTCCTGGCTGGGACGGGTTCCGGCGGTCTTCTTCAACCCGCCGCCGGGACGTGGATGGGCCTCCGTCCCTCGCGTCGTCTGCGACGAAGCCGCCGTGGCGCGAATGGCCTTTGACGAGCTGTCCGCCGGGAATCCGCCCTGCTACGCGGTCATCACCTTCATCGACCACGAACCGTGGGCCGTCGAGCGCATCCGGGTCTTCCGCGCGTGTTGCCGCGCCACCGGCGCCAGATGCCAGCTGTTCGTCCTCCCCAACCCGGCGGATGCAAAGGAAGACGACGACTGGCAGTCCTTCTGCGCCGCGCGCATGGCCGAATGGGCGGCGTCCCTGCCGCCGCACTGCGCCGTCTTCGCCGTGAACGGCCATGTCGAACACAAGGCCGCAAGGGCCTTCGCCGCCGTGCGCCGCTCGCTGCCGCGCACCGCCACGCTTTGCGGGGCCGACGGAACCGAGTCGCATCCCGAAGACCGCGAACTGGCCGAGCGTACTTCCGCGGTGAAGATCGACTTCGAGCTGTCGGGCTATCTGGCGGCGCGGATGCTTGCCGAGGCGTCCGGAGGCGCCGCCGTGCCCCGTGTCGCAACCTATGGCCCGCTGCTGGTGATCCGGCGGGATTCGACTCGCGGGCGCGGGCGGCGCGAGGACTTCATCCTGAAGGCGCTCGACGACATCCGCCGCGAAGCCTGCGGCGGGATCTCCGCCGAGGCGCTCGCCGCGCGCAGCGGCGTTTCCCGAAGCCTGTTCTTCCTGCGCTTCAAGGAGGCCATGGGCCACACCGTCCACGACGAAATCAACCTCGTCCGGCTCGAAACCGCGTTTTCGCTCCTGTCCGGGACCGACTATTCCATAGGCGCCGTGGCCGACATGTGCGGCTTCGGCTCCCACGTCGAGGCCCGGATCGTCTTCCGCGCACGCACCGGGATGTCCATGTCCCGCTGGCGCGTCCTCCACCGGCGATAAGGCAAAGGGGCGCCCCCCTTGTCTTTTACGCGATGATTTGTTAGTATTTCCGCCAGTCAAGGAAAAATTCTTTAAAAATTTCCTTCTGCAACGGAAAGATTTAACATGAACAAAGACGTTTTCAAAGGTTTGATCGCCATCAGGCAGTCGGAAATGCCCTTCAAGGCACTGCCGCGGGACATTCGTTTGCCCCTGGACGGGAAGGAAATTGTGACGGTCCCCGGCGTCCGACGGTGCGGAAAGTCGACCATCATGGAACTCGCCGTCAACGAACTGCTCTCGTCCGGGGTCCCGAAGGAAAACATTCTCTGGATCGGATTCGACGACGAGCGCCTTGCGAGAATGTCGTCGGACGACCTGGACGGGATCCTCGCGGCCTACATGGAGATGCATCCAGAGGTCCCGCTGAAAGACGTTTTCATGTTTTTCGACGAATTGCCGCTTGTCGAAGGATGGGAGTTGTTTGTCCTCCGCGTGTTTAAGAACTACTGCCGTCATGTCTTTGTCTGCGGAAGCAACGCGCACGTGCTGTCAAGGGAAATGAAGTCCGCGTTGCGCGGCTGGCCGCACGAAATCGAGATCTGGCCGCTGTCGTTCGGCGAGTTCTGCCGCTTCAGGGGCGTCGACCCCCGGGGGGGGCTGGAATCCGAGCGGGCGCGCGTCCGGTTGGCGTTTGACGAATTCAACCGTTACGGCGGCTTTCCGGCGCCCGCTCTGGAAACGGACGTTTCAACCAAATTCCGGATCCTGCAGGGGTATTTCGACACGATGATCCTGCGGGATTTCGTCGAACACTGGATGATCGCGAATCCCGCGCTTCTGCGACATTTCCTCAAACGCGTCATGGCCGGAATGGCCAATCCCCTGTCTGTCAACGCGGTTTTCAACGAAGTCAAGTCCATGGGCTTCAAGACGGCAAAAGACACGCTTTACGACTGGCTGGACAAGGCGTGCGGCATCTACCTGTTCATCGAGGCTCCAAAGTTTTCACGGTCGGTGGCCAGAGAGCGGCAGTCGCTGTCAAAATACTATGTCGTGGACAACGGCCTTCGGTCGGCAACGCTTCTGGCGCAGGCCGACGACGATGGAAGGCAACTCGAAAACACCGTGTTCATGCACCTTTTCCGCAGCAAGGGCCCGCTTGCAAAAATCTGTCACTACAGGGAGCGGCATGACTGCGATTTTGTCATTTGCCGGGAACGCGCAGTGGATCGACTGGTCCAGGTTTCCTGGTCGCTTGAAGACGACGGAACCCGGAAGCGGGAGGTTTCCGGCATCCTTGAAGCGTCGCGGAGTCTTTCCTGCGACGACTTGACGATTGTCACGCACGAGGAGGAGGGGGAAATCTCCGCGGACGGGCGAAAAATCCAGATTGTCCCGGCCTGGAAGTTCTGCGCTTCCGTATGAGCGGGCTTTCGGAACACCCGCCAAAATATTTTGGACAAAATCAACGGTTTGCGTCGTGCGCCGACCTATAATTGTCCGCGTTCGCGAGCGATGCCGCCGGTGCGGCGCCACGCGGATCGCGGGCATCCCCCACAGGCAAATCTCCGAAAGGAAACAAAATGCACTACGCAAAGACAACCGCAATCGCCGTCGCCGCCCTGTCGGCGGGCGCCGGCGCGTCCATCGTCGCACCGATGGCCGACACCTACCTCCAGTCCGACGGCACCCAGGCCATCGACACCGGCTACTACGCAAATGAGTCGACAAAGGTCATCATCGACTTCGAGCCGACGCAAACGAATGACACCCGATATGTCTTCGGTGCCGCCGACCCCGGTAGCGGAAGCGGATTGGCGCTGTCCCTCAAGCAGGCGGCAACGGGGTTAACTATCCAAATGAGCAGGGACAGGAATTTCAACCCGATCCCCGTGCCGTCGAAAACACGCTACACGGCGACATTTGACTGCACCGCAGGCACCGCCTCCCTCACGAAGTATTCCGGGACGCCATTTGAGGAGACATGCTCCGCTTCCGTCGGCTCCACAATTAACCCGACAACGAACAGCCTCCCCATTGCCATTCTCGCACGTCGTGTTTCAGGGGGATTCGGTCAGCCGTTCATTGGCAAGCTCTACTCAATGAAGATCTACGATGGCGAAACACTCGTCCGCGACTTCATCCCCTACGGCTTTGGCGCGACGACCGGCCTCTACGACCGCGTGAACGGCAAAGTCCATGAAAAGACGCAGGGCAACCCCTTCGTGATCGGTACGGACGACGCCTACGTACGTGGAAATGAGAGTAAAAAGGTTTACATCGACACCGGTTTCACTCCAAGTCAGAACACAAAAGTCGAGATCGATTTTTCCTTGATGGCCACGACCACCGATGCCCGCGTATTAGGAACCGTCACAAGAAATGGCTTGAACATGGAATTGAGACTCTACAGAACGGGCAAGTTCTTCTACAACATGCAGGACGACAACTTGAATCAAGGCGTCACGACGGATGTTGCATTGGATGTAGACCGCCATGTGTTCACCTTGGACGGCAGGGAAAACATCGCCTTGCTCACCTCGGATAACGGCACGATCACCAACTACTATACATCAGATTTTTCCGCAGATATGGCAAATACCCATACGAAGGAGGCCGCGACTCACCTGTATGTTCTGGGGGCTGGAAACGGCACAAGCGGAACTGGAGGACTTCGCGAATGCGACGTGAAGGTCTACGGGATGAAGATATGGGATAACGGAACGCTCGCATGCGACCTGACGCCCCGTATCGTCAACGGCGTGGCAGGTCTCTGGGACAGCAAGAATTCTGAATTCCACGGCAAGACTAGCGACTCCGTTGGAGATGTCCGCTACGGCGGCGCAATGGAAAGCGACGCCGACCCCATTTCCGCCTGCACGGTGACGCCGCAGGGCGGCGAGGTGCCGGTGAACGGCACGCTGACGCTGACCGCCTCCGCGACCGGCGCGACCGGCTACCAGTGGTTCCTCGACGGCGAAATGATCGAAGGCGCCACGGGAAGCTCTCTTGCGGTTGAATGGACGAAGAATTCCCGGCTGGTCCGCACCTACAAGTGCCTCGCCTTCTTCAACGTCTTCGGATACGCCGAATCAGCTGCGGCGGTCGTCACGAACGCTCCCTCCGCGACGGTCATCTACCTGCGGTAGGTAAGTGCAAAACCTCGGAACACACGGAATACACGGAAACTTCCTTGGATGAAATTTCCGTGTGTCCCGTGTATTCCGTGGTTCAAAAACATGGCAAGTGTGAATCTGTTGAAGACGCGGTGGTTGGCGGCGGTTCTGGCCTGCGCAGCCGCCGCCATTCTCGCTTCCGCGTCGAGCGCCGTTGCGGAACCGTCCGGCAGCCGGGTCGTCCGCGACATCCCCTACGCGCCCGCTTTGGGCGCCGAAGGTTGCGGCGACCTGCATCTGCCCGCCAGCGGACGTTTCATGGAAACGTCCCTACCGCTTGCTTCTGGTAGGGACGCGCCCATGGCGCGTCCGCAGACCCCACCCGTCCTCCTTCTCATCCACGGGGGCGGGTGGAGCGCCGGCAAAAGGGACTGGATGGCAAGTGTTGCGGAGTTCTTCCGCGACGATCTCGGCTTCGCGGTCTTCAACATCGACTACCGCCTCGCCTCCGAGACCAACCGCTGGCCCGCCTGCGGCGACGACTGCCTCGCCGCCGCGAACTGGCTCTTCTCCGACGAGTTCGCGCGCATCGCCGGCTTCTCGCCGTCGAAGATCTGGCTGTGCGGCGGCTCCGCCGGCGGACACCTCGCGCTCTGGACGCTTGTGAACCTGCCGCCCGAAAAGGTCGCGGGCTGCGTCTCCATTTCCTCCATCGGCGACCCCGCGCCGGACTTCTTCCTGCACCGGGGCCGCTACACGGCGCTCTTCGGCAAGGAGGCGTCGTATTCGTCGCTCGACGCGATGAACCCGCTTCTCCTCGTCCGTCCCGGCATGGCGCCGCTTCTCTGCACCCACGCTGGCGGAGACGGGGTTGTCCCCGTCGCTTCCCACCGCGCCTTCGCCGAGACCTACGCCGCCGCCGGAAACCGCTGCGACTTCTTTGAATACCCCTGCGACGCCGAGCCGAACACGGGGGGGCACTGCATTTGGCGAAAGGGGCGCAAGCGTCTCCTGGGCCTCATTGAGGATCGCATCGCGCGGTTCGTCCGCGAAGTGGAAGCGGGAACACCTCATTCCGCCGAAGACACGCTCCGCGCCCCCGAACTTCTGTTTGCCGCACCGTTCGACGGCACGGCGCGCGCGTCGTTCTCCAAAGGTCGCCCGGAGCCGATTCCGGGATCGCGGAATCTCCGCTTCGTGGCGGGACGTCGCGGACAGGCCGTCGAAAGGAAGCGCGGCATTGACTCGCTCCTTGGCTACCCCTTGCGGGGCAACCTTGATCCGGAGCGCGGCACCGTGATGTTCTGGTTCAAGCCCGACGTCGAGGCGCAGTCCGCCGGGAACCACCTGGAGAGCCGCAAGTTCCTCTGCACAAAGGTGCCAACGCCGCGCCGCGGTTCCGGCGCGCTCATGTTCTGGCAATGGGGGTGGAGACTCCGCGCGGACCAGAGCGACGACGGCGACCGATACGCAGTGGGTTCGCGTCTGCCAAAGGCCGGCGAATGGCATCACCTCGCCTTCACCTGGGGGCCGGAGGGCCATGACATCTACCTCGACGGCAGGCGCGCGACCCAGTTGCGGGACTCCGGCTCGCCGCTGCGAGCGGCCTTGTCGGCCAAGGCGATGACCTTCTCAAACAGGGTGGACTTCGCGGAATTTTTCGTGGGCGGAAGCGAGGCTGGCGAATTCATGGACGGCGCGATGGACGACCTTGAAATCTGGTCCGCGCCGCTTCCGCCGGAGGCCATCGCAAAACATTTCCACGACGACGGCGGCGTCGAGCGCGGGCCGGACATCCCCGACTACGGCGCTCTTTTCAACCAGGAGGGGCCGAACTGTTTCGAGGGCGCGCCGCTCGCGCAGGGCGGCCTCCCCGGGAAAATGAAACTGCTTTCGCGCCTCACGCTCGACTCGATCCCCGACGACCCCGACCGCTTCATTTCCTCGGCGCCGTGCAGCGTGGGTTCCCTCGGCGGGACGCGCTACCTCCAGGCGGGGGACAAGGCCAACGACCGCTTCGCCGTCCGCTTCGAGGTGCCGCCGCAGGGTGCGCCGTGCGTCATCGAAATCGACTACCCCGACGACGCCCTGCGGACGATGGACATCATCGTCCAGGGCGCGGGAACCCAGACGTGGGAGCGCGCGGAGGGTTCCGACAACATGCTGCAGGAGGGCGTGGCGTGCGGCGACGAATACCCGAACACGGGCCGCATCCTCACGCACCGCTGCATCTACTGGCCGCGCGTCACGGATGTGGCCCTTGTCGCCATGACGGCGCGCGCCGGCGCGCCGGCCGCGATTTCGGAGATTCGCGTCTATGCCATTGAGGGCGGCGCCCTGCCCGCCGCCGCCATCCACGAGCCTCCCGCAAACGATGACGACTGGCACCGCACCTTCGCACTCTACTACGAAGACCCGGCGATCCACTTCGACTTCGATGTCGGCGGCACGAGGGCCGATACCTTCGGCGCCTTCGCCGACCGCGCGGCGGCCCTGATGCGCTACACCGGGCAGAATCTGCTCTGCTACCCCGGCTCTTGGTACTGCGGCGTGATTGGCGAAGACTACATGCCGCGCGTCCACGCGCCTGGATACCGCACTGCCTGGTACGAGAAGTTCGACCGCGAAGGGCTGGGTTTCATGCCCACGATCAACCAGAACAACATCCGCGTGCCGTTGGGCGCCGTCACGCGCGAGGCGATGGAGAACGGCTCCCTGAACATGTCCCCCATCAGCATCTGGGACGACGGCAAGCCCAACCCCGGCGGCTGGCACGGGACGCCGCCCAACTTCAACATCGCCCATCCCGACGTCCAGCGCGAAATCGAACGCGCCGTCGATCTCTTCATCGAGGAAGGGCGCGACCACCCCTCGTTCAAGGGAGTGGCCCTGCACCTCACGAAGCACTGCCTGTGCTGGTTCGGCGACGAGCGCTCCGGCTACAACGAATACGCTATCAGGGCCTTCTGCCGCGAACGGGGCATCTCCATGCCACCGGTGGGCCGAGGAGTCGATTCATCGGCGTCGCTGGGCGCGGCCCCAGCCATGCCCAGCGCCTGGCTCCGCGAAAACCCCGTGCGGTGGGAGGCGTGGCTCGACTGGCGCTGCGACGTCGTGGCGCGCCTCTACCGCCGCCTCGCCGCGAAGCTGCGCGCCGCGCGCCCCGACCTCAAGCTCGTCGTCAACAGCTTTCTCGTGCCGGACTTCAAGCATCCCGACTTCGGCAAGGAGAATTTCGTCGCGGAGGCGAACCGCCGCGCGGGACTCGACCCGCGCAAGCTCGCCGACGTGCCGAACCTCTCCATCTGCCAGACGGAAGTCCCGGCCGACTACCGCTTTCGCGGTCCTGCGCCGGGGAGCTGGAAGGAATTCGCCGAAACGGCCGCGCCCATCGAGCGCGACCAATGGTTCCGGCGCGGCTCCTACGCCCTCCTGGACGGCGCCCGTTTCCCGTGGGTGAACCAGCACGACCGCTACTGGGAGTCGCGCATCGGCGGGATGACGGCGAAGCCGGGGCCGGGGTCGCTCGCCTGTCCGTGGCTGAAGGAGTGCGGCTGGCGCGTCACGACCATCAACCCCTCGGGCCGCCATGCGCTGAAACACTATGCCGCGCCGTTCCGCTTCCACGACCTTCAGGCGCTCTCCAAGGGCGGCTACCTGATTGGGACATACGGCACCGAGGAGGTGCTCGTCCCCTTCATCCAGGCCTTCCGGGCGCTTCCTGCCGTCGTCTTTGACGACCTTCCCGGCCTCGATCCCGAAAGCCCTGTGAGAGTGCGCGCGAAGGCGTTCCGCGGCAAGGCGTATTTCTACGCAATCAACACCGGCGACGCTCCGGCCGAAGTGCGCCTCGCCATTCCGGCGGGAACCACCGACCTCGTGGGCGGCGAAGCCGTCGAAGGCGACAGGGCCGCGACGGTCACGCTGAAACTGGAGCCGTATGAACTGCGCTCGTTCTCCGCGCCGGAAGCGGGGCTGCGCGATCTCGCCATTTCCGGCACCAGCAGCGCTACGGCGACCTTGACGAACAATGAGGATTTGTGAACAATGAACTCTGTCTCTCTTCCCGATTCCGTCGCCGGGCCGCGCGGCTTCGCCGTCGGCTGCAACTACTGGGGGTCGAAAGCGGGCATTAGGATGTGGCGCGCGGACGAATGGGACGCGGCCTCCGTCGCCGCCGACCTCGACGCCCTCGCCGCGCATGGCGTGGAGATGCTGCGCGTCTTTCCGACCTGGTGCGACTTCCAGCCCCTCTCGCGCTACTTCGGCTACGCGGGCATTCCGCTCGGATTCGTCCAGGACGGCACGGACAGGCGGATCGTCGATCCGCTCTGGCTCGAACCGGGCGCCGTCGCGCGCTTCCGCGACTTCGCCGCGATGGCGGAGGCGCGCGGCATCCGGCTGATGGTCTCCCTCGTCACCGGCTGGATGAGCGGCCGCCTCTTCGTCCCGCGCATGGTCGAAGGACTCGACCTCCTGAACAACCCCGCGGCGCTCATGTGGGAGGGGCGCTTCGCGCGCGCCTTCGTCCGCGCCACGCGCGACCTCCCCGCGATCGCCGCGTGGGACCTCGGCAACGAGTTCAACTGCATGGGCAAAATCGCAAGCGCCGAACATGCATGGCTTTGGATACACACCGTTGCGTCGGCGGTCCGCCTCGAAGATCCGACGCGCCTCGTGGCGTCCGGAATGCAGGACCTGACGACGAACGCCTTCGGTCCGCAATACGAGAAGCGCAGGGACTGGTCGCTCCAGATGCACGGCGAACTGCTGGACATCCTCACGCCGCACCCCTATCCCGTGTCGGCGCCCGTTCCGGCGAGCAGGGGACCGTTCAACTCCTTCCGGGGCGCGATGCACCCCGTCGCGATGTGCCTTCTGCAGGAGGCCGTCTCCGGCAAGCCCGCCTTCCCGCAGGAAGTGGGGAGCCTCGGCCCGCGCACCTGCCCGGAGCGCGTCGCCGCCGCGGGCATGCGCCAGCAGCTCTTCGCCTCGTGGCAGCACGGCCTTTCAGCCTACCTCTGGTGGTGCGCCTTCGACCAGACGGAACTCCGCTACCCGCCGTTCGACGACAACGCCATGGAGCGCGAGCTGGGCATTCTCGGAGCCGACCGCGCGCCGAAGCCGCAGGCGCTCGCGCTCAAGGCCTTCCGCGCTTTCCGTGACTCGCTCCCCTTCGCATCGCTTCCGCCGCGTCGCGCGGACGGCGTGTGCCTCGTCTCGGAGCGCGAGGACTTCTGGCCGCAGATCTTCGGCGCGGTCATGCTCTCCAAGGCCGCCGGAATCGATTTCCTGTTCCAGGCGCCCGAAACGCATGGCCTGCCGGAGGCTACGTTCTACGTCCTGCCGTCCGGCACGGGTTTCCGCACATGGTCGCAGGAACTATGGGAGGAACTTCTGGAGCGCGTGAAGGCGGGGGCCACGCTTCTCATGACGCGCGGGGAGAGCGTCGGCTTTACCGGATGGGCCGCCGCGACGGGCCTGGAGCAGACCCTGTGGAACGAGGAGCGGCGGATCGAATTCGAGTTCGATGGCGCGAAGCTCGTTGCGCGCGACACGCGCACAGTGCTACAGGAGCCGGTCCCCGGCGGCGGGTGCGAGGTCGTGGCGCGCGACGCGGGCGGCAACGTCGCCGTGGCGCGCAGGCGCCTTGGCAAGGGGAAAATCCTCGTCGTGAACTTCGCGCTTGAAAAGTTCGTCGCCGAAAGCGCCCCCAATGCCGTGGACGGCGACTTCACCAATGAACTCTGGCGCATCTACGCCTGGGCCGCGCGCGAGGCGGGTGTCCGAAGGCTCGTCGCCAAGACCGACCCGAGGCTCGTGCTCACGGAACATTTGTCCGGTGTGGCGACGACGCCCCGTCGTCGCAATGGGGGAGCAAGCGACGACGAGGGCGTCGTCGCCACATCACCCGCGGCACTCGTCGTCGCCGTC
>CAMOSH010000110.1 GCA_946624575.1 uncultured Verrucomicrobiota bacterium
ACACCCCCGGCGCCGACAGGTATTCTGAATGCGGGTTCCTTTCAAATCAAGTATCAACATCAATTGGTGAACGATGAAAAACTTTACATCCATTTGCGCCATACTCTGCGCCATTTGCGCCGAGGCCGCAGCCACAGCCATCACAACCGACGCCCCAGGCTGGGTCTTCCGAGACACGGAGAAGCCTGTGTTCCAACTTGATTATAGCCACAAAGAACACAAAGAGCACAAAGAGCACAAAGATCTCTGCGACTCTGAGTCTCTGCGCGAGAAAACAAATCCTGTCAATCCTGTTAATCCTGTCAAAAAAGAATCGGCATCGTTCCTCCTCCGCGACTGGCGGGGCCGCGAACTCGCCAGCGGCGAATGGCCCGCAGACGGCCGTCTTGCGCTTGCCCCGCTGCCGCCGGGGTATTACTGGATTGAAGCCGCCACAGGCAATCCGCCCGAGCCCCGCCAGCAGGCGGGCAACAGAATGCGTCGCGGCTTCATGGTCGTCGATGCATCCGTCCCGCCCAATCCCGATTCCTTCTTCGCCGCCGACTCGGCCTTCACGATGTGGGCGAAGCGCGGCGAATTCGACTGCCCATGGTACGACGGCGACTCCTTCCGCGTCGTGGCCGAGCTGATGGGCCTCTGCGGCGTCTCGCATACCCGCGAGCGCATGCTTCTCTTCCGCATGGCGCCAGCGCAGGGAGTATTCGACTTCGACGGATTCCTTCCCTATCTCCAAAACGCCCGCCTGATGAAGCGCAATGGCACGCAGTGCCTCGGCCTTTTCGGCGACACGCCCGCATGGATGGGCGTGTCGGCCAAACGCCGGATGCCGCGCGACCTCATGGCGCTCTACCGCTTCATGGAACGGGCCGTTGTCGAGTTCGGCGACTGCTTCGACGCCTGGGAATACTGGAACGAACAGGACCTCAGCGCCTCCGCCGGCCCCGTCTGGGAATACGCCGCCACGCTGAAGGCCTTCTCGCTTGGCATGGCGGCGGGAGACCCCGCAAAGCCGGCGCTGCCCGGCTCCGTCTCCGACGTTGACCACCAGGGCTTCTGCCAGGGGATGTTCGACAACGACATCGCCAAATACGTCGATGCCTTCAATCTCCACACATACGTGAACCCCGCAAGCTTCCCGAAATGGACTGCCGGCGTCCGCCGATTTCTCGAAGAGGCCGGAGTTCCGGACTTTCAGGTCTGGCTCACGGAGTTCGGCACCAACCTCGAAGGCCACGGCAAAAGCGAAAGCGGGCGCGAGGGCATCCGGGCGCATTCGCCGGAGCAGGAATTGCTGATGGCGGAAATCTGCCCGAAGGGGATGGTGCTTCTCCAGTTCGGCGGCATCCACCGCGCGTGGTGGTTCCTCTTCGGCTGCTACAACGAGCGCCACGGCGAGAAGGACTGGGGCATGATGCGCCGCGACGGCAGCGTCAAGCCCATCTGCGCCGCGCTGGCGACCCTGAACCGCCTCCTTGGCGGCGCGAAGATGCTCGGCGAAGTGCGCGTCGGGGAAGGCATTAGGGCTTTTCTGTATGAGGCGGAAGGGGCGCCTGCGCCCAAACAGCAAGCGGACAACAGCAAGGGGGCGCAGACCCTCGTATTCTGGCGCGAAACCGCCGTGGATTCTGCGGACGCGCAGAAGCGCGTCCCTCCCGATGCGCCCGATCCCGAATTCTCGATTCCCGCGGCGGATGGCAACTACCGCATCGTCGATGTCATGGGAACTCCGTCCGAAACCACTACGGCCAACAGCACGCTGCGCCTCACCGCAACGGCGCATCCGCAGTTCGCCACGGGCCTTTCCGGGCTTTCACCAGACATTCCCGCCGCGCCATCCGGCACATTCGGGCGCAAGCCTGCGTCATCCAGCGAAGACCTGACCATCGTCATCCGCCCGCATTTGCCGAGCGAACAAGTCGAAATCGGCGGCCGCCACTGTCTCGCGGAACTCCTCGACGACACATGCGCCATCGAACTTGAAATCTGGAATTTTTCACCGGAGCACAAGACGGGGCGCATCGTCGCCGAAGGCGGCGAACTGCGTGGATTGCCCGGCGAAATCGCGCTACCGCCCTTCGGCAAGGCGGACCTCACGGTGGAATACGTCCCTCCGGCGGGCGACGGGGTGGACTTCGCGCTGAAGATGCACGGCGAGTTCGACGGCCGGGTCTCGACATGCGCCAGCATTCCGTTCTTCCACCGCAAGCGCTTCCTCTCGAAGTGCGAGATCGTGCCGTGGCCGGCTCTGGACAATCCGGAGGCGTGGCGCCGGAACGACTCGGCCGACGAATACCGCTGCACCTACGACGAAGCCGAAGGTGCCGTGCGGTTCGACGTGGAGTGGAAGCCTGGGTCGATTCAGGGTGCATGGTTCTTTCCCGTCCACGACCTCAAGCTGCCTGAAGAGTCGATGGCCGGCGGCAGGATGCTCGAGTTCGAGGTCAAGAGTGACCAGGACAAGGTGGAGAACGACTTCTACGAAGTGGTCGTCATGGCGCTCTACGCGGACGGCCAGTGTCGCTACCTGCCCTATCTGCGGCCATACCGCGAGTGGAGCATCCGCCGCGCCGTGGTGCCCGCAGATGCGGACAAAATCGTCGCGTTGCGCTTTGGTGGCACTCCCGCCGGACGGCGGCTCTCTTACTGGATCCGCAACGTGCGGCTCCTGAAGTGATCAGAGGCTCTTGCTTTTGCGGTACCAGTGCGCGAGGAAGGGCATGGAGACCGCGAACTAGACGAGGTCGGCGAGCGGCTGCACTTCTACGACGCCGGCGGAGCCGAGATCGGCGAACCGCTCCTCGCGTCATACGCGGGTGTCGGGGACATGGCGACAGTTCTCTTCATGCGATAGTCACCCCGATTCCAATCCGGGCCGAAGAAAAACGTGAATCAAAATGGAAACGGTTTTGGCAGAGTTGTCTCGACTGACCGTCGCGCATCCCGTTGCCCAGGCGATAGGGCTCGCAGCGCTCGTCGCGACATGCCTGAGCTATCTGGCGCGTGAGACGCGCCGCATCGCGCTCCGGCAAGGCGTTGCCAGTTGCCTTTGGACGGTACACCTCCTGATGCTCGGCGCGTGGACGGGCGGTCTGATGACGCTTCTCGGCGTGGCGCGTGGCGCGGTGTATTCGCAGCGAGGCGTTTCCGGCTGGGCGTCGGCCCGCATATGGCCGTGGGCGTTCGGTGCGCTCTGCGTAACAGGGGCGGCCTGGGCCGGCATGGCGCAGGGGGAGGGGCCAAAACTTCTGCTATCCTGCGGAGCCCAGTGCATTGGCTGCTACGCCCTTTGGACTTCCAATGTCTCTCGGTCGCGGCGACTTCTTGTCCTCGCCTGCATTCTCTGGCTCTCATACGATGCGCTTTCCGGATCCCTGCCCGGCGTTGTGTGCGAGGCCGCAAGCCTCGGTTCCCTTGTCGTTGCCATGTCCGGGACGACAATGGGCAAACATGCTGGGGTAATCGCCGTATTCGCCGATCTGCACTACACGGCGGAGTCCGGACGCCTGAAAGGAGAGGTGCTTCGCTGGGCCGTCGGGGAGGCGGCACGACGTGGCGCGACGGCCATCGTGTGCGCCGGAGACATGGTTGGAAGCGGAAGAAAGGCCGAGGCGGAGGCTGTTGCGGCAATCCTCGCCGAATCGGCCCTGCCCGTTTCCGTCACCCCCGGCAACGCCGAGCTGCGGACACCGGAAGAGAGCGCGAAAACGCTTGCGATTCTTTCAGGTGCGCCGACGCCAAAAGGCGTCGAGCTGGTCGATTCGTCGCGGGGGTGGCCGTCGGCGGCAACTGGACAAGGGCAAGGCGGCTCGCTCGTCGTCACCCACGAGCCTCCGCCCTCCCTTCCGTCATCCGCTTGCCGTCCAGATGCGCTCGTCGTTGCGGGTCACATGCACCGCGACACCGAAGTTCCGGGTCTTTCCACCGTTCGCGGCCTCGACCCGGACAAGGCGCAGGGAGGACCTCCGGCCTTCGCGATCTTCGGGCGCTCCTCCAATGGCGTCTGGCGTCGTGCCGGGAATGTGGTGTTCCCCGATGTCGCTCCGGAGGAATGGTCTCCATCCTTCCGTCGGTGCTTCCTAGACGATCTCGGCATCTCCACCATGGACGATCCCTTCGGCGGCCTGGGCTTCGCCATTCGCGAGCGCGTCCCCTGCCTGGAATTGCGCGCATTTACCTGGCGACCGCAAACCTTCGACGCATTGCTCGCAAAAGTCCGCGAATGGCGCGCGTCCGGCGGGCGCGTACTCTCCTTGCATTTGCCGGAGCTTGGCTTTGCCTCCGGCGTCGTCCAAGGCGTCGACGCCGTGCGCGAGGCCTGTCGCGATGCGCTCGTCCTCGGTTGCGACCGCGTCACGCTCCATGTGCCGAACATTCCGCTTGACGAGTGGGAAGATGCGCGCAGTCCCATGTGCGATGCCTACGCCGAGGCGCTTGCGCCTCTCATCGGTACCGGGGTTGCCGTCGGCGTCGAGAACATGCACGTCACCGACGCCGACATGGCAGACTGGAAGCACCGCCGTTTCGGCTATACGCCTGATGAGTGCGCAAAGCAGATGTCGCTCCTGCGGGGCATCCCCGGTCTTCGCGTTGGCTTCCACCTCGACATCGGCCACGCTCGGAACAACGCGCCGTTTTCCACCCAGTATCCCGTTGGCGCGTGGTACGAGTTCCTTGGTTCCGAGGTGAACGGCATGCACCTCCATCAGATCGACCAGGCGCCGGACGGCACGTTTCGAAACCACCGGCCGCTTCGCGGCTTCTTCGATCCGCTGGTTTCGCTCTCGTCGCTTGTCATGGCGCGCCAGCGCGGCATCCTTCCGCGCGCCCCGATGTTCCTCGAAATCCGGGACGGCCTCGGTCCGGTATCATGGAGCGCTCTCCACGCCTCGGCAGAGGGCGCAGTCATGTCGCCAACGCATCCGCAGTCATCATGAGAAACGGTTTCCAGTCCAATTGGCACACCCACAACCGCCGTTGCGGTCACGCGCGGGGTTCAACGGGGTCTGTCCCCATTAGTCCCCATTAGCCGAATGTTGCCATTGTGCGAATGTTGCCAATACCAATGCTGCCAGTTTCCAATTTCGCCATCATTGGAAATTGGAACTGGCAACTGGCAACACTTTCACATTGGCAACATTAGCTAAACGCTCATGAAGCCAATGGTCAGCGGGGTCTGTCCCCATTAGTCCCCCGCTCGGATCAATGGGTGTCGCGCCATTGCGACATGGTCGCGCCCGTGCGCGCTTTGAATACGCGCTTGAAGTGGCGCGGCGACTCGTATCCGACGAGTTCCGGAACGGCCTCGACCGGGGTGTTTCCGGCCAGCATTTTCTGCGCGGCCGCCACCTTCGCTTCCGCGATTTCGTCGGTCACCGTGATTCCGTACACCTTCCGGTATCCGATCTGGAGCGTTCTCGGCGAGCAGCACAGCGCTTTCGCGAGCGAAGCGACTGAAATGCGCTCCAGTGCGTGGGCGGCGATGTATTCCCGCGCCCGAACGGCCCGCATGGTGTGTCCGTGCGCGTCGGTGGTCGACATCCGTTGCACGATGCGCCGTACGCCGAACGTCTCGGATGCACCGCCCTGAGCGCCGTCCGCCATCGCCAGAACGGCTTCTGCGGCGCGGCGGCCCGCCCCCTCGAAGTCCGGTTCGATGGACGTCAGCGTCGGACTCGTCTTTTCGCAGATCCAGGGCTCGTTGTCGACGCCGACGACCTGGATTTGTTCCGGCACCGCGATGCCCGCGGAGCGGCACACGGCCAGGACGTTCATGGCGCGCACATCGTAGGAAACGAAAACTCCGCAGGGTTTTGGGAGGCGTTTGAGCCATGCTTCCAGCGCCCCCGAATCGGCGGCGGCGCCGGCTTCCGCCGGTGACGGCTCGTAGACTTCGGCGCGGAACCCCTTCCAAGCGAGGGCTGCGACAAAGGCTTCCCTGCGTGCGACGTCCCACGAGAACGGGACGTCGGCCCGAGCCCCGACGTAGCCGAAGTGCAAAAGTCCATGGTGCGACAGCAGATCCGCAGCCGCCTTGCCGACGGCGGATGCGTCGCAAATGAAACTCGCGGTGCGCCGCCGCGCCGACGGAGCTGCCTGGTTCGCCGACACGAGCGCCACGGGCGGGCCGCGCCGCCCCTTCACGAACCACTGCGCGCGCGGGTCGCCCGCGCCAAGGCAGGAGACGACGCCGTCTACGCCGGATTCCACCCCGTATTCCCAGTCGGCCTCCGCCGGATGCGCTCCCCGGACGATCAGGGAGACGTCCGAACGGGCGGACAGCGCCGACACGACGCCGGAAAGGATGAGGCTGCTCGACGAATAGGCGAAGTCGGCCACGAACAGCACGTGCCGGACTTTCCCAGCGTTCGATTTCCCTGACTTCCTCTTCATGGCGGTGTGGTTTGTCGTTTCTCAAGCACCCAAGCGGCACCAATCCTAGCAAACCGCTGACAGGAGCGCAAGAACCGGTTTCGACAATTCGCGATCCGTCTTATTTTCATGCGCAATCCGACATACGCCCCAAAGCGCCATCGGCTATGATTGAACGCGGAAGGGCGATTCACGCCCCGAAACGAAACCAGGACACTCTGCCATGAACAAAACCAGAATCCTCGCCGCCTCGGCGGCGCTCTCGGTCGCGATGGGCGCGGCCGCAACGGCTTCGGCCGCAACGGTGAACAACGCGAACAGCGCAAACGACCCGCGCTACATGACGACGGGCTGCAAATACGCGGGCGCTTTGGCGTCCGGCGGCTCCATCGGCATCTGGGTCAAGAACGTCTCGTCCTACGCCAGCGGCGGCGCGGCCGTCTTCGGCTCCTGCCACATCAACGCCAACGCCTACAGCGAGCAGGGCCTGCTGCTCTTGATCAACAGTGCCGGCAATTTCGCCTTCCGCGTCGCCGGGACGAAAGACGGCGTCGTTTCGC
This sequence comes from uncultured Verrucomicrobiota bacterium, assembly GCA_946624575.1. Taxonomy (GTDB): domain Bacteria; phylum Verrucomicrobiota; class Kiritimatiellia; order RFP12; family UBA3636; genus UBA3636. The sequence continues at coordinate 6,930 of CAMOSH010000110.1, forward strand.
TCGCGAACATCATCGCGCCCGATTCCTCCGATCTTCGCACGGACGGCTCGTGGCATTTTCTCATGGGCACGTTCGATGTCGCCACCGGGAAGTCCCGCTTCTACATCGACGGCACGCAAGTCGGAGAGGCGGACCTCTCCATCGACAGTCTCGAATCGGCGCGCTGCTTCGCCGTAGCCGCCGTGGGGACGACGGCGGAAGTGACGGCTGTCGATCGTGTCAACTACGGCGCCGGCTTCAATGGCCTTTACGCCGAGGCGACGCTCTGGAACAAGGCGCTGTCCGCCGAGGAGATCGCAACGCTCCACACGCGCCGCGCCTACCCCTGGGATGACGGCCTCATCGGCTACTGGCCTCTCGCGAAGACTCCAGCCAACCTTGCGCAGAACGCACCGACGCGCGCCGACGGCACCCGCCCCAACGCGCTGAATTACTACAGAGTGGCAGCGACGGACGACAACTTCTTCGACGATCCGCCGACGCGCTTTGTCGCCTCCGCCGAGTGGGTGGGGGAGAAAGGCTACACCCAGGTGACGGGCGCGACGTTCCAGAACCCGGACGAACCTGCGACGAACGCCACCGAGGCCGTTGCTGCGGCGGTTTCCTCGTCCATTGCTGGCGAAACGGTCTATCTCATGCCGGGAACCCACTTGATCTCCTCCTCCATCGCGCTCGCCAAGGCGAATCTCACGGTAACCGGGAAATACGGCGACTACGCTGGCGGCGAGGTCGTCATGGACGCGCAGGGGCTATGCCGCCACTTCACCTGTTCATCATCGGTTTCCGGCCAGTCAGGATTCCTCATTGACAACCTCACCCTGACCAACGGAAGACAGGGAAACGGCGGAGCGGCGCTTGTCAGCGGTCTCAGCGGCACGATACGCAACTGCATCTTTCGCGACAATTCGGCAACGGGAACGTCGGAAGGGGGCGGAGCACTCTATTTCTACACTTCAAGCGGCAGCAGCGACAACATTGTCTCCAACTGCGTTTTTTCCGGAAACAGCGCCGCGAACAAAGGAGGCGCGATTCTGGCCCGCACGGCGATGACCATCGAGGACTGCCGCTTCACGGGCGTCTCCACGGCGACATACGGCCAGGCAATCGAGTGCTGGGCATCCAACGTTCAAATTGTCGGGTGCGACTTCGCTGGACTGATGCCTAGCGGAACTTCAAGCGGTGGCTACGGCGTCATTCACGCCAGCAATGTTTCGGGATGCCTTGTTTCCGACTGCGTGTTCACGAACATGTCCTGGAGCGGCCAGTGTTTCTTCCCGGAAGGAGCGTCCGCGTCAATTGCCGTGCGCCAGTGCCTCATAGGCGAAAACTCCGGCACCGGGGCCGTCGTTGCCGACCACAACGGCAAAACGCGCTTTGAGAACTGCACAATTCTGGCTTCGACGTTCGACTACAAGCACAATTCGCGGTCTTGCCAGAACGCCCTCATCAACTGCCTCCTTCCGAACGCTGACATCGCGAGCAGCGGCAGTTTCGCCAACATCATAACAAACAGCCTCGTGAAGTCCATTTCGGGCGGAACGCAGGACAGCGGCGTCATGACGGGCGACCCGAAGTTCGCGGACGCCGCCGGCGGCGACTACCGCCTTGCCGCCACGTCCAAGTGCCGCGAGAAGGGGCTTGTCCTCGGCTGGATGTCCGGCGCGACCGACCTCGCCGGCAACCCGCGTCTCGTGAACCTCCTTGGCAAGGCCTTTGCGGCGGACGCCCTACCCGACCTCGGATGCTACGAATGTCAGGAAACCGGCATCCAACCGACGGTGCTGTCGATCAGGTAGCGCGGCTGCCGCCGCGCAAAAGAGGACACAAGCGACATACGACACGTGACGAGCGGAAAGACACGTGACATGCAGATGATCGCGACAAGCGATTTCTCGGCCTCGATCATCGAGGTGGCCGGCGTACCCCGCATTGCCGTCGGCGGCGTTCCGCGTCCGGCGACGGCGGTGATGCCGCGTCCGACCGGGCGGCCCGGCGAGGCGCTGGCGCGGCTGCGGGAGTTCCGGGACGCGGGCGTGATGTTCTCCAGCGACGTCTGGACCATGACCGACCGCGTCCGCTACGAGCCACGCCAATGGTGGCTTGACGAGGGCGAATACGATTTCCGGCTCTTCGACGCGCTCGCCCGCGCCCTGCTGGACGCCTCGCCAGACGGCTTCATCTTTCCGCGCATCAAGATCGACCCCCCGCCGAAATGGTGCGCAGGGCATCAGAAGGAAATGGAAAGCGAAACATGCGCCAAACCTTCGTCGCAGGCGTGGCGTAGGCTCTACAGGCGGATGATCGCGGACATGGTGGCCCATGTGGAGGCATCGGACTACGCGGACCGCGTAATCGGCTACCACCTCGGCGCGCTCCACTGCGGCGAGTGGCTGGAGCTGGGGGAAAAGGCCGTCTGCCTCTCCACGACGCCGTGGAATTGCCGGGATGACCGCGACCCCCTGCCGCCGCTCGAAGACACGGCGGAACGACGCGCCCGCATCGGCGACGCGGCCGCCGCCGTCGCGGACGTCTGCATCGACGCGGCGCGGCACCTCAAGGAATGCACGGGCGGACGCCGTCTCGTGGGCGTTTTCTTCGGATACCCGTGGCTTTCGCACGAGAAGATGATGCGCGTGATCGAATCCGGGGCGGTCGATTTCTTCGCGGCGCCCCCCCACTACGAAGAGACACGGCTTCCGGGTCATTCTGGCCGTTCACAGGCCTACTACCAGGCGACCTTCCGACTCCACAGGCGTGTCTTTTTTGAAGAGTCCGACTTCAGGACCTGGCTCTCCCTTCCGCCCAAAGGGACGGGAGACAGCGTCCGGCCGCATTCGCCCGACGAGGCTGTCGGCATCGTCCGCCGCTCCATTGGCAAGTGCCTGGCTGGCGGCTGGGAGAACTGGTGGTTCCTGCTGGGCGGCAACGACACGTATTCGGCACCTGAACTAATGGAGTCGATTCGCATCGGCACCAGGGAGGAGCGCGATACCATGACATCGGCGCAGTGGACGCCGGCTGAGGTGGCCGTGTTCACGTCCGCCGACGAATACGCGACGAGCCAGGGATCGCATGTGCCTGAGTTCTGGCGCATGTGCCGGATGCGCCTTCATCTGAATGTCCTGCCCGCGACCGGCGTCCCGTTCGACTCCTATGAGCTATCGGACATTGCCCACCCGAAACTGCCCGACTACAAGGTCTATGTCTTCCCCAATGCGTTCACGCTCTCCGAGGAAATGCGGTCGAAGATCAAGGAACGGGTGCGGCGCGACGGGAAGACCGCCGTTTGGCTCTACGCACCGGGATACTACCGAAACGGCACCGGTTGCAAGGAGAACGTCGAGGACCTTACGGGATTCAGGCTCGAACGGACGGCCCTCGGACAGTCCATGCCCGTCTCGTGGATGCTGGAGCCTTCGGGAGCCGCCACGGTCGAACGCGACGGAGTCCGGGGCGTATTCTTTCCGCTCCCGCCGGATGCCGCCGCGCTGCGCGAGACGTTCCGCGCGGCGGGCGTCCACATCTGGGTCGAAACAGATGACGTGATGGTCGCCGGGCGCGGCTACGCTATGATCCACGCCGCTTCCGACGGCGCAAAGACGCTACGGCTGCCATGTCCCTGCAATGCGCGCAAGGTGTTCGGTGCATCCCCGCCGCACGAGGGCGTCAGCGGGATAACCGAAACGCTTAGGCGCGGCGAGACGAGAGTCTGGCGTCTGGAGCCGGCCGGGAGCGGACTCAGAAAAGACAGGAAAAGTCAAGGATCATTGACATGACATTGAAGGACATGCGACAGGCGACAGGCGTAAGGACAGGCGACAGGCAACGGACGGCATTTCAGCTTGTCGCGTGTCGCTTCTCCCTTCCCTACATTGCCCTTTGCGCATTTCTCTGTGCCGATTTTCCCTCGCCTGCCGAGGAAATCGGCGCGGAGGCGCCGGTGCTGATCGTGAACGCGTTGGAAGATGAATCCGGCGGGCAGCTGTCTGCGGCTGCGGCGCGCGGGGACGCGCGCCCTCCCGTGATGGAAGCCGCGCCGCTGCGCGGCGCGGTGATCGGCTCGCTGCGCACGGACGGGGACTGGGACACGCTGGCTTCCTGGGGCGCGACGCTCGTGCGCCACCAGATTGTCTGCAAAGGCGAAGGATCCGCCAACAATCGCGCTGTTTACGCCACCGCGTGGCGCAGGAACTTCGCGAAGGAACTCGACCGCCTCGAAGAGACCCTGCGCCAGGCGGGCGAGCGCGGGATGAAAGTCTGCATCGACCAGCATTCCTTCCCCGGCGGCGGGCGCGTCAAGGACCTCCCGGAAGAAGAGGCGTGGGGTCGCGACGCGCGAATGTTCCACGACCCTTTCTACGCCGATCTCTTCGTCGAAAGCTGGACGAACCTCGCCGCGCGCGTCGCGCCATGGCGCGATGTCATCTACGGCTACGGCCTCATGAACGAGCCGCGCCAGGAAACGCCGTCGCCGGAAGGTCTCGACCTCCACACGATCCAGACGCGCGCCGCGCGCGCCATCCGCGAAATCGATCCGTCCACCCCGATCGTCGTCGGCTCCATGCACAACGATCCCGGCTGGTTCCGCAAGCTGCAGCCGCTTGATCTCGGCAACGTGATCTACGAAGTCCATGTTTACTATCCGCACAACTACACGCACCAGAGGATATTGACGCCGCTGGAAACGGTGGAGAACTGGCCCGATCCGGCGAAGGGATGGGACAAGGCGTTCCTGCGCAAGTCGCTCGCGCCCGTCCTCGACTTCCAGCGCCGCCACGGGGCGAGGATGCTTGTCGGGGAGTTCTCGGCCGTGACGTGGGCGCCGAACGCGGAAGGCTACATCCGCGACTGCATCGAACTCTTCGAGGAGTTCGGCTGGGACTGGTGCTACCACGCCTACCGGGAGGCGCGGGTCTGGAACGTGGAACTCGAATCCGTCCGCCGCGGACTCGGAACCGACGATTTCCGTCCCGCCGCCGACACCCCCCGCAAGCGCGCGCTGCTCAACGGCCTGAACGGCGTCTTCGCGCCGCCCGGAATCGCCGATTGACGGAACCGTTGCGATTCGGCGGTTTCTCCCTTGTTGCCTGACCCCACATAGCCATCTGATGAAAAACCTTGCGTTTCCCTGCGTCGCGCTTTGCGCCCTTTGCGCCGGATCGCCCGTCGCCTCCGGCAAGCCCGTGAACTACGATGAGGCAGCGGTGCCGCCCTACGAGCTGCCGGAGCTGATGCGCTTTGCCGACGGGCGCCCCGTGCGCTCTGCCGCCGACTGGCCGGAGCGGCGGCGCGAAATCCTCGGCGTCTTCGCCCGCGAAATGTTCGGCCAGGAGCCGCCCGCGCCGGAGACGCTGAAGCTCGAACTCGTCGAGGAGGGCACGACCGCCGCCGGACTCGGCATCCGCCGCCAATACCGGATGTGGTTCCGCGAAGGCCACGCCGGGCCGTGGCTCGACTGGCTCGTCGTCATCCCGAACCGCATCCGAGGCGAGGCCCCCGAAATCCGCAATGGGCGCATCGTCTGCGAGAACCCTGCGCCCGTCCCCGTGGCGCTCTTCCTCAACTACGGCGGCAACCACACGCTGATGGACGATCCGGAAATCGTCGTTCCGACGAACGTCTGGTATTGCTCGTCAGCCTCCCGTAAGAACGGGACGTTCGCCCTGCATCCCGACCGCCGCGCGTTCCTGCGCCGCACCGGCTACCGCTACGCCTTCCCGCTGGAGGAGTTCCTGTCGCGCGGCGTGGCCGTGATGAGTTGCTGCCAGGCGCAGGTTTCGCCCGACATCGAGCCGCGAAACGGCGACACCATCGACATGGCGTGGCGCGGCGTCTTCGACCTCTGGGGACCACGCGACGAAATGCGCGACGACAACACCACGACGCTTGGCGCATGGGCGTGGGCCCTTTCGCGCGGACTCGACCTTGCGGAGCTCGTCCCGGAAATCGACGCCTCGCGATCGCTCGTCACGGGCTGTTCGCGGCTCGGGAAGGCCGCGCTCGTCGCCGGGGCGCGCGACGAACGATTTGCGGTCGTCGCGCCCAACCAGACCGGCGGCGGCGGGGCTCCGCTGGCGAAGCGCTATTTCGGGGAAACGGTCGAATCCGAGACACACGAGTTTCCGCACTGGTTCTGCCCCGCCTACCGCAAATACGCCCGCAACGAAGCCGCGCTGCCGTTCGACCAGCACTGGCTGCTGGCATGCGTCGCTCCGCGGGCTTTGCTCGTGGAGGGTTTCGACAATCCATGGTTCGACCCCCTGGGAGAATTCCTTTCCTGCCGCGCCGCCTCGCCGGCGTGGGAACTCCATGGACTTCCCGGACTTCCGCCGGGCGACTTCCCGGCCCCCTACGACACTTCGCGCATCGGACCGCGCCTAGGCTACGTCCGCCGCGGCGGCGCGCACGGCCTCTCCGCCCTCGACTGGCACTGGGCGCTCGATTTCGCCGAAAGGGCCTGGTGGCCATGGCCGCGCTGGTGACGGCGCTGGGCTGTGAGGCCGAGAAGGCCCACCGCCGACACCTCTCGGAAACGTGTTCTCGTAAACACCCTCAAGGGAGCGTCTGCTCACTGACAATGAAAGAGCCATT
>CAMOSH010000111.1 GCA_946624575.1 uncultured Verrucomicrobiota bacterium
CGTTTCCGGTGGCGTCGCGGAGGCCGACGACGCCGTTCTCGACGGCCGGGACGTAATCGCGCACGAGCGCTCCGTCCTCGTAGATTCTGAAGCCGTAGAGGCGGGCCTTGGTGTTGAGCGTCCCGTCGGCCGTTGAGAAAATCTTGACGGTCGAGGAGTTGGCCGTCGACGCCGCGACGAGCGGGGACGCCGACGCAGTGACGTAGTTCGTGAAGCCTGCCGTCACCATTGCGACGGCGGCCTCCCCGCCCCTCGGATCGATCGTGAATTCATGGCGCTCGCCAAGGCGGACGGACGACCATCCGTACCAGACGTCGCCCGCCTCGCGGCAGATGGCGCGGAAGGTGCCCCAGTTGTTGTAGACGCGCAGGAAGGCCCCGCCGCTTTCATAAGCCTCGAAGAGGACATACGCGGCGCCGGAGCGCTCGGTGCTTCCAGTGCCGGTGCATGCCATGTCCGCGACGATCTTGGTCTTGCCGGTCGCGCGATAGCCGGTGTCGATGAAGTCGGTGGTGTTCTCGATGAAGGGGTCGTCATCCTCCTCGGGGATGTCGCCGCCGAAGGCGAGAAGATCGGCCGTGACGAAGGCGCCGTCGCCGCCGGGAGCGACGTCCTTCAGGCCAGCGACGCCGCCCTTGAGGCACGGGACGTAATCGTGGACGAGCGCGCCGTCCTGCCAGAAGCGGGCGCGGTAGAGCCGCATCTTTGCCGGATTCGCGAAAACCATGCCGGAAGCGTCCTTGCACTGGCCCATGAGACCGATGGGGTGGTTCGCCGTGCCGGAGCACGACGCTCCCGAGGTCGCGAAAAGAGCGGTTGTGCCGGTGATGTGGGAGAAGACGACGCCGGAAGGGTCGGTGGCGTCGATGCCGATGCGGTGGCGCCGCATGTCGAGACCGCCGATGGCGACGGCAGCAGCGGACTCCCCTTCGGCGCACTGGACGAAGCCGATGTTGCCGCTTCCCGCGTAGCACGACACCTTCTGCCCGACGCCGGAGGACTCGGCGCCGAAAATGCGGAAGCCGCTGCCGGACGTGGCATCCGTGAGGGCGTAATCGACCTCGATCTTCGCGCCTGGTTTCCAGAAGAAGCGGCTGTTGGCGCCCTTGATGTCGGAGCCAGTGTTGACGATGTAGGCGTCCTCGCCGCGCGTGACGGACTCGATGTCGCCGCCGCACGAGAGGGCGAAGCCATCGCGGCTGTCAGCCATGAAGACGTCCGCAGCCTCGTCGTAGAGGCCGGCGACGCCGTTCTTGACGACCGGCCGACAGTCGCAGACAAGCGCCCAGGCGTCGCCGACCTTCTCGTAGATGCGGACGCCGAAGACCTTCATCTTCGGGTGAGGGTCGTCGCGGACCGCAGTTCCATCCGCGTTTTCCGCCCAACCACCGATCATGACGGGGTAGCTGAGCGTGACATCGCCGATACCGGCCCAGAACGGCCCGGCGATTTTGTCGCTTTCTCCGTTGCAATCGGAAGCGCCGGGATAGATGTAGTTGTTGCCCCTGAGCGCGCTCATGGTGTAGCGCTCGTTCCAGCCATGGGCGGCGCTCGGAATGCCAGTCGAGGCGGAGCCAACGGACGTTTCGTAGTAGAAGTAGCCGTTGCCGTTCACGTAGATCGCGTAGTTGCCGCCGCCGTGGGCGTCGAGAATGCGGGTCCCGGCGCGCGGCTTTTCCACGAGCTGGAAGTCGACGTCGATGCGCGACGACATCTTCATGCGGTAGCCGGTGTTGATCACCTGCGTCCCGTCGAGTTCGACATAGGTGTCGCCGGCCAGGATGGCGGCCGGCGCGAAGCAGAGCGCAAGCGCGGCGGAGCCAAGCGCGCGGCGCATGCAAGCGGTGGTTTTGTCCATGGTGCTGAATGCCCTTTCGGCGAAAAATACTACACCGGAACCGCAATCCCAAGAATTGCTTTTTTCTGATAATAACTGTCTTTTTTCGCAAAAACGCTTGCGCCGCCGCTCCGGATGCGGTAGAATCGGACCCGTTGGATCACTGGCATCGGAAACGGGACGCTGGAATGGGACGCGAGACGACAGGAAAACCCGGCTGCCACGCCGCGCCGCCGTGGCGGATCGTGGGTCCGCTGGGGTCGGGGCCGGAGAGTTCGCGGCGCATCATGGCAGGTGCGCTGCGGTATGTGGCGCTGAACCGCGAGCGGGTGCGCCTCCGCCTCTACGGCGCGTTTGAGCCTGGCTTCAACCGCCTGCTGAACTTCCGTTCGTGGAGTCCTGACGGCGTGGTGCTCGGACCATACACGGAACTTGCCGCCCGGGACATACCGGCCGTGCGCTGCCGCGCCGCTGTGTTCGTGAACGCGCCGGCACCATCCGGACGGCGCTTCGCGGCCGCATCGGTCAAGTGCGACAACGCCGCCGTGGCGCGGACCGCCGCCGATTTCTTCGCCCGCAAGAAGTTTGGATCCTTTGCCTACGTCGGGACGCCAGAGCGTGACGACTGGTCGCTGGAGCGCGAGGCGGCCTTTCTCGCCGCAGTCGCGCGGCACGGCGGGGAGGCGCACGTATTCCAGGCGCCGTCGCGCCGCGACTTCCTTGCCGCCGAAAAAGCGCTTGGCGCATGGCTTTCGGCGCTTCCGAAGCCGTGCGGCGTCTTTGCCGCCAACGACCAACGTGCCCGCCACGTCCTCGACGCATGTGAAACCGTCGGAATCCCAGTCCCGGAGCACGTCCAGGTGCTGGGAGTTGACGACGACGAGCTCATCTGCAACCAGACCGTCCCGGCCCTCTCCAGCATCGTGCCCGACTACGACGAAGGCGGCTGGCTCGCCATCGAGACCGCAGTCGGCATGCTCGACGGCGCGGTCCCCGACGGCACGGTGCGGCTCTTCGGCGTGAAGGGCATCGTCGAACGGGCCTCCACGCAGGACGTCGGCGGCGCCGGGCGCATGGTCTCGCTGGCGAAGACCTTCATCCTGCTCCACGCCGAAAGCGACATAACCGTGCCCGACATCGCCAAAGCCGCCGGCGCCTCGCAGAGCCTCCTGGAGAAGAACTTCCGCGCCATGACCGGCATGACAGTGTGCCGCGCGCTCCAGGAGCGGCGCCTGGCGCTCGTCTGCCGGATGCTCCGCACCACGAACACGCCCATCGCCCACGTCGGCGCTCTCTGCGGCTTCAGCGACGACCTCTGGCTCAAACGCCTGTTCAAGCGCCGCTTCGGCCGCACGATGCACGACTGGCGCACCCACCGCGAATAGCGACGAGACGGAAAAGGACAGGCGCGGGGGAGAAAGGGGCCGTCTAGGGACAGACCCCGTTGCCCCCTCAAGTCAAGGACATTCGGTAATTTGACAGGATTCCGTTCGGTGATTTGACGGCGTTTCATTCGGTGATTTGACGGGACGGCCCGGGAGAAACAGGCCAGGAAAACAGCAGCGGTCCGGCCCTCGGAACGCCCCGGCCGTTGCGGCATCGTCGGGGCCATGCAAGACGCACCATGGGACACACCGGTCAAACGCTCGCCCCTGCCTGTCTTAAAACTCGCCGCGCCACGCCTGGGAGCGCGGGCTTCCAGCCCGCGAATTCGGCGCGGCCGGAGGCCGCTCCCCCTAGCGCCGCGGGCAAGATGCCCGCGCTCCCAGGCTTTGCGCGGCCGGAGGCCGCGCCCCCAACCGCGTAGATCAGCACAGCGTCGCTGCCCAATTGGCAAATGGAATTGGCCACTGGCAACACTTCCACATTGGCAACATTTACCGTATCTCCACCTTTTCCGTGAAAATAGCCCAAGCCGCAGGCGAAGTGTTCCCTTGTCTGGATTTTGCAATTTCGTGCCAGAATTTCATATTGAAAAATTGGCACCAAATCGATTTTTCTTTCTATTGGTGCCAAATATCCACTTGACATTATTGGCACGAAATGCGAGAATTTTCGCCGTTGCAAGGCTGGAAAGGGTGCTTGAATGTTTCTCGGTCGCGAAAAGGAACTTGAATCGCTTCGGCGACTTTTTGACAAACGGACGGCGTCTCTCGTCGCATGTCGCGGCAGGAGACGAATCGGGAAATCGACGCTTGTCCGCGAATTCGCCCGACGAAACAGGGCGGAATTTGTCGTCATCGAGGGTCTTGCTCCAAGAAAGGGCCAGACCGACGCCGACCAAATCCGGAATTTCGGCGAGCGGCTATGCGCTCAAACGCGGGGGGCACGGGTCGTTCCCGATTCCTGGCCGGAAGCGTTTCGCCTCTTGGGCGAACGGCTCGACGATCGCCGCAACACCATAGTCCTGCTTGACGAGATATCGTGGATGGGCCGCCACTGCCCCGATTTCCCCGGATTCTTGAAAAACGGCTGGGACGACGAGCTGAAGCACCACGACCGCCTAGTTTTGGTTGTCTGCGGGAGCGTTTCCGCATGGATTCAGGAGAACTTGCTCGAAAATGCAGCTTTCGGAGGGCGATTTTCACTCGACATCATCGTGCGCGAACTGCCACTCGAGCTGTGCCGTAAATTCTGGCGAGGGCGGGAAACCCGCATTGACGAACGCGAAATCTCGGACGTATTGTCAGTGACAGGCGGCGTTCCCCGCTATCTCGAAGAAATCGATCCGGCGTTGTCCGCCGACGAAAATGTCAGGCGGATGTGTTTTTCAGAAGGCGGTCCGCTTTTCAAGGATTTCAATTCGATTTTCACGGAAGTATTCGGTGCCACGACCCTTGTCAAGGCCGACGTTCTGCGAAGTCTTGCCAACGGGCCGGCGACGCCGGCGGAGCTTGCAATCCGTCTCGGTGTCGGACGCGGCGGCAGCCTTTCGCGCAACCTCGACGAACTGGCCGCTGCCGGATTCATCGCAAGGGATGACAACGTAAATCCAGAAACCGGGCGCAAGGCCCGGGAAGCCCGCTACCGCCTTTCCGACAACTACACGAGGTTCTATCTCAAATACATTGAAACCCGCGAAGCCGAAATACGGGCCGGACGGTTTGACTTCGGAACGTTGTCCGACTTGCCGGGCTGGGAATCCGAAAAAGGCGTCCAATTCGAGAACATGGTTGTCAACCATGTCGCGGAACTCGTTCCGCATCTTCGCGTCCCCATGGGAACGATCCGCTCTGCCGCCCCGTTTCTGCTCAAGGGCCGCAACGGAACTCCTGGCGTCCAGATCGACTTGCTGCTCCAGACAGACCGAACGGTGTGGATTGTCGAAGTGAAACGGCGGACACGTATCGGACGCGAAATCGAAACGGAGATGCTGAACAAAGTCGCGGCATTTCCGAAACGAAGGGGAATATCCATTCGCACGGCGTTGGTTTATTCCGGAGTCCTGGACGAAGCCGTCTCCAGAAGCGGAGCGTTCGACGCAATCGTCCCGTTTTCGCGCATCCTTGGGCTGGCGGACCAATGACTGAACAATTGCCACATTGGCAACATTAGCCCCCGCTCAATCGTTCTCACGCAGAGTCGCAGAGCCGCAGAGTCTGGGGCGTCGCCACCTGGGAGCGCGGGCATCCTGCCCGCGACCACAGGCGGTTGAAAGGTTGAAAAGTTGAAATGTTGCTGGACGTGCGGCGCGCGGCCACTACCGGAGGGGTGGAGCCATGCGCGGCGACGGGGAAAGGATAGCATCCGCCGCCTGCGGTTGCAAGCGCAGTCGGCGAAAACCGGATTCAGTTCCGCCGTTTGCTTCGGCTCACTTCGTGCGTGATTTTCAAGACGGCGAGATTCAGTTCAATGGTCGTTTTGGTCGATTCGGTGGAAAGGTTGTCGCCGATCAGCGCGGCGAGCTTGTGCCCGGCCGCCGAAAGCTTTTCGGCCTGTTCGGCACTGCCGTCCTTCAATGTCTGCAAGGACTCCATGTCGCGCACCATGCCTCTCAACCGCGCGTATGTTTCGATGATCGCAAGCGTTGTCCTGACGGCGCGGGAGCCTTTGAGAATGGTGGCGAGCATGTACAGTCCGCGCTCGGTAAGGGCCTTATAACCATGTTTGGAATGATTCCCGCGTCCAGGCCGCTTTCCGTCTATGATCAAAATTTTTGATCTTAAAGCGTCGATTTCCCCGTCTTCCAACTCGAAAACATATCCTTCCGGAAACTTGTCGGGATTGTTTCGGATTGCCTGGTTGATTTCCCGTGTCTGGACGCCGTAGAGCGCCGCGACATCGCGATCCAGCAGAACTCGCTGTCCGCGGAGTTCCATAAGCCGCGATTGAACGACTCCGGTATCAAGTGTGGCCAGTTCGTTTTTCATGTGAATTCGGTTCCTTCGACGACCGCTTTGCAGCGATTTGGCTTGGGGGGCTTCAGGTTGAAAGGTTGGGCTTGCGCCGGTTGAAAGGTTGAAAGGTTGAAAGGTTGAAAGGTTGAAAGGTTGCGGGCCGTGTGGTGCGGTTCCTACCGGAGGGATGGAGCCATGCACGGCGACGGGGAAAGGATAGCATCCGTCGTCCGCGGTTGCAAGCGGCTGACGAGGAAAGGGTGCGACCAGAAACTGTCCATGCAACGGAACGCAAAGAGCGCCAGGAAAATGGCGGCCGTGGCATCGGCCCGCGCGATTGCGTCCTTTGCGTTCTGACAAAGTTTGGTCACACCCTTCGGCGATCCGTCCCTTGAAACGCCCCGGTCGTTGCGGTATGATCGGGGCCATGCCTGAAATACCAGCACCCGCCATGGATTGTCTCGAACCCGTCCTTGAACTCGACGGCGAACGGCTCGACGCCGGCGCCGCGGCCGCGCGCGGCCTCGTCCTTACCGAATCGTCGGAGGGCGGCGTCCGGCGCGTCGCTCTCGAAAACCGCTCCGGCGCGACGGTCCGCCCCGCCGAACTCGGCTGGCGCAAGGCCGGTCCCGACGACTTCGACGCGCCGGACCTGAAGCTCTACGTCGAAAGCTGGCAGATGGCGAGCCCGTGCGGCGTCCGCGCCTGGAACGACGAACCGTTCGACTATTCGCCGGACTACCTTCCCAACTGCGTGTCCACGCCCGGCGATTTCCATCCCGGAGAGCGCGGATTCTTTCTCTCGGACAACATGTGCTGTCTGCGCCGCCCCGACGGCGCGATGCGGCTCTTCGGCTTCACGTCCGGCCGCGACAGCTTCGGCCACTTCGCGGTGAAGCTCGGGCCCGGCGGCGTCGAGGAGTTTACCGCGCTCTGCGCCTGCGACGGCGCGGCGCTGCTGCCCGGCGGCCGCATCGTTACGGAACCGCTCCTCGTCGCCGACGGCTCCGACACCGAGGAGCTTTTCGCCGCCTACGCGGACCGCTGGGCGGCGGACTCCGGCGCCCGGCGCCGGTTCGACCCTCCCGTGGGATGGTGCAGCTGGTATTGCTGCTTCGGGCGCGTCACGCTCGCCGACTGCCTCGAAACCGCGGATTGGCTCGCGTCGCGCCGCGACGATCCCGACTTCGGTCGCGTCCGGCTCGTGCAGCTCGACGCGGGCTATTGCGACCGCTACGGCGACTGGCTCGACTGGAACGCGAAATTCCCCGGCGGCGCCGAGGCGTTCGCGCGGGAGATCCGCGCGCGCGGTCTCGTGCCGGGCCTCTGGCTCGCGCCGTTCTGGGCCGACGCCGATTCGCGGCTCGTCGCCGAGCATCCCGACTGGCTCGTCCACGGTCCGGACGGCGCGCCCGCGCCATGCCCGGGCTTCGGCACCCCGGAACGACCACGTTACGCGCTTGACGCCACAAACCCCGCCGTCCAGGAACACCTCGAAACGCTGTTCCGCACGCTGCGCTCGCTTGGCATCGACTACGCCAAGCTCGATTTCTGCATGTCCGAATGCGCCATTGCCGATGCGCGGTGGCACGATCCCTCCGCCACGCGCGCCCAGGCCCTGCGCCGTGGCTTCGAGGCCATCCGGCGCGGCTTCGGCGACGACGGCTTCCTCCTCGCCTGCACCACGCCGTTCGCCCCGGTCGTCGGCATCGCCGACGCCATGCGCTCCTCAACCGACATCACGCCGTATTGGGACCGCCCCGGGCAGCACGCCGAGGCGCCGAACGTCCCGAACGTCTGCCGCAACGTCGTGAACCACGCCTACCTGAACGGCCGCCTCTGGATCAACGACCCCGACACGCTCATGGTCCGCGACTCCGACACGGAACTCACGCCGGACGAGACCGAGCTCTGGGCGCGCGCGGTTTCGCTGGCGGGCGGCTCGCTGCTGCTTTCGGACCGCCTTCCGGCGCTTCCGCCAGACCGCCTCGCGCTCGCCCGCGGTGTCCTCGCCGCGCACGGCGAAGTCCGCGCCCTGCGCCCCCTCGACCGGTGGGAGCGCGCGTTTCCGGAGCGGTGGCTCGCCACGCGCGGCGGCCAGCCGATCCGCGCTCGCCTCGATTTCGCCGGCCATCGCGTTGCCCCCGTCTTCAGTGGTGGAGAGTTCCCGCCGTCCGACGAGGCGTAGCCCGGCATTGGCGTCCGCGGCTTCGACGCCCAACGGACAGATGGCGAAGATCCTCCACATCGGCTTCTGGCCCCGCGAACTGCGGTGGCGGCGGTTCGAGGGAATCCGCCGCTACGCGATCGCCCGCGGCTTGGAGGTCGTGCCAGTGCGCTCGGAGGAAGTTCCGGACATCTCATCGCTCCGCGCGGCGCTCGCGCTGCATTGCCCAATCGGCGCGGTGGCGGAATGGGGCGGGTCCGCGCCGACGTTTCCGCCGCACGCGTTCGGGCACGTCCCGGTGGTGTTCTTCGATCCGCCGGATCGGGCGGCGTGGCGCGGGGTGCTCACCGTCGAGTGCGACGAGGAGGCCGTCGCCCGCACCGCCTTCCAGGAGCTTTCCACCGGTCTTCCGCCGTCGTTCGCGATGGTGTCCTACGTGTCGCCCAAGTTGCCGCGCTGGGCGCGCAAGCGCGAAGCGGCGTTTCGCTCCCTTTGCGCCGCCGCCGGGAAGGAGTGCCGCGTTTTTCCGACGCGCCGCGACGACACGCCGCAGTCGCGCGCGAAGCGTCTGGCCGCCTGGGTGGCGGAGCTCCCGCGGCATTGCGCCGTTTTCGCCATAGACGACTATCGCGCCGTCGAGACGATGGACGCCTTCGCGGCGGTGCGTCGCGCTCTGCCCTACACCGCGACGCTCGTCGGCGCCAACGGCGCGGGCGCTCCCGGAGGGATCGAGAAATACTCGATTTCGACGGTGGAGATCGACTTCGAGCTTTCCGGGTATCTGGCGGCGAAGGCGCTGCTTGGCGGCGGCGGCGGCACAGCCGTCCCACGTTACGGTCCGATGCTTGTCCGGCGCGGCAAGACAACGCACGGCCGCGGTCGCCACGAACCGTGGATTCTGGAGGCCGTTGAGGCGATCCGGCGCGAGGCGTGCGACGGACTCACGGCGGCCGCGCTAGCGGCCCGGCAGACCGGGTCGCGCCGCAATTTCGACCGCCGTTTCCGCGAAGCCGTCGGCCACAGCGTCCTTGAAGAGATTCGGCAGGTCCGGCTGGAGCGCGTCCTCACGCTGCTTTCGAACACCAACACGCCGTTCGGCGTGATATCCGACATGTGCGGCTTCGGTTCCGAAGTGGAGTTGCGGCAGGTGTTCAAGGCGCGATTCGGCGTCTCCATGACCCAATGGCGCTCCCAGCATCGGTGAACGCCCCCCACGTCCCCGAAAAACTTGTCTCAAAACCATCGGTTGCGATCCCGCGGCATGCTACAATCCTCTCCGCAAGCGGGCATTGCGTCCAAAGGGCGCACCCGCTGTCGCGAAAAAGGAAACCGCAAAATGAGACATTACGAAACTGCAATGCCGCCTGTCCGCTTCTTTTCCGGTCTGGCCGCGATTGCGTCCGCCGCGTTCGTCGCGGGTTTTCCGCTCCCCGCCGGCGCCGTTACGCGCTATTACTGGCGGGGCGCGAGCGGCGGCAATGTCCGCACATCGTCGAATTGGCTTGACGAAGACGGGAACGCGCTGACCACGTTCAACGCGGAAGGACCGGAATCCGACGGAATCCTCGTCTTCACGAACTTCACGGGCGCCGTGACGACGAGCGCCTCCGCCACGCGCGGCTACATGTTCTACGGCTACGTTTTCGGCGAAACGTGCGGCAACGTGATTCTCAGCGGCACGTCCGAGAAAACCATCGACCAGGCGGGCGACCGGGCCGCCACGTGGCTCGGCGGGCCTGTCCGCAGCGAGGCGTCCTCCGGCACCGTCAAGTTCGGACAGGCGGTCAACCTTTTCGCCGGCACGAACGTCGTCGACGTCGTGAACGCCGGCGCGACGATCGCCGTTCAAAACGGGCTCAACGGCGGAGACGACGCCGTGCTCGTCAAGGAGGGCCGGGGGACGTTCCGAGTGCCGGTCTCCTACGGCTCGACCGTGAACAACGTGAAGGAAATCGTCATGCGCGGAGGAGTCCTGCTTCTCACGGCGGCGGACGCGAAAATGAACCTCACGGACTGCACGGTCACGTTCGACGGCGACGACGCCGTCATCCGCCGCAGCAACAGCGGCGGCGGCCAGACCTACACGAAACTCGAAATTTCGGGCGGCTGCATCCGCGAGACGGATAATGTCCATGGCACCGGGCACGGCTTCTCCGACCGCGGCTTCGGCTACACGCTGTCGCTCGTCGGCGCCATCAGGAGTTCGCGTTTCACCGGCTCAATCCGCGACACGATGTCCTTCCTCTGGGGGCCCTCTGACGCATCGCAGACCTTCACCTTTGCGAAGGCGGCGCATCCGACAACCGGGGACTTCACCGTCCAGAGCGGCACGGTGCGCCTCGCGGACGGAGTGTCCTTCCCGTCGATCGGCACCGTCACGGTGAAATCCGGCGCGGCGCTCCGCGCGGAAAGCGGCGTCGGCGAGGCGATGTCCGGCGCGGCGCTCGTCGTTGAAAGCGGCGCGACGCTCTACATCGCGGAGGGCGCATCGCTGCGCTTCAAGACCGCCACCGTCGGCGACGCGGCGCTTGACGCCGGCATCTACGACGCCTCCTCCGGATGGATCACGGGCGGCGGCAAGGTCGCCGTCTCCGGATCCGCCTGGCCGTCCGAAGCCGGGGACGTCTGGAATCGCGACGACTTCCCCGCGACGCTCGCCGCCGGCGAGACGGCGTGGTACAGGGGCGCGGAGCTCAGCGGCGCGGCGATGGCGCTCGCGGCCGGCGACGGCGCGAAGGCCGTGATCGGCGCAAGCGGCGTCACGACCGCCGGCGACCATGCGGAATACACATGGTCGTGGCCGACATGGCTCTACGGGGCACAGCAGTGGACCATCGCCTCCGGCGACACGCTAGACATCGCGGCGCCGCTTTCGACGCTCTCGCCGGGCCAGCTGGACATCTACGGCGCCGGTGCCATCGCGTTCCACACGGACATCCCCCTCACGAGCCGCATCGTCCTCGGCGGACCCGCCGTGACGCTCGGCGACGCCGCCTTTTCCGGCCCCGTGTCGATCTACGGGTCGAAGACGATTTCCGGGACGCCCGGCGTCACCTCTACCTTCATCGGAAAAGTCTCCGCGCTCAACACAACCGTCGGCACGGCGCTGAAATTCCAGAACGGCACGTTCCGGTTCAGAGGCGGTGTCGATTCCAGCGCCGTGACGTTTGACAACGCCAACGTCGTCGTCGAAGACGTGCCGTGGACGATGGGGACGCACCAGGGCGCGACGCAGGTGAACGCCGGACCGCGCTTCCAGTCGTTCGGCGACCTGACCCTCTCCGCGCCGTCAAACGTGATTTCAATCCTCAACCACGCCTTCCCGCGCACCTCCGGGAACCTCGTGATCCGCACGACCGTCCCCTACGCCCTCTACCGCGGCACGGCGGACTCCTCCGGCGCGACGCGCGGCCTTCAGCGCGTTTCGCTCGGCTACTGCGGCAACAACGTCCATGCCCCGAATTGCGTCTGGGACCTCTGCGGCGGCGACCAGGAACTCTCGGGCTTCCCGTGCTCCGTGAGCGGCGCGACCGTGACGAGCGAGTCGCCCGCGCAGCTCCACTACCTGCTCGACGCCTACACGCAGAACGCCGCGCAGGGCTATGTCTGGTATGCCGTCACGAACTACGCCTGCTTCGCCGGAGCGGCTGGCCTCTCCTACGAGGGAACGCGCACGGACGCCGCGCTCGTGAATGTCTCCACGACTACGGGGCGGCTCGACGTCGCGAGCGGCCGACTCTCGCTTCTCGCCCCCGGCGGAATCAACCCGCTTCGCAACGAGGCCTGGCCTGGCGGAAGCTGGCCCAACGCCACCGTCGCGGCAGTCTCCGGCACGGGAACGCTCGCGCTCTTCCACTCCAGGGCGCTCAACATCCACGGCGAAGTCCGGATCGACGGCGACGACGCCACGCTCGAAATCGCCGCCGGGGTCGCGCAGCGTTGCGACAACCTCTACATCGACGGCGTGAAGATGCCGACGGGTCGCACCTACGGCGCGCCCGGAAGCGGCGCCGCGACCATCGACGCCGTGCACTTCGCGGGCGGCGGCGTCCTAAACGTGACCGGCGAGCATCCGGCCTTCGTGGTGGTCGTGCGGTAGCCGGCGCTTCGGAACGATGTCCTTCAGGATGAAACGAGATTCCGTTTTTCCGGCGTGCCTTGCGGCGATCGCCGCGGTCTGCGCGTCCGCCACGCCGCCGGACGGAGGCGAGTCGATGTATCTGCCGGCTCCTCCGCTCGAACCGCTTTCCGGCATCGAGTGGACGCTTCCGTCGCAATACGCGACGCTCGACGGCGACCGGCTCGTCGTCGAAGTCCCGGAATCCGCCTACGGCGCCGACGCCGTGGCTTCGGCCGAGCTTCCGACTGCAGTCTTCGAGGGCGCGTCGGGGTTCACCATGTCGGTTGTGGCCCTGGGAAAGGGAATCCGGTCTCCGCAGAAGTCCTACCTCGGCCTCAAGTTCCAACTTTGCTGCGAGGACACTTCCACCGGCGAAACGGGATGGCCCAACTGCAAGGGCAGGACAGGCGACTTCGGCCCCGAAACCATCGTGAACGAAGCCTTCTGCGATGGGATGCGTCCGGACAAGGTCACACTTCAGCTCGGCCTCCAGGGAACGTCCGGGCACGTCGAATTCGACCTTTCCACGCTCCGCTTCGCCCCCACTCCGGGGCTTTTCCGGCGCGTGAACCAAGATTGGGTGGTGCGGTACCCGCACCACCCAGCCGCGATGAATCGCGGCCTCGGCGAACGGGATGAGGAGCAGAAGACTTCCGGTGAGCCGAAGCCGCCATTCATGGCGGCCGCGCAGCGGCGTCAGCCGCTCCGCGGCTGCATGCTCCCCGGCCGGCCGACGACCGAGGACGACATCGAGACGCTTGCCTCGTGGGGCGCGACGATGGCGCGCTTTCAGATCACGCGCAACTGGAGCGCCGTCGGCGACAACCAGGACCTCGGGGAATTCGTCGCGTGGGTCGATTCGCGGCTCGACAACCTCGAAGACGTGCTGCGCTGGGCCGCCGAGCGCGGCATGAAGATTTGCGTCGATCTGCACGTCACTCCCGGCGGGCGCGGCTCCGACCGCGAACACGCCATGTTCCGCAACGAGCGCTTCGCCGACGCCTTCGTCGAGACGTGGCGGCGCATCGCGGCGCGCTGTATGGCAC
>CAMOSH010000112.1 GCA_946624575.1 uncultured Verrucomicrobiota bacterium
GCGCAGCGGCGTTCGATGACACATCGGCCCGCGTGATTGCGGCCTTTGCGTTCTGCCAAAGTTTGGCCACACCCTTCGCAAAAAATTCTGTTGCATTTTGAAAAACAAGGCGCTATCATGGCGGCGGAGTCTCTTGTCATGAAAAATACCCCGTTTTTCGCAATTACAACAAGCGCAATTCTCGCATTCTCGGCTTCGGCCCTGACAATCGAATGGACCCTTGAAGCGACAGGCTTCGATGCAACGCTGTGGAATGGGTTGGGTTCCCAAGAACTCGAACTCGTTTTTCTTACGGGGGATGGCATTTACGTCGAAAACGGCATAGTAATGAACCATTCCGAATTGAATGGCCAAAACACATACAATGAAATCGAACCTGAAGAATACATTGTCGCCACATGGTCGGATGACTTGGTTCCCGAGAGCGACGAAGTTTGCTACATCGTCGCCGTTCGCGACGCCTCTGGAGTTTGCTCCGCACTTGCCTCTTCGACAGCGGACATCTTGACTTTCACGCTGACCGGAGACCCCGACGGCAATCCACACGGGAGTTTCGACAGTGCGTCCTTCTTCAATCCACAAGATGAAAGTGGCGGTTACGAAAACGTGTTCCTTTCCACGGCGTCAATGAACGTTCCTGTCACCCCCGTTCCCGCCCAGCCCGAAATTTCTGCTTTTTCGATTTCGGGAAGCCTCGCAACAATAGTTGTTTCCAATGTCGAGGCTGATTTTTGGTATACCGTCTGGAGCGGTTCAGAGCCCGGTGTCATCACCGAATTCGTCCAATGCAAGAAGTCGGAATCCAATTCCGACATTGAATTCAGTTTCACAATCTCGTCGGATGGCAACGCTGGATTCTATGCCGTCACTGCCGGCACCGACGAAAAGAGCGCACAGGATACAGCGCCGTAATTCGCAAATCTACCTGAGCATGAACATCGTTGCATTGTGAGCCGACAGAACGCGGCTGTCGGTCGGAGGGAGCCACATTCCTATTGCCGTATCAACAAGGCTCTTCGGTTCTATTGCAGCAATGTCTTCCTTTTTCAACCCGAAATCGGCCATCCAGACATACAGCGGTGGAATTGAAGCACCGATGTAGACTTTTTTAGATTCGGCGACAACTGGCAGATGGACTGAATTCCAAGTTTGCTGCAGCCCAGTCGATTCGCCGTCGAAAAAAATTTCTTTGACTATCGTCATTCCACCCTGTCCGGAAATGGAGGTTCCGTCAGGAGTGTCGCTGAAAACGTTTGCGCGATGCGTACGCGGATCGTAGAGGACGGACACTGCATGCTGCTGGGACCAGACATTTTGATACCATGTTCGCTTGTCCGTTCCACTGGAGGAATTCTCCCAGCGCCCGAACATGTCCAAAGGCAAATCAGCGGCCTTGCCGAAAATCCTGATACCATTCGTGACCGTGGTCCGCACCCCGGAGTAAACTGAAACGTCGATTGAAAAAGTTGCAACCGTACCGTTGGTGCAAACCCAATATGGGGCGGCAAGATCGGCCCCGAACTCCCATGCGTTCGTTCCAACGCCAAGCAGTCTCAATTCCAGCCTGGATTGCCGCCAGTCGGCAACCGTCCAAAACGCTTCGTCGCCTCCGCTGTCAAATCTCCGAAAAACGGTTCTGTTTCCCGAGACATCGGAAACGTCCTGTCTGGACGGCAATATCCCGTATATGACACGGACAAGGTTTGTTCCCGTACCATCAGCCTTCACGGTGTCCGGGATGAAACCATGGATGAGAAGAAAGCACAACCATGGATTCAGATTCAGGCGCTTGACCAGAGGCCACAAAGGAGACTGCTTTCGCCCAGCCACGATGACACGACATCCAGTTTGACGAGCAAAAAAGGCCCATGCCGAAACCGGCATGGGCCCGTCGAGACAAATCCCGATGCCGAATTACTTGCGACGGCGAATCAGGAGAGCCAACCCCGCAAGGGCAAGCGCAGCGGTGCTTGGTTCTGGAACGGCAGTCGTCGAAAGCGAATATGTCTTGCCATCAACCGTGACGGAACCGGCGGAAAGCAGATTTGCGATGCTACCAGACATGGTGGAAGTGGAACCACTTGTCGGATCGGATTCCGTAAAGTCTCCAGGGGTCACCGTAAGGTACTCCGTGCCATTCATGAAGGTGTAGTACCTGTTTCCGGTAGTCGTAACGCCATCCCAAAGTGCGACAACGTACTTCGTGGTGGGGTCATTGACGGTCGAATCCGTCCAAGTTCCCTGTGCGTAGATTGCACTGGAATCAGTTTCGGATTCTACTTCACGATCAGTAGCCGTGTCGGTCAATCCGCTGCCGGACTGGGTGAGGAACACGTACTGCCACTGCGCGTTCTCGACATCAGCCGGAGCGGAAATACCATCAATCGTCCACGAAATGGTATTCGCGCCAGCGACGAGTGCAACACCAGCGGAAAGAGAGAGCAAAATCTTGTTCTTCATCGTAAAAGATCTCGAATAGTGTGGATGGTCAGGAAATGTTAGTTGGACTCGGAGACAAAGGTCAACGTTGCGGGTGCCTGTGTGCTGGCCTGCACGTAGAACGCGGTTCCGGCGGGAATCTTCACATTGGCGGGAGTCACAGAAGCAGTGCTACCCTGGATGCGCCATCCGGTTCCAGCTCCGGTTCCAGCTCCGGTTCCAGCCTTGTAATAGTACTTCACATACGCCTGAGTTTCGGCGTTCCAAATGTGAACCCAGTTCGCCTTGGCATTTGCGAGTTTGTAGCTATTGGATTCAAGCGCCGAAAAATTAGCAAGCGTGAGATCGACGGGCCAAGCCAGCAACTCCATCGCGCCGGCCGCAACCGTGGGATTGTCAGAGACAGTCGGGGCGCTTGGAGTCTTCCCGAATTCGTAAACGGTGCCGGATTCTGAAGCACCAGTCAGCCAAACCCCCTTGACAGAGGACACGTATGTTTCGTTAGTGGTACTGGCGGCTCCGTTGTACTTCAAATTTGCGTCGCCCACGAGCAGGACATCGCCAAGTTTGGCCCCATCGGCAACGATGGGATCAACGCAGATACCATAGAGGTTGTAGCCCGCAGAGACGGGAAGCGTGACAAGGCAGTAGTTGCCGAGAGTTGCGGTGCCGCCCGCCTGGGCGGAGACGCCGATCGCCATGATGGCGGCGGCGGTGAGGAGTTTTGCTTTCATGTTTGTTTTGCTTGTTTTTGTAAGCGGAGCTGTTGCGCCGCTTGGTGTTTGGTGCGGGTTTCCCCATCACCGAAAAATGCGGATTTGTTGAACCCGTGCCGCCGATGGTAGCACCTTCCCCCCTCGAATGCAAGAACTTTTTTTCATCGGTCCGAAAAGTCCGCAAAGACGGCGTGGCCATGTCGCGGCGCGCCCGGAGAGCGCACCCTACCATGGCATTCGTGTTGCTTGCGATCAATTGTCCAATTGCCATTTTTTCCAAATTGCCATTTGTGAACATCTGCCATTTGTGAAAATCTGCAATTTTTGAACAATTGCCATTTGTGAACAATGAAATTCAGCCTAAAAAACGCAGTTGACACGAACAGACTTTCTCACACAGAGGCACGGAGGCACAGAGATTGATGGTTTTATGGATGCACATGGTTCCCAGTTTCAATGCACCTTTTGGGTGAAAGCCTCGCATGCGATTTCAAAGGTTTCAAAAGCCATTTTCCAATGTTCTCCGTGCCTCTGTGCCTCTGTGTGACACTTCAACTGCGACATTTAGGTTCAGTATTATTCAACGCTATTCAATCTTCCATTGTTCACCGATCGACAATGTCAATTACGGCCAGCGCGGCGCGCGGGCCATACCGGTCTGGACCAACTCCAGACCGTCGCGCAACAATTTCATGCGTTCGCGCCGCCGCGCGCCGCGGCGGCTCTTCCATCGGCGGGGGAATTGTGCTACGATTCCCCCCGCCCGCCCAATCGCGAGGCCACTGCCATGATCGTCGCCATCGCAAACCAAAAAGGAGGCGTCGGGAAAACGACCACCGTCGTCAACCTGGCCGCCGTGCTCGCCGCAAAACGAAAAACCGTTCTCGTCGTGGACCTGGATCCGCAGGCCAACGCGACATCAGGGCTCGGTGTCGAACCCCGCGAGGGATTGAGCCTGCGCAACGCCCTGCTGGACACCGGCCGCCTCGACGACTTCATCGTCGGAACGGCCGTTGACAAGGTGAACCTGATTCCCGCCGAAGTCAACCTCGCCGGAGTCGAAGTCGAACTGGCGCGCGCCGGGAACCATCTCGACGGGCTGCGCCGAGTGCTCGACCCGGTGGAGAAGTCCGGAGTGTTCGACTACGTACTGATCGACTGCCCGCCGTCCCTGGGGATACTGCTTTCGTCTGCCCTGGCGTCGGCCGGATCGGTGCTCGTGCCGATGCAATGCGAATACTACGCGATGGAGGGGCTTTCCGTCATTCTCCAGCTTGTTTCGAGGATGCGAAACTCCGGAGTGAACCCGGATCTGGCCGTCGACGGCATCCTGATGACGATGTACGGCCGCACCCGCCTGGCGGACGAGGTGGTGTCCCAGGTGCGCGAACACTATGGCCCTGCGGTTTACAAGACCATGATACCGCGCTCCGTGCGCGCTGGCGAGGCGCCGTCCTACGGGCTTCCCGTCGTCGCCTACGCGCCTACGACTCCCGTGGCGAAGGCGTATTTCGACGTCGGCGCCGAATTCCTCGCCCGCGAAAGGCTTCGCCAGTCGGTCTCGCGCATGACGGACGGAGTTCTCCCGCCTGCGTCGTCAACGATTGTCTGAAACCGGCGAAGCGCCGTCGGACTGCTGCATCGAGAGCAGCGTGCCGCGCACGGCCATCGTTAGCGGCACCGCCAGCAGCATCCCCACGGGTCCCAGCACCCAGCTCCAGAACACGGCGGAAAGCAGCACGACAACCGGCGACACGCCGAACCCCGCTCCCATGACGCGGGGCTCGACGATGTTGCCGAGAATCTGGTTGACCGTGAGATACATGATCGCCGTGGCTCCGGCGACGCCGACGCTGCCGGAGCCAAGCGCGAGCAGGATTCCGGGAATCGCGGCCATCACGGAACCGATGGCAGGCACGTAGTTCAGGCAGAATGCGAGAACGCCAAGCAGAACTGGCGAATCCACGCCGATGATCCGCAGCGATCCGTAGACAAGAATTCCGGTGGCGGCGGAAATCGCAGTCTTGATGACCATGTAGCGGCGCACGTCCTCGGCAAAGCGCCGCATGAGCGCTATGCGCTCGGGACTGGCCCATTTGCCGTGCCGCACGGCAGTCGGCAGACGCGGCAGCTCCGCCAGCATGAAGCCGACGACCACCAGGACGACCACGCCGTTCTTGAGCAGCGCCCCGGCCAGGGCCAGCGACGACTTGCCCAATTGCGCAAGCGCCGACGAATCCACCGACACCAGCCCCGTCAAGTATCCGGAGGGCACCGGGATGTCGCCGCTCCTGAGCCACTTTTCAAGATCGCGCGCGGCGCCGACCATTTCAGAATGATAGGCAGGCAGCTTTTTGGAGAAATCCAGGAGCGCGGGCGGAAGCACGTACACCAGCGCCCACAGGCAGATCCCGGTCACGCCGAGAATTATCGTCGCGATCGCGAGCCAGGACGGCATTTTCAGCCTGCGCAGCGCATAGTACGCGGGAGAAAGCACAATGGTCGCGAACGCGATCACGAGCACCTGCGTGAGCAACGGCGCCGCGGCGCGCATGCCGCCAACGACCACCACAGTCGCGGCGAGCCCCACCAGCATGCGAAGAATCTTGTCGCCTGCGCCGTGCGGCGCGGTCGCGTGGCTGTCTTCGTCCATTTTGCAAGTCTCCCGCGTTGCCTTGTTTTCGTCGTTTTTCGGAGAACCCCGTCCGGAGGATG
Organism: uncultured Verrucomicrobiota bacterium; assembly: GCA_946624575.1. Lineage (GTDB taxonomy): Bacteria > Verrucomicrobiota > Kiritimatiellia > RFP12 > UBA3636 > UBA3636. The sequence continues at coordinate 5,871 of CAMOSH010000112.1, forward strand.
CGCGTCCGTTCAGGCTCCCGCGGGAGCTCCGGCGGCGCGACGCCCGGCGGCGCGGGCCGCGGCCTCCTTTTCAAGTGCGTCGGCGAGCGCCTCGATCGCCGCCGCCACGGGACCGCCGTCTGGGTTCAGCGCCGCAAGTGGGATGCCGGAGTCGCCGGAGACGGAAACGCGCGGATCGAGCGGAATCCGCGCAAGAATCGGGGCGTCGAACTTTTCGGAAAGCGCGTCGGCCGCCCCGCCGGGAAATACGTCCACGCTTTTGCCGCAATGCGGACAGACGAAACCCGACATGTTTTCGACGATTCCGACGATGGGAAACGCGAGCTGGTCGCAGAAGGCGAGCGAGCGGGCGACGTCGGCCGCGGCGATGCGCTGCGGAGTGGTCACTACGACCGCGCCAAGCGGGTCGGGCACGGTCTGGCAGACGGTGAGGGGCTCGTCGCCGGTGCCGGGAGGGGCGTCCACCACGAGCCAGTCCAGCTCGCCCCAGGCGGTCTGGCCGAGGAACTGGCGTATGACGCCCAGCTTCATCGGGCCGCGCCAGACAATCGCGGCGTCCGGATCGTCGACCGCGTTTCCAACGCTCACCACGCGAACGCCGCACGCGGCGACGGGCGGCACCAGGCCGCCGTCCTCGGTCGCCATGAGAGCCTGCCCTTCAAGCCCGAACATGCCAACGGCGGACGGGCCGTGCAGGTCCACGTCGAGAAGTCCGACGGCGCGGCCGCGCCTGGCCAGCGCGGCCGCGACGTTTGCGGCCACGGTGCTTTTGCCGACGCCGCCCTTGCCGGAGAGCACCACGATCGTGTTCCTGACGCCGGCGAGGTTGCGGCGGATGCGGCAGTCTTCTGAGTCGCGCTCCTCCGCGGCGTGGGAGCAGTGCTCGCAGTCGCCGCCGCAGGAATGTGCGTTTTCGCTATTGGGTCCGGATTCGTTAGCCATTTCTTTTTCGGTTTCGTATTTTGGAATTCAGACTTCAAGCGCGGCGGCGAGCCGCGCGCGCACTGCGGCCGGAGAGTAGCGTTCTAGCACGTAGCGCCGCCCCTGGGCGCCAAGCACCGCGTTGAGGGGCGCGTCGTCGAGCAGGCGCAGCAGCGCCTCCTCGAATTCGGGGTAGTCGGTGAACCAAAGCCCGCCGCACGAACTCTCGCACTGCCAGCGCAGCACCCTCCCGCGCGAATGCACGAGCGCCGGGGTCCGCGCGAGCCAGGCCTCCAGGAGGACAATCGAAAGGCTTTCGTTGAGGCTTGGATGCACGAACGCCGCCGCGCCGGCCATCGCCTCGCGCTTCGCCTGCTCGGAGACAAAACCCAGATCGTGGAACGCCGACGCAAGCGAAGGCGGGATCTGGACCTGGCCGGAGCCGGTCATTACAAGATGCACGTCGCGGCCGGTGCGGCGCCTGAAGCAGTCGAGAAAATCCACGAGCACCGGAGTGCCCTTGCCGTCTTCGCGGCGACCGCTGTAGATCACGTATGGCGCGGCGATTCCGGTGCGCGCGGCGAACGCGCGCTTGTCCGCCTCGAAAGGCTCTATGCCCATCGCCACCACGGATTCAACGCGCGGCGAGAGCCCCGGCATCAGCGAATGCGCCAGTTCCCGCTCCGGGTCGGTGTTGAAGAGGAAGCCGCGAGCCTTGCGATACGCATCGAGCAGAACGCCCTGGCGGGCGTAGCCCTCGTCGTGGAAGCACGGCACGAGGAGAGTCTTGTCAGGCAGCGCGCGGCAGACGTTCCAGGTCAGGCCGAAAAGATACGGGCCGGCCACCACGCGGTCGATGGAAGGGGCGGCGGCGCGCAGCCATTCCACCAGCCACGACGAGTTCGCGGTGTTCGAGATCCATGAGAGCTGCTGCGCGGGCGAAAGGCGCGCGCCGCGCGTGATGTCAATCTGGAAGCGGGCGAGCTGTCCCTCGTCGCGTGGATCGACGCGAAAGCGGTGCACCTCGATCCCGTCGCGATCCGCGCGGCCTTCGGGGAGCGCGTTTTTCCAGGAGATGTGGTCCAGGGCGCAGGTCGTGAGAAACACGACCTCGTGGCCGAGCGCGGCGGCATCCCGCGCCATGTTCCACAGGAGGGTTTCCGCGCCGCCCACGGAACCGCGCTCGTGAAGGCGCGGCGAAACAAAGGCGATCTTCATTTCGCGGACGCGCGTTCAAGCGCCTCGATCCGGGCGCGAAGCGCCGCGACTTCGGCGCCATGCCGCCGGTCCATGATCTCGATCGCGGCTAGCAGGACGCCGTTTGTCTGGTTCTGCTGCGACCAGAGCCGATACGTGTAGAACTTCAGCAGCTTCCAGATCGTGCGCTTGAGCGCCTTGAGCAGAGGCGCCAGGCGGGAACGCCGCTCCACGATCTCGAAGTCGTTGATGTCCACGGGAACGATCTGCCGCAGACACGCCAGGTACCGCTCCATGAACTCCTTGTCGTCCTTCAGGGCAAGAATGTTGTTGCGCTCGGCGCGCGCGACGGCCGCGTCGTCGTATTCCCCGCGGGCGCGCTTCGCGGCGACCGCTTCGAGTATCTCGCGTTCTATCCGATGCACGTCGACGCCGTCGGCGCCGATGGTGATCGCGGGAGGGGTTTCAGTCTGTTCGTTCATGCGGGTCAATCGTACCACAAGCTGCCCAAAGTCGCAACGCCGGACGTCGCGGACTGTCCGGAGCGGCGCGCTCCGTCCCCGCCGCGGCCGCCGCCGGCGGAAAAGCCTCCGCCACCGGACCTGCCGCCGCCACCGGCGGAAAAGCCTCCGCCACCGGACCTGCCGCCGCCACCAGCGGAAAAGCCGCCGCCGGACCTGCCGCCGCCTGCGCGCTCGCTGCGCATCGACAACGCGATGCGATTGCGCTGAAGATCCACGGAAAGCACCCGCACGGTCACGCGCTGGCCGGGCTTGACTTCGTTCTTCGGGTCTTCCACGTAGTGGTCCGCCAGCTGCGACACGTGGACAAGGCCGTCCTGGTGCACTCCGACATCGACGAACGCCCCGAACGCCGTCACGTTCGTGACGACGCCGGGAAGGGTCATCCCCGGCGACAGATCCGACGGGGCGTGGACACGCTCGTCGAAGGAGAACGCCTCGAACTTTTCGCGCGGGTCCCGGCCTGGGCGCGCCAGCTCCGCCACGATGTCGCGCAGCGTGGGCAGCCCGACGCCATCGCCGACGTACTTCGACAAGTCGAGGCGCTTTGCCAGGGCGGGTTCCGAAAGCAGCTCCGGGACGGTGTGCCCGAGGTCGTCGGCCATTCGCCGGACGAGCCCGTAGCGCTCCGGGTGGACGGCCGAGGCGTCGAGCGGTTCGTCGCCGCCGCGTATGCGCAGGAACCCGGCGCTTTGCTCGAACGCCTTCGGTCCCATGCGCGGCACGTCGTGGAGAGATTCGCGGGTGCGGAACGGACCATGGGCGTCGCGGTGCCGCACAATGGATTCCGCAAGCGACGGGCCGAGCCCCGAAACGCGCTGAAGAAGCTGCGGACTGGCGGTGTTGACATCAACTCCCACGGCGTTGACGCAGGAGAGGACCACGTCGTCCAGCGCCCGCCGCAGGCTCGCCTGATCCACGTCGTGCTGATACTGGCCGACGCCGATGGTCTTGGGGTCGAGCTTGACTAGCTCCGCGAGCGGATCTGCCAGGCGGCGGCCGATTGAGACCGCTCCGCGCACGGTGACATCCTTGTCCGGAAACTCCTTGCGCGCAGTTTCGCTGGCAGAATAGATCGACGCGCCGCTTTCGCTGACGGACACGACCGGGATCCCGGCCGGCAGGCCGATGGACCTGACGAACGCCTCGGTTTCGCGCCCGTAGGTGCCGTTGCCGACGGCCACCGCCTCGATCTTGTCGCGCCGCACCATGGCGAGAAGTGTCTCGGCGGCGTCGCGCCGCTCCGCGTCGGAGCGCGCGAGCTGCACTACAGTGTCTTCGAGAAGCCGCCCCTGCGGATCGAGAGCGACAACCTTGCATCCGGTGCGGATTCCGGGATCGAGCGCAAGGACGGCCTTGCGTCCGAGCGCCGGCGCCATGAGCAGTTCGCGCAGGTTGGCGGCGAACACCCCTATGGCCTCCGCGCCGGCCTTTTCGTACGCGCGGGCGCGCGCCTCCACCTCCATCGACGGCGCCAGCATGCGCGACCAGGCCGAATCGCAGGCGCGGCGCACCTGGTCGGCCGCCTCGCCGCCGTCCTCGGCCACGTACCTCGAATGGATCAACTCCAGCGCGTCTTCCCGAGGAGGCCGGACTCCCAGCTGCAGGACTCCCTCGTTTTCACCGCGAAGCATCGCGAGAAGGCGGTGCGAGGGAACGGAGCGCAGAGGCTCGTCGCAGTCGAAGTAGTCGGAAAACTTCGCGCCGCTCTCCTCCTTGCCTTCCACGACGCGCGAAGAGACGATCGCAGCGTCGTCGAAAAGCCCGCGCAGCTCCTCGCGCAGGTCAGGGTCCTCGGCAACAGCCTCAGACACGATGTCCCTGGCGCCGGCAAGCACCGCGTCGGCGTCGCCAAGCCCCTCCTCCCCCGGCTTGACATACTGTTTTGCCGCCTCTTCCGGAGAAAAGCCCGGATCCTGCGCGAGAAGCTGCGCCGCGAGCGGCGAAAGCCCCCTTGCGCGGGCGGTCTGGGCGCGCGTGACGCGCTTGGGGCGAAACGGAAGGTAAAGATCCTCAAGGGCGGGCAGGGTCTCCGCGGCGGCGAACTTCGCCTCCAGCTCGGGGGTCAGCAGCGAACGCTCGCGCAGCGAACCGAGTATCGCCTCGCGCCGCTCGTCGACGGCCGCATAGCGCGCGAGAGCGTCGCGCACCGCGGTAATCGCCACTTCGTCCAGTTCGCCGGTCGCCTCCTTGCGGTAGCGGGCGATGAACGGGACCGTCGCGCCGCCGTCAAGCAGCGACGCGACGGCGGAAACCTGCGCCGGCCGCAGATTGAGTTCCGCGGCGGCGCGACTGCAATGTGAAGGTGTCATCTCGTTGGCTCCGGAATCCGGACCGCCTCCGCGCCGCGGCACTTGCGCGTCGCGCAATCGACGTCGAAAATCACGCCGCACAGGGCGGCCGGACCCTTGGCAACGTCGAACTTGTGGGGCATTCCGGTCAGAAATTTCCTGATCACCGGCTCGACGGACCGCCCGATCACGGAATCGACCGGACCGGTCATGCCGACGTCGGTGATGTACCCCGTGGCGCCCGGAAGAACGCGGGCGTCCGAGGTCTGGACGTGGGTGTGGGTGCCGAAAAGCGCGGCGACGCGGCCGTCCAGATGCCAGCCCATCGCGATTTTTTCGCTCGTGGCCTCAGCGTGGAAATCCACGACAAGCGGAACGTCGCGCGGCAGCGGGCCGGCAAGAAGCGCGTCGATCGCGCGGAACGGGTTGTCCGCGGGATTCATGAAGACCGTGCCAAGCAGACTGGCCACGGCAAGCCGCCCCACAGGGGTCTGCACCACGGTCCAGGCGCGCCCGGGACACTCCCTGTCGCAGTTGGCCGGACGGACGGCGCGCTTTTCGCGCGCCAGCCATTCAGGGGTGCCCTTCTGGTCCCACACGTGGTCGCCGAGCGTGATTGCGTCGGCACCGGCGGCGAAAAGCTCGTCCGCTATGTCGGCCGTGACGCCGCGCCCGCCAGCCGAATTCTCGGCGTTCACGACGACCGCGTGAACCGAACCGGACTCGCGCAGGGCCGGAACGACGGCGCGAAACGCGCGGCGGCCCGGCTCGCCGACTACGTCGCCCACGCAAAGGACCTTCATTTCGCGGCGCGCTTGCCGCGCAGAATGACGTCATCGCGCCCGGGACCGGTCGAGAAGAACGTCACTGGAACGCCGAGGTGTTCCTCGATCCAAAGCACGTAGTTGCGAGCGGCCTCCGGCAGCGCGTTCCAGTCGCGAGCCCCGCGGATGGCACACTTCCAGCCGGGGAACTTTTCAATGATCGGCTTGGCCGACGCGAGCCAGGGGCTGGGCGGGAAGCGGTCGACGCGACGGCCGTCGATTTCGTACGCAACGCAGACAGGGACTTCGTCAAGGTATCCAAGAGCGTCCACCAGCGTCAGCGCGATTTCCGTGGCGCCCTGCATCTCGCACCCATAGCGCGTGGCCGGAAGATCGAACCAGCCCACGCGGCGCGGCCTGCCGGTAGTGGCGCCGTATTCGCCCTTGTCGCCGCCGCGCCGGCGCAGCTCTTCGGCCTCGTCGCCGAAGATTTCGGACACGAACGGGCCAGCGCCCACGGCGCTGGAGTACGCCTTCACCACCGTCACCACGTCCTTGATCTCGTATGGTGGAATCCCGGCGCCGATCGAGGCGTATCCGGCGAGAGGCGAAGAACTCGTGACCATCGGGTAGATGCCGTGATCTGGGTCCTTGAGGGTGCCGAGCTGCCCTTCGAGAAGGATGCGCTTGCCGTCGCGGATGGCCTCGTGGAGGATCTGGTTGGTGTCGGCGGCGTATGGGCGCACGATTTCTGCGAGCTGCGCCAGCTCTTCCCGCACGGCGGCCGGGTCCAGAGGCGGCTGCCCGTAGATGCCGGTGAGGAGCGGGTTCTTGCGATCGCAGAACAGCGCAATGCGGTCCCGCATGGCGTCCAGATGGAAAAGCTCGCACACCTGGAATCCGATTTTAGAGAACTTGTCCGCGTAGAACGGCGCGATGCCGCTGCGCGTGGAGCCGAAGGAGGCCTTGCCAAGGCGCGCCTCCTCGAGCGCGTCAAGGCGCTTGTGCACGTCCAGAAGAACCTGGGCGCGCCAGGAAACGGCGAGCCTGGGCTCGACGCCGCTGTCGTGCAGGCCGCGGAGTTCCTTTTCCAGAGCGCGCACGTCGAGCGCGACACCGGGACCTATGACGTTGAGAACGTCGGGATTGAAGCACCCCGACGGAAGAAGATGCAGCGCAAAGCGCCCCTTGTCGTTGACGATCGTGTGCCCGGCGTTTGCGCCTCCCTGAAAACGCACGACGATGTCGGCGTCGCGAGCGAGCAAGTCGGTCATCTTGCCCTTGCCCTCGTCGCCCCAGTTCGCCCCTACTATCGCAGTAGCCATGTGAGAAAATCCTTTGTTGCGGGAACGCGGGCGGATTCTGCCACAACCTCTCGCAAAAGGCAAAGACAATATCGGCCGGACCTCGTGCCCGCGCCTCGGACGGGAAACGCGCTCCTGCGGCGGCGCTACCATTCCGACCGTGTTTTCAATTTCATTCCGGTCCTCAACGAACCCGTGCCAGCGCCTCGGACGGGAAACGCGCTCCCGCGGCGGCGCTACCATTCCGACCATGTTTTCAATTTCGTTCCCGGCCCCGACGAACCTGCAACCCGCGCCTCGGACGGGAAACGCGCTCCTGCGGCGGCGCTACCATTCCGACCGTGTTTTCAATTTCGTTCCCGGCCGCGACGAACCCGTGGTCCGAGCCGCAGACGAAGGACGGGACGCCGCAGTTTCGTCCGCTGATTTACCGCGGTTTCGTCCGCTGATTTGCCGCAGTTTCCTCCGCTGATGGGTGTGACCAAACTTTGTCATCGCAGTAATTGAGACGGGGACGGCTCAAAAAC
>CAMOSH010000113.1 GCA_946624575.1 uncultured Verrucomicrobiota bacterium
GGGACGGGCGCGGGGAAACCCGCAGTTTGCACTGCGGGCGCAAAACAGGAAGAGACAAACCCGGGGCGCGGTGGGACGGGCGCGGGGAAACCCGCAGTTTGCACTGCGGGCGCAAAAAAAAGGAAAAGAAAAACCGGGGGGGCGCGGTGGGACGGGCACGGAGAAACCCGCAGTTTGCACTACGGCCCAAAACAGGAAGAGACAAACCGGGGGGCGCGGTGGGACGGGCGTGGGGAAACCCGCAGTTTGCACTGCGGGCGCAAACCAGGAAGAGACAAACCGGCGAGCGCAGTAGGGGCGGATGCGAGGAAACCCGCAGTTTGCACTGCGGGCGCAAAAAAGGAAAAGAAAAACCGGAAGGGCGCGGTGGGACGGGCGCGGGGAAACCCGCAGTTTGCACTGCGGGCGCAAAAAAAGGAAAAGAAAAACCGGAAGGGCGCGGTGGGACGGGTGCGGGGAAACCCGCAGTTTGCACTGCGGGCGCAAAAAAAGGAAAAGAAAAACCGGAAGGACGCGGTGGGACGGGTGCGGGGAAACCCGCAGTTTGCACTGCGGGCGCAAACCAGGAAGAGACAAACCGGGGGGCGCAGTAGGGGCAGGTGCGGGGAAACCCGCAGTTTGCACTGCGGGCGCAAACCAGGAAGAGAAAATCCGGGAAGGGCGCGGTGGGACGGGCGCGGGGAAACCCGCAGTTTGCACTGCGGGCGCAAAACAGGAAGAGAAAATCCGGGAAGGGCGCGGTGGGACGGGACTGGTGAACTCTCACACAAAGTTTCAGTACTTGCCGAAGAAACGCGAGAACATATAATCGCGCCCGTGATTCGAATTCCCTTTTCGACCGCGACGCTCCTCCCCGAAGTCAAAATCGCACTTTCGCCACACATGGCAAAAGCGGGGGCTTAATCCACATGAAAACCAACGACAAGCCGAAAACACCCAAATGAAAAGAACGATCGAGGAAATCCGCGAATTCTTCGCGCAAGACAGATTTGCGACAAAAAGGGCAGGCATCGAAATCAACGACGCCATTCAAGGGGCAGACGGGCACGGGGTCATGGCTCGGTGCTCGATGGCAATCACGCCAGACCACCTAAACGTCGGAGGAACGGTGATGGGTGGCGCGATTTTCACGCTTGCAGATTTTTGCTTTGCGGTGCTGACCAACGCCTGGGACGAAGTTTCTAGCACAGTGACGGTTTCGGCGTCGATTCGATTCGTCGGAGTGGCAAAAGGCACACGCCTGACTGGAACGGCGGAAACAGACAAAAGCGGCAGAACACTGATACACGCCCATTGCCGCGTTGAAGACGAGCTTGGAAATCTCGTCGCACTATGCGACGCCACTTTCATGAGAATCAGGCAGAGCGCAAAATAACGGAGCGGCAACAACCAACGCCCTGCGACGCCACTTTCATGAGAATCAGGCAGAGCGCAAAATAACGGAGCTGTAACAACCAGCGCCATGCGACGAGACAGCTTGACACGCAGGGCGGCAGTAATCGACAAGGGAAAGCTGCGACTTTCGCTACAGGGCGCTCCAGTCCACCACACTGGGATCGCCTTGACAAAAAATCGTCTTTTCGCGGGAGGAAACGCCGGAAACGACCGACAAAGCACGGCGTGGCAAGCCAAAACGTCCGGCGAGGAACTCGCACAAGGCGGCGTTCGCCTTGCCGTCCACAGGAGGAGCATTGAGTCTTACTGCAAGAGCACCAGCTCGTTCTCCGGCGAATTCCGTGCGAGACGCACGAGGCAACGCATGAACCCTGAGCAGGAATCCCCCGTCCGTTTTGCGCACCCATGAAGGGAAGGCGGCAGCAGACGCGGCGGCGCCACCGCCAGGTCCGACGGCCGCAGCGGGGGTCCGCGCAGACTTGACGAGACGCCGTTTCACTACTTGTCGCGAAAAAAACTAAACCAAACCGAGCTACACCGGGAACACCCAGTATGAAAGACGGTAGACACCAGGATGAATGCGATACCGATCAAGAGTGTCGGGACCGCACGATCCGGTGCCGAGGCCGCGCATCGCGGCGTCGAGGTAGAGCGTGGTCTCTTTCTCGGGCTTCAGTTCAGACGGGTGCTTGGCCGGATCCAGAACTTCGTCGGGCAAATGCGTGGCGTTGAAACCGAACATCGCGCCTTCGGCCTGGAACTGAAGACCCTTGCCGCGCTCGTCGACAAGAGTCAGCCATCGAGTGTCGCAATGGTGGCCATGCTCCTGCGGCACGACATAGGGGAAGTACTGATCGCCGACTGTAGAGGCGAACGAACCGACGATTGCGCCATCCTTGCGATCGGCGTAAGTCTCGAACGGGCCGAGACCGAACCATGTGAGATGCTCCAGCTCTGCAGGGAGCTTCATGCGCACCGCAAGACGCGGAAGGTCGTCCAGAGCCTTCGGCACGACAAATGAGTGGCGGCAGAGAAGCGCCCCGTTGAGCTCCAGCCGATAACTGGCCTTGTGCTCCACCGGAACCGGGCGGCCGGTGAACTTGTACGAACCTGACTTGTTCGCGAAATCGACGGAAACGCCCGTCTTGGCCATGTCGGGACCGGCGGGAGTGAAAACGGAGCGAGTTTCGATCAGAACGGCGCCATCCTTCTCAGGCTTCAGCGCGAACGCGACGCGTTCTTCGTCCATCTTGTCGAACCCGAAAGCGCACCACCGGCCCAACGACTTCCACATATTGTTGCGATCGCCTCCCTCGCGCGCCTTAATGCCGTCGTTGTCGGTGGGCGAACGCCAAAGAGTGAACTCCGGCGAGCCGAGGACGAGCGGCCTGCCATCGACTTCAAGGGACCCAAGGCGCCCGTTCTCGGCGTCGAGCCGGAGCGTCACGCTCCCGGCGCGGACGGCGACGGGAGCTCCATCCTTCTCGACGACCTCGGCCCGGCCGGCGGCGGAACGAAGCGCCCGCGGTGGCGGGAGCTGCCTGTCCTGAGAAGCGGGAAGCGGGAGCGACATCTGGTTCCAAGCGACCTGATGGCCCTTCGGCGCCCAGATCGCGGGAGCGGAAAGCGTTGCGGAAACGTACAGAAACGCCTCCTCCCCCGGCGCGAGCGACGGCAGACGCCGCCAATTCCAGCCAAGCAAGCGGACCACTGACCGCCCCTGTGGCGGGGCGTCGAGAGCGGCCACGTTGCCGCGCGCGACGGGCTTGCCCTCGACCTGCACCTCCCAAGTCGCGGACAACCAGTCAGACGCCTTGCGGAAACAGTCGCGGTTTTCTACGGCCAGGAGTCCCTTTTCAGCGTTTTCGAGCGAAAATGCGACCGGCTGCTGGACGTGCTTGACCTCCCAGAGCTGGGGCTTGGGGGTACGGTCGGGATTGACCATGCCGTTGCAGCAGAAATTCACGTCGTTGGGGAAATCGCCGAAATCGCCGCCATAGCCCCAGTCGCCGGAATCGGGACGGAGAATGCCCTGTTCAACCCAGTCCCAGATGAACCCGCCCTGAAGCCCCTTGTGGGAGCGAATCGCCCGCCAGTAGTCGGCGAACGAGCCGCAGCTGTTGCCCATGGCATGCGAATATTCGCACATGATGAACGGCCTGTCGTCTTGCACCTTTTCGATGTAGCGCAACATGTAGTCCTTGATCGAGGGATACATCGGATTTATCACGTCGGTGAGGCGACGGGAAATCGGGGTGCCGAAAAGCGAAGCCCCCTGATTCCACGAACCGTGCGTGGCGCCCTCGTAGTGAATGGGGCGCGTGGGATCGGCGGCGCGTATCCAATCCGCCAGAGCGAGATGGTTTTCGCCAATGCCGCTCTCGTTGCCGAGAGACCAGAAAATCACCGACGGGTGGTTTCTGTCGCGCAAGACCATGCGGGAGCCACGTTCAAACCAGGTCTGGCGCCAGGCATCGTCGTGGGCGAGCAGCTCGTAGTTGGCGTGGGTTTCGATGTCGGCCTCGTCAATGACGTAGAGCCCATATTCGTCGCAGAGGTCGAGCCAGCGCGTTTCGTCCGGATAATGGCAGCAGCGGACCGCGTTGAAATTGAAACGCTTGAGGAGACGCGCGTCGAGCTCGTCCGTCTCGGCCGGACAATACTTTCCGTAAGACTCGTGGAACTCGTGGCGATTGACGCCGCGGATTTCAACGGCTCGGCCGTTGACGAGAAGCTGGCGGTCGGCGATGCGCACATCTCGGAAGCCGACACGCTGCGCCACCGATTCGAGAGCATTGCCGTCCTTGTCTCGCAACGTGGCCACGAGCGTGTAGAGAACGGGCGACTCGGCGCTCCACGGAGACACGCGGGCGAGGCGCGCCTCGACGGACGCCTCGCCGAGATTGGAACGCCAGTCCAGTGACTGGGGCCCGGTGGAGAGGGCGGCGGCTCCCGGCACGGGACGCCCGGTCGCGTCGAAAAGGGCGAAGTCGACGCTCCAGTCGCAACACGGGTCGTCCATATCGGTCCACTGACGACAAGGAGGACGGTCCGAATAGTTGACCTTGACGCACACCGCGAGCGTCCCCGCGGGCCGGGACGCCTCCCAGTCCCAGCCGGCGCGAACGAACAAGTCCTCGATGAACTTGTCGCCGCGGGAGTAGAGATAGACAGAACGATGGAGACCAAGCTCCATCCAGTGATCCTGGTCCTCCACATAACTCTGCGCGCTCCAGCGGACGCACAGAACGGCCAGCTCATTGCGGCCAGGAACGAGGAAATCGGTTATGTCGAACTCGGAAGGCAACTTGCTGTCGGTAGACATGCCCGCGAGCTTGCCATTGACGTAGTACCAGGCCTGCGACTCTGCCGCCCCCACGTGAAGGACCGTATGGCGCCGATTCCATGACGCTGGCAGATCGAAGCAAGTACGAAGGACAGCCGCCGGATTGGCGTCGGGAACGAACGGCGGGCGGTTCTCGAACGGCATCTGCACATTGGTGTAATGCGGATGGGAAAAACCCTGGCAGCAAAGGTCGCCCGGGACCGCGGCCCTGGGCCATTTCGACACGTCGGCGCCGGCGGCGACCTCCGCGGCCGTGACATCCTCCACCCTTTCGTGAAAAGAAACCGACCAGTCGCCGTCGAGAGAAAGGAACCACCTCGAGCGAGCGGGGTTGAGCGAACGCACTGCGGCGGCGCCTCCCGGGAACGGCACCATGTCTGGTCTGGCGCGCAGGCGGCGCATTGAAGTGAGTTCGGGGATTTCCCAGGGGCGGGAGAAAAGAGTTTCGTCGAGCATTGCTGAGTGGCGTTGAATTATCAGTGGACGCGGCGCGCCGGGGAGGAAACACCCCGACGGGAGACGCGGTGGCGCAATGATACAACCGCCGCCCGGGATTGGCAAATCCAAAAAATGGCGCGGCGCGCCCCGAAGAACCCGTGCGCGCGGAAGCGCAAAAAACAATGATTGACTTTGAGAAGGCTTTCGGCTATCGTCGGCCCCGATTCCACAGGAGAACTCAATCATGTCCCGTATCTGCGCCATCTGCGGCAAGCAGCCGCAAACCGGCAACCACATCGTCCGCCACGGTCTTGCCAAGTACAAGGGCGGCATCGGCCTTCACACAACGGCGGTGACGCCTCGCCGTTTCCTCCCCAACCTCCACCGCGTTCACGCGCTTGTGGACGGCACCCCCCGCACGATCTACGCATGCGCCGCCTGCATCAAGGCCGGCCGCGTGACGAAGACCCCGGTGCGCAAAGCCGCCCCGCCTGCGCAGGCGTAGCGGCGACAGCCCAAAACGCCACGACCATGCGTCCCCTCAGCGCGATTCCAGTCCCTTCCGCAGACGCGCCATCATCCGGCACCCAGCCCAACGCGCCTGTTGCGGATGCCCCTGCGTCAGAGTCTCCATCCATTCCATTCGCGCAACCCTTCGGAGTGTCCGGAGTGCGCGAAATGGACGCATCCGAGATTCCGCCGACGGACATCGTCTTCGAATGCCCCAAGTGCGGAAAGTCGCTTTCGATCGAACCTCGCGGCGCCGGTCTCGTAATTCGCTGCACGCAATGCGGAGAACCTGTGACCGTGCCCATTCCCGAGGGGATGGAAATCGAGGACGTTGACGCGACGCAGGAAGAGTTGGCAACGCAGCTCCAGCGCGTCCGCCGCAGTCTCGAAGCAGCCCAGGCCCGCATCGCCGAGCTTGAAGGCGAAGTCGAATCGCTCCGGCAGTACCGCGCCGCAGCGCTCGCGCAGGACGAAAACCGCGCCGCCGCTGTGACCGCGTTCCGAATGGACGTGGTGCACGCGCTCAAGGAGCAGGAATCGGCGCTCGCGCACCTGCGGGAAGCGGCCGCCCTCTCGGCGGACTTCGCGGCGCCAGCCGCGCCGCAGCCGCCTGTCGGCGAGCCGTGACGCAGCAGTCGCAGAGAAACCGCCCCGCCGCCGCGCCCGCGCATCCGCGCGCTGCGGCGGCTTTCGTTTTGTCGGCCGCGGCATCGGCGCTAGGCAAAACCGCAGGAGAGCTGCGCCGCTCAGTTCCCGCTGGCGAGGGCGAAACGGGATTCGCCCTGCTCCTCGCGGCGATGGCGCTTGCCGCCCATCTCGTCCGCCATTTCGATTCATTCGTCCGCTGACGGCCGGATCCTGCAAAACGGCCACGCCGTCAGTGGCGAAAAATCCATCTTTTTTTCGATTTTGCCATGAACGCCACAGATTCGGCACGCGCGGCCCGCAAAGCCGCGGGACCGCTGGCCAGAACGGATTCAAGCGAGCGCCGCGCGGCGCTCGACGCGATGGCTGCGGCCCTGAACGACAACCAGGCCGCCATTTTCGAAGCCAACGAACAAGACTTGCGCAACGCGCGCGAAAACGGATTGTCAGCCCCGCTAGTGGCCCGTCTTTCGCTCGACGCGAAAAAATTGCGCGGACTAGTGGAAGGGCTCGGCACACTCCGCGACCTTTCCGATCCGCTCGGCGCAATCCAAGTGCGCCGCGAACTCGCGCCCGGACTCGTCCTTGAGCGCGTATCCTGCCCGATTGGCGTAATTGGAGTCGTGTTCGAATCTCGCCCGGACGCACTCGTCCAAATCGCGTCGCTCTGCCTAAAGACCGGAAACGCGTGCCTTCTCAAGGGAGGAAGCGAAGCATTGGAGACGAACCGGAAGCTCCACGCCGTACTGGCCGAAGCGACCGCGAAAGCCGGAATGCCCGACGGATGGATCCAGCTGCTGGAATCACGGCAGGACGTCGACGAAATTCTTTCGCTCGACCGCGAAATCGACCTGCTCGTCCCGCGCGGCTCAAATGCGTTCGTGCGGTCGATTTCGGAACGCACCAGAATTCCGGTGATGGGACACGCCGCGGGAATCTGCCACCTGTACCTGGACGTCGCGGCGAATGCAGAGATGGCCGCGGCGATAGCCGTGGACGCCAAGACGCAGGCGCCGGCGACCTGCAATTCGATAGAAAACCTGCTCGTGCACGCCGAAGCCGCGCCAACGGTTCTGCCGACGGTAGCGGCCGCGCTGCGCGCAGCGGGAGTGCGACTGCTCGGCGACGAGGCAGCGCGCCGCGTCGTTCCGGACATGGAGCCTGCCACGGCCGACGACTGGGACACCGAGTATCTGGCGCCAACTCTCTCCGTGAAGACCGTGCCATCGCTCCAGGCGGCAGTCGCATTCGTGAACGAGCACGGCTCGCGGCACACCGACGCGATCGTGACCGACAACCGCGCCGCAGCCGAAGAATTCATCGCTTCGGTCGATTCCGCGGACGTGTTCTGGAATTGCTCGACGCGCTTCGCGGACGGCTTCAGATTCGGACTGGGCGCCGAACTGGGAATTGCGACCGGCAAACTTCACGCCCGAGGCCCCGTCGGCCCCGAAGGCCTCACGACGTACAAATGGGTGCTCCGCGGCAGCGGACAGACCGTGGCGCCTTTCGCGGACGGTGCACAACGCTTCACTCACAGGGACCTCCCGACCACCGGAGGCGCAAAATGAAAAAATTCATCCACGAAGACTTCCTGCTTTCCAACCGACACTCGCGCGAACTGTACCACGGCTACGCGGAACGGCTGCCCATAATCGACTACCACTGCCACCTGCCGCCGGCGGAAATCGCACAGGACAAGCGGTGGCGCGACCTGGCCGACGTGTGGCTTGGCGCGGACCACTACAAGTGGCGCGTCATGCGCACCGACGGCGTCCCGGAACGGCTAATCACTGGAGACGCTCCGGGACGGGAAAAATTCGAGGCGTTCGCCGCCGCGATGCCGCGCGCCCTACGCAATCCCATGTACCACTGGTGCCATCTGGAACTGGCGCGCTACTTCGGTATCGATGACCTGCTGCTTTCGTCAGCGACCGCCGCGGAGATATGGGACCGCGCCCAGAGCGTGATTGACAAACCGGACTTTTCCGCGCGCGGACTCGTAAAGCGCTCCAATGTCGAGGCCCTGTGCACGACGGACGACCCGGTGGACTCGCTGGGACACCACGCCACCATCGCCGCAGACGCGTCATTCGAGACAAAGGTTCTGCCAGCCTGGCGCCCGGACAAGGGCTTCGCGATTGGCGGCGGCGCTGTCTGGAACGCCTGGGTCGACAAACTCGCCGCCGCGGCCGACACCGACATCGCGACGCTGGACGACTTTCTCGCGGCCCTTCGCAGGCGGCACGACTTCTTCGCGTCGCGCGGCTGCAGGATTTCAGACTACGGTCTTGGCGCGGTTCTCGCGCGCCCGTGCACGGAGGAGCAGTTGCGGCAAATCTTCGCCAAGGCGCGCGCCGGAAACGGCGTGACACCGGCCGAGGAAGAGGCGTTCCGCTCGCGCCTGCTCGTGCTGTGCGGCGAAATGGACGCCGACTCGGACTGGACGTGGCAACTGCACTTCAACGCGCTGCGAAACAATTGCTCGCGCATATTCGAATCCGTCGGACCGGATGCCGGAGTTGACTCGATCGGTGACTGGCCAGTGGCAGCGCCTCTGGCGCGCATCCTCGACGAACTCGACCGCCGCGACAAACTGCCGCGCACGATTCTCTACTCGCTCAACCCGCGCGACAACGAACTGCTCGTCGCCATGGCCGGAAACTTCCAGCGCGGACCGACTGCGGGCAAGATACAGGTCGGATCCGGATGGTGGTTCAACGACCAGATGGACGGCATGCTGCGCCAGCTCGAAGCGGTTTCGCAGCTGGGGATGCTGCACCGCTTCGTGGGAATGCTCACGGACAGCCGCTCGTTCCTGTCATACACGCGCCACGAATATTTCCGGCGCATACTCTGCGACCTGCTCGGGCGCGACATGGAAAAGGGGCTTCTGCCCGACGACACGGAACTCGTTGGATCGCTCGTGACGGCGGTCTGCCACGACAACGCGGCCAGATTCTTCGGATTCGATGCATAAGACCGCCGCGGCACTGGCGGCGGTTGCCGCCACCGCCGCGACAACAGTCGCGGCGACGGCGCAAAGCGCGAGCGAAAGCCGCGCCCTGGCCGAAGCCGCGTTGCGCGACGGACTGCCGTCGCTTGCCTGGACGGCGGCCACCAACGCCATGGCCGCCGCGGACTGCACGGAAAGCGATCGCGCCGACGCGCTCTACTTCGCCGGCTCGGCGCTGGAGCGACTGGAGCCACCGCAGACGCGCCTGGAGTGGCTCGACTCGCATTCGCTTTCAAAGGACCCGCCACCGGCGCTCTCCTGGCTCCGTGCGCGAGCCCTGTCCGCGTTGCACAGGCATTCCGAAGCCGCAAGAGTCCTGGCCAAGCTCGCCGACTCTCCGCAGGCGGCGCTTCCGCCCGGAGTGACGACAGGCGACGTCGCGCGCGACCTGGCGCACGCGCTTTCGGCCGTCGGCCGCAACGCCGAGGCGGCGGTCGCGCTTGAACGGGCCGCGCGGGACGGGGGCGATCCGGCGCTGGCGCTCGAACTTTCGCGACTACTCGCAGCCTCCGGGAAAAGGGACGAAGCCACGGCGCTGCTAAAAAAACTCGTCGCCGACGAAAACGCGCCCAGACGCATGCGGGCGCTCGCGACGCTGCGGCTTTGCGCAATTTCCGGAGCGGACAAGGAGACCGCACTCCAGGCACTGGAGGAATATTCCGCGCTTGAAAACGGAAATTCCGCCGATGCCGAGCCGGAACCCTTCCCGCCTGAACTCAAGGCTCTGGCGCTCGCGACCAGGGCGGCGCTGCTTGCGGACGCGGCTTCCCCCGACCCGCCGCCGCCCGAGGCGATTGCATCAGCGCGGCAGGCGTTCGACAGCGCGGCGCCGCTCACTCCGGACCTGAAAGTCGAATGCGGCGCGGTGCTTCTGCGCCTGCTCGCCGCGACGCCCCCGGCGTCGGCGGCGGACTCCGCCGAAATACCGGAACTCGCGCGTCGCCTCACGGCGGACGCACCTTCAAACCCCGGACTCGCAACCGCGATCCGCGACGCCGCGACGGCGCTACTCGCGGGCGGCGCGGCGGAACTCGCGCTCGCGCTCTGCGACACAAGCGTCGCCGCCGACACCGACGCGGCAGCGGAAAGCGCGGCGCAGTCGATCAGGGCGGCAGCGCTTTCCGCGCTCGGTCGGCATCCGGAATCCGCGGCCGCGTTCGCACGCGCCGCGGAGACCGCGCAGTCCGCCGGTGACGAAGCCGCCGCGCACCAGGCGCTTCTTGGGCAGGCCGGCGAATTTTTCGCCTCCGGGCGCGCCGACGCGGCCGCCGCGACGATCGAAAGGCTTTTGGCATCCGGCCCCGCAACCGACATTGAAGTCGCCGCAAAACTGCTTGCCGCGGAATGCACCAGGAAAACCAACCCTGCCGAAGCCGACGCGTCGCTGCTGGAGATGGCGGAAAAGCATCCGGAAAGCCCCAAGGCTGCAGAAGCCCTCTTCCGCGCGGGCGACTACGCTGGTTCGGCGGCGGCGGCGGCGACGGCGCTCGGGGAAGAGGCCGCAGCGACGGTGCAGACCGCGGCCGCGCTCGCCCAGGCGCAGCTTCTGCAAAGCCGCGGGCAGAACGAAGAGGCGCTGGAAGCGCTGCTGGTGGCGGCCGGGACGCCAGATGGCGGCGACGCCTCGGAGCAGGCCTCGGTCCTGCTACCGGCCGCGTATCTCGCGCTCGGACGAAACGACGAGGCGCTCGGCGCCTGGCATGTGTTCACGAACAAGTTCCCAAAATCGCGCTGGATGCCGGACGCCGTGTTCTGGCGGGCCGCGCGCGCCTTCGACGATGGCGACTGGGCAGCAGCCGCAGGGCTTTTCGCCGACTTCGCGAAACGCTGGCCGGACACGGCACGGACACCCTACGCACTGAGATTCCGCGCGCTGGCGCTGTACCGTGCAGGCGACGACATGGCGGCCGCCGCGGCCGCCGCCTCGTTCGCCGGGGAATTTCCGGCAGACCCCGATCTTCCGGCAGTGCGCATGATCGAAGGAGAGGCGCTTTTCCGGATGCTGCGCTTCGCGGAAGCGGAAGAGGCGTTCGACCGCGTCTCGCTGCACCCCGCGGCGTCGGACGAACTTGCGGCCAGGGCGCTGCTCCGCCGGGCAGACTGCATATTCGCCGCAGTTTCCGGGACGCCCGAAAAAGCCGCCGACGCGCTTGCCGCATACAGAGCGGTGCGCGACGCGCGCGGCGCCGCGACCGCCGGCATCACGCTGGAAGCGGCGTTCAAAGAATGCCGTTGCCTGGAGATGCTCGGCCGCACGGCAGACGCAATCGAACGCCACTGGCGCGACGTGATGCTTCCCTTTGAACGCTCCCCTTCCGTAGCCGACGCCGTCTGGTACTCGCGTTCCACGTTCGCGGTCGCGGACGCGCTCCGCGCCACGGGACGCACCGCCGAGGCCCGCACCGTGCTCAGGCGGCTGGCGGCGTCCGGATGGCCGGGCGCCGACGAAGCGGCGCGCCGCGCGGACGCGCTCTGACTTTTCGCCCGCAGGCGCCCTCCCCTGCCCGACCCGACGCCTGCGGCAGACTCCACGATTTCCAGACAGACTGAAAAATGAACAAACGCCGTCGCAGGATTTCCGCCCTTTTCCGCCTGCTTCGCACCGCGCCAGACGATCGCGGCCTTGGCATCGCGCGAACACTCGTTCTCGCCACGGCCGTGGGCATTTGCGCCGGCCTGGGCGCGGTCCTGCTGTCCACACTGCTGCAATTCTTCGACTGGACGTTCCTGGGCTGCGTCGGGGGATACATGCCGGCCGGCGCGGCGCACGAGCCGCATCCCCTGCCGCTTCCGGAAACCGGTGGCGCGGTGCGGCGGCTGGCGCTGCTGTTCCTGCCGGCGTTCGGAGGACTGGTCTCCGGGATTTTCGTGCAGAAATTCGCCCCTGAAGCCGCCGGGCACGGAACCGACGCCGCCATTGAGGCGTACCACTTCCGCGGCGGACGCGTCCGCCCAGTCGCGATACCCGTCAAGGCGCTCGCGACGACGCTGCTGATCGGCACCGGCGGCTCCGCGGGATGCGAAGGCCCGATCACGCAGATCGGAGCCGGCATAGGATCGCTCATAGCCTCGCTGCTGCGGCTGCCGATCGCCTCGCGGCGCAAGCTGATGGCGGCCGGCATGGGAGCGGGCGTCGGAGCGCTTTTCCACGCGCCGCTGGCGGGCGCGCTATTCGCGGCGGAGCTGCTCTACCGAGACCTGGACCTGGAGTACGAAGTGCTGGTGCCGGCGATTGTGGCCTCCGTGACGAGCTACACGCTCTACTCGCGCGTCTTCGGCTTCAACCCGCTCTTCGACACTCCGGATAACGCATTCGGACGGCCGCACATGCTGCTGCTCTACATCGTGCTGGCGCTGATCCTGGCGCACGGCGCGAAATTCTACACCTGGATGTTCTGGACGGCGCACGAGCGCTTTTCGCGACTGCGGCGCATACCGGTGGCGCTGCGCCCCGCGCTTGGCGGACTGCTCACCGGCATCGTTGGATGCGCGTTCCTGCCAGCGCTCGGATCGGGCTACGGAACGATCCAGGAGGCGCTCCGCTTCGACGACGCCTGCTCCGTCGTGACCAATGCGCCGGCGTTCGCGCTGCTGGTTGGGGTGTTCTTCGCCAAGACCGCAACGACGGCATTCTCCGTCGGATCCGGGGGATCTGGAGGCATATTCGGACCCGCGCTCGTCTGCGGCGGGGCGCTTGGCGGCGCCGTGGGCATGGTATTCTCCGCGCTGCTCCCAAGCTGGGGCGTGAATCCGGGTTCGTTCGTGCTGGTTGGCATGGTCGCGTTTTTCGGCTGCGCGGCAAAGACGCCCATCTCGATGATCCTGATGATCGGCGAGATGACCGGCAACTACAAATTGCTGGTGCCTTCGATGG